>CANJPM010000118.1 GCA_947476075.1 Beijerinckiaceae bacterium
GTCGATCAAGCGACCCGCAACGCTTTTGCCGAAAAGCTCGCCATTGAGGGCGTGGCTTTGGCGCGCAAGGCGTTTGCCCGCAGCGTCGCCATTTTCTGGCCCGTGGGCACGGAGCCCGACACACTTTTGATGGCGCAGGCGCTCACCTATCACGAGATCATCGTCGCTCTGCCCTGCGCGGGCGCCATGGGCGAGCCGATGACATTTCGCGCCTGGAAGCAGGGGCAGGCTCTGGTTGAGGGCGCCATGCGCATTCCCGAGCCCGCGCCCGGCGCCCGACAGGTCCAGCCGGACCTCATCTTCACGCCGATGACAGCTTTTGACCGGCGCGGCTATCGCATCGGCTATGGCGGCGGCTATTACGATTCAACGCTCGCGCAAATCCGCGCCAGCCGGTCCGCGCCTGCCATCGGCATTGCGTTTGCCGCGCAAGAGATCGCGCGCGTGCCCGAGGAAGATCACGACCAGCCGCTCGATTTAATCCTCACCGAGAGCGAGCTGATCGATTGTTCGCTCGCCTGGCGCTAGACTGCCATTTCAGACATAAGGACCTCTCATGCGCATTCTTTTTGTAGGCGACGTCGTGGGCCGCGCCGGGCGTCATGCGCTTGTGGGGGCGCTGCCTGATTTGCGCCGCCGCTGGAAGCTCGATTTCGTCGTCGTCAATGGCGAGAACGCTGCGGGCGGTTTTGGCATTACGGAATCGATCTGCGAAGAGTTTCTGGCCAGCGGCGCCGATTGCATCACGCTGGGCAATCACGCCTGGGACCAGCGCGAGACGCTTGTGTTCATCGAGCGCCAGCCGCGCCTGATCCGCCCCGCAAATTTTCCGCCCGGAACCCCGGGGCGCGGCGCCAATCTGATTGAGGCGCAAAACGGCGCCCGCGTTCTGGTGATGAACCTGATGGGCCGCATTTTCATGGACCCGCTCGACGATCCCTTCGCCGCCGCCGACAAGGAGCTTGAAGCCTGCCCGCTGGGCCGCGCCTGCGACGCCGCCATCATCGACATCCACGCCGAGACCACGAGCGAAAAATACACGATGGGCCATTTCGCCGACGGGCGCGCCTCGCTGGTCGTGGGCACGCACACCCATGCGCCGACCGCCGACGCGCAAATCCTGCCCGGCGGCACCGGCTACCAGAGCGACGCCGGCATGACCGGCGATTATGATTCCGTGATCGGCATGCAAAAAGCCGAACCGCTGAACCGTTTTACGCGGCGCATCTCGTCCGGCCGCTTCGAGCCCGCCGAAGGCCCGGCGACCCTGTGCGGCGTGGCGCTGGAAACCGATTCAAGCGGGCTGGCCACCATGATCGCCCCCGTGCGCCTGGGCGGCCGCCTGCAAGAGGCGCGGCCGGCGGAGTGGGAGTGAGTTAAGCGCCCCTCTGGCGGCTTTAGCCCGCCAGAGCCTGCGCGCCGGCGTTAAATTGCAGGCGGGCGAGGCGGGCGTAGAGGCCGTCGCGGGCGACCAGCGAGGCGTGCGTGCCTTCTTCGACCACGCGGCCCTCGTCAAGCACCAGAATGCGATCGGCCTTCAGCACGGTGGCGAGGCGATGGGCGATGACGATCGTCGTGCGGGCGCCCATCACGTTTTCAAGCGCGGCCTGCACCAGCGTTTCATTTTCGGCGTCGAGGGCTGACGTCGCCTCGTCGAGCAGCAGGATCGGCGCGTCTTTCAAAATCGCCCGCGCAATCGCGATGCGCTGGCGCTGGCCGCCCGAGAGCGTCACGCCGCGCTCGCCGACGCGGGTGTCATAGCCCTGCGGCAGATCGGCGATGAATTCATCGGCTGCGGCGCGGCGGGCGGCGTCGATAATCTGCTCTCGGGTCGCGCCCTGACGGCCATAGGCGATATTCTCGGAGATGGAGGCGGCGAAGATAGCAGCCTCCTGCGGCACCAGCGACAACCGCGAACGCAGCTCCATCGGATCAACCTGGCAAACGTCGATTCCATCGACTTCGACGCGGCCGGACTGGGGATCGTAAAAGCGCATCAACAATTGAAACACGGTCGATTTGCCAGCCCCCGACGGGCCAACGATGGCGACGGTTTCTCCTGCGCGCACACGCAAGCTCAAATCATGCACGGCGGCGACTTCAGGGCGGGTTGGATAGCAAAAGCTCACGCCCTCAAAGGCGATCTCGCCGCGCGCGGGCTTTGGCAGCGCGAGCGGGACGGCGGGCGCCACGATCCCGGGTTTGGCGCCCAGCAGATCGGCGATGCGGGCGGCGGCGCCGGCAGCGGACGAGATTTCGCTCCACACTTCAGACAACTGGCCCAGCGAGCTGGCGCCAAAGACGGCGTAAAGCACAAATTGCGACAGCAGGCCGCCGGAAATACGGCCCGCCAAAACGTCCTGCGCGCCCAGCCACAACACGGCGATGACGCTGGCGAAGGCCAGAAAGATCGCGACCACCGTCAAAAGCGAGCGCGCGGCCATGGTGCGGCGGGCGGCCTCGTAGGAATCTTCAACCGCCCCCGCAAAACGGCTGGCGGCGGCAGGCTCGGCCGTGAACGCCTGCAAGGTGCGCACGGCGCCAAGGCTTTCGGAGGCGAACGCGGAGGCCTCGGCCAGCGTATCCTGCGCCCGGCGCGAACGCTCGCGCACCGAGCGGCCGGAGGCCATCAAGGGCAGCACGATCACGGGAATGGCGATCAGCACAAGCCCGGACAATTTCGGGCTCGTGTAGACCATCATCGCAATGGCGCCGAGGAACATGAACAGATTGCGCAGCGCCACCGAGGCCGAGGAGCCGAAAGCGGATTTCATTTGCGTGGTGTCGGCGGTGAGGCGCGACACCAGCTCGCCTGTGCGGGCAGTGTCGTAGAAAGTTGAATCAAGCCGCAGCAGATGGGCGAAGACGTCGCGCCGCAGATCCGCGACAACCCGCTCGCCCAGCGTCATCACGAGATAATAACGAACGCCCGAGGCCAGCGCGAGCACGCTGACCACGGCCATCATGGCGCCGAAATATTGGTCGATGACGCCGGCGCTTTCGGCTGAAAACCCATGGTCGATCATGCCGCGCACGGCCACTGGCACGGTCAGGGTCGCGGCGGATGCGACGCTCAGTGCGGCGAGCGCGGCGAGCAGCCGCCCGCGATAGCGCAGGGCGTAGGGAAACAGCGGAAGCAGGGCTTTCAGGGATGCCCGTGGGCGGCGTCCGGAGGAGGTGTCTTGCGAAGCGTCATCAGTCATGGGCCATGTCTACGACTTTTAGCGCCGCGACGGAATGGGCTCGCCTTGTTTCCCACCGCGCGCTCATGTATACGGGCCACCAATCCAGATTTCGCTGCGGTCCTGAGCCGTGGCTTGCTTTTGCGAGGACCGCCGCCATGAAAACCGACATTCATCCGCACTACCACATGATCAAGGTCGTGATGACCAACGGCACCGAGTTCATGACCCGGTCCACCTATGGCGAGGAGGGTGCGACCCTGAACCTCGATATCGATCCCACGACTCACCCGGCCTGGACCGGCGGCACCCAGCAGCTGCTGGATCGCGGCGGCCGCCTGTCGCGCTTTAACGCGCGCTTTGGCAGCATCGGCGCCCGTAAGTAAGCAGCGACGGGACAGCTCCGGAATCAAAAACGGCCGGGTTTTCCCCGGCCGTTTTTTTATGTCTCGCTCCAAGCGCAGCTTTCAACGCGATGGCTCGGTAAACGCTTGGCGCAATTGCGCATATTGGGTCTCCAGAGGCATCGGCGCCATCGGCGCGTTCGCCAAAGGGCGGGCGTAGAGCAGAAGATCGAGGTGAATCACACGATCCTGAAGGCGCATGGATTGCTGCACGAGATCTTTAAGGCGCGTCGGCAGGCGCTGATAGAGCGAGCCGTCGGTCACAGAATCCTGACGCGTCAACTTAACCTTGTGCTTGTCGGCGCCGGCCTGCGCCAGGCTCATCTCGCCCTCGTTGACGGCCCGTTGCAGCAAAAGCCACGAGGCCATCTGCATCAGGCGCGTGGTCAGGCGCATGCTCTCGGACGCATAGGCCAAAGCCTCGGCGCGCGCGAGGGCGCGGGATTCGAAACGGCCAGGTCCGTCGAGATATTCAGCAGCCTCCTCAACCAGCAGCATTCCTTCCCGAAACAGGGACTTGAACGCATCGGAGGAGGCGAGTTTTTCACCGAAAAATACGGTGTTGTCTTCGAGTGAAAGCATGTGGCGACCCATCCGCTAATCAGAGCCCCGAACGAGGGGGACAAACAAGGCAATGCGGTTATCGGGATCGATCCTAGCGCCGGAAGTGCGTCTTGTGGTTTTAAAGCTCCGTTAACCTTACCGGCCGCGCTGCTGCGCCCGAATGCTCGCTTCCCGATGCGCTTTGGACACAAAAAAAGAGCCGCTGGGGGGGAGCGGCTCTTTAAGTTGGCAACAGACAAGCGTCAAACAAAGCGGACAGGATCCACTTCTTGGTCCCCAATTTCGGGACTAACGTAATTAACGAGCATAATCCTTAACATAACATGAAGATTAAGCTTTGCGGTTACGTTGATAGCTTCACAATTACGTTCCCGGGCGTAAGGCGTTACGACTTGAAAAACGCATCGGCGGCGCGTCTGGAAGCCTCCTTGGCCACCACCGCCTGCTCCAGCCGCACGATCTCAACGCGCAGAAACTCAATCCGCTCGCGCAATTCATGCGCCGACAGAAGGTCGAGATTCTCGCCGGGCTCATGGATGATTTTCTTGCGGGCAGGAGCGCCGAACGGATCTTCGTCAATGCTCGCCATCGCCGTCTCCTTATTCCAGGCAACCAATTTAATGCGCGGGAGCACCCGAGTCACGCGGCGAGCGCCGCACGCCATTGCCCATAACCCGGCGCCGCGCTAGTCAGGAGCGCCAACGAGAAAGAAAGAGGCTGTAAATGTCCCTGCCAACAGAAATGACCTGCATCGCCATCAAGGCTCCCGGCGGCCCGGACATGCTGCAACCTGAGACGCGGCCTGTGCCCCTGCCCGGCCCCCACGAAATCCTGGTGAAAACAGCTGCCGCTGGCGTCAATCGTCCAGACGTGTCCCAGCGACTCGGCCGCTATCCGCCCCCGCCCGGCGCCAGCGATCTGCCTGGCCTTGAGGTGGCGGGCGAAGTCGTGGCTCTGGGCGAGGGCGCAACCCGGTTCAAGATCGGCGACAAAGTCTGCGCGCTCGCCAATGGCGGCGGCTATGCGGAATTTTGCGCCGTGCATGAATCGCACGCTTTGCCTGCGCCGCAGGGCTTTTCGATGATTGAGGCAGGCGCGATTCCCGAAACCTTCTTCACGGTGTGGGTGAACGCGTTCATGACCGGGCGACTGGCTGCTGGAGAAACCGCACTCGTGCATGGCGGCTCGTCGGGCATCGGCACCACCGCGATCATGCTGGCAAAGGCGATTGGCGCCACCATCATCGTGACGGCCGGCGGACAAGACAAGCTGGATGCCTGCCGCAAGCTGGGCGCAGATCTGGCGATCAATTATCGCACGAAGGATTTCGTGGCGGAGGTGAAGGCCTTCACCAATGGCCGGGGCGCAGACCTGATCCTCGACATGGTGGCTGGCCCCTATGTGCAACGTAATCTTGAATGCGCCGCGATGGACGGGCGCATCGTGCAGATCGCCTATCAGCAGGGCTTCAAGATTGAGGCTCTTGATATGCGGCCGATCTCGGCCAAACGCATCATGTACACCGGCTCCACCCTGCGCCCGCGCACCGTGGCGCAGAAGGGCGCCATCGCCGACAGTCTGCTGGAGCGCGTTTGGCCGCTGTTTGCGCAAGGCAAGTGCCGCCCGGTGATTGATTCCACCTTCCCGTTACGCGACGTCGCCAAAGCCCACGCGCGGATGGAGGAAGGCAACCACATCGGCAAGATCGTCCTGACGATGTGAACCTGAACCTGAACCGCGCGCATCCTCGCGCGCGGTTCAGATCAGTCAAACTTCCGCCAGACCGCGTTTGCGCAACAGCGCATCGGGCGTCGGCAGGCGACCACGGAAAGCGATGTAGGCGTCGTCAGGTTCGCGCTTGCCGCCGGCTGAATAGATGAATTCATGCAAAAGCTGCGCGACAGCCGGATCAAACGCGTCTCCGGTCTCCAGAAATGCGTCGAAGGCGTCGGCGTCCAGCACTTCCGACCATAGATACGAGTAATATCCGGCCGAATAACCCTCGCCCGAAAACACATGCGCAAAGTGCGACGTGGAATGGCGCATCGCGATCTCGACCGGCATGGCGATTGCGTCAAGACGCTTGCGGGTGAAGGCGGCGCAATCCACGTTGGCCGGATGCTCCAATGCGTGAAAATCCATATCCACATAGGCCGACGCGCAATATTCGACCGTAGCGAAACCCTGATTGAAGGTGCGCGCGGCCAGAATGCGCTCCAGTAAATCCTCCGGCATCGCCGCGCCGGTTTTCACATGGCGCGCAAAACGCCGCAGCACGTCGGGCTGCGTCAGCCAATGCTCAAACAATTGGGAGGGCAGCTCTACAAAGTCGGACGAAACGCTGGTGCCGGAAATCCGCGGATAAACGACGTCCGACAACATGCCGTGCAGCGCATGCCCAAATTCATGGAACAGAGTGCGCGCTTCATCGAGCGACAGGAGCGCGGGCTCGCCGGGGCCGGGCTTGGCGACGTTGAGCACGTTGACGATGATCGGGCGCACGTCGCCATCAAGTTTTTGCTGGGAGCGAAAAGCGGTCATCCAGGCGCCGCTGCGCTTGGAGGCGCGCGCAAAATCATCCGCCACAAACAAAGCCACATGGGCGCCTTGCGCATTTTTCACTTCAAACGCGCGCACGTCTGGATGATAGAGCGCGAGGCCCCTACGCTCTTCAAACGTCAGTCCGAACAATTTTCCCGCCACGTCGAAAGCGGCGGCGCGCATGTTCTCCAGTTCGAAATAGGGCTTTGCCTGCGCATCGTCGATGTCGAATTTGGCGGCGCGCAACTTTGTTGAATAAAAGCGCCAGTCATGCGCCGCGATCTTGAAATTGGCGCCTTGCGAATCGGCCATAACCTGCAAATCAGCAACCTCTTTCAGCGCCCGCGCGCGACCCTTTGCCCACACCTGATCGAGCAGGGAGCGTACGGAATCGGGCGTTTTGGCCATCGTGTCGTCGAGCTTGTAATGAGCGTAAGTCGGATAACCGAGCAAAGCGGCTTTCTCCGCCCGCAACGCTACAATCTCGTTGATGATTGCGTGATTGTCGCTGGGGCCGCCGCGGGCGCCGCGCGCGACAAATGCGTTGAACAAAGTCTCGCGCAAATCGCGTCTCGTTGAGGTTTCAAGAAACGGCTCGACGTGCGAGCGCGACAGCGTGATCGCGTAAGCGCAGGACAGGCCGCGCTCTTTGGCTGTGCGTGCGGCGCTGGCGCGCAGCGAATCCGTCAGACCGGCCATGTCGGCCTCGCCAAGCTCCATCACGAAATCGGCTTCGTCCGCCAACAGGTTTTGGCCAAATTGCGTGCCCAGCGCCGCCATGCGCTCGACGATCTGCGCCATACGCGCTTTCTGCGCCTCATCGAGTCTGGCGCCGGAGCGAATGAAATCCTTGTGGATGCGCAAGAGCACCCGCGCCTGCTCTTCGTTCAGGCCGGCGGCGGAGGCGGCGGCAGCGTCAATGCGTTTGAACAGAGCCGCGTTCATGGAAATTGCGGCGCCGTGGGCCGCCAGCTTTGGCGACATCTCGCGCTCGATCGCCTGTAGAGCCGGATTGGAATCTGTCGATGAGAGGTTGAAAAACACCCTCGCAACGCGCCGCAAACGACGTCCGCTACGCTCCAGCGCCTCAATCACATTGGCAAAATCGGCAGGCTCGCGGCAAGAAGCGATGGCGGCGATCTCGTCATCGTGCTCGGTCAGCGCGCGTGCGAAGGCGGGCGCGAAATGTCCGGGGCTGATCTGGTCGAAGGGAGGCAGGTCGAAGGGCGTGGTCCAGACCTGGAAAAAGGGATTTTCGTCCAGGGAGGTCCCAGTCGCAGATGAAGTCTCGGACATCAATTTGTCTTTCCCGGTTCGACGCGGCGCTGATCGGATATATAGTGCGTGAAGCTGAATAAAAACGCAGGCGAAGCGACCAAGGGGGGCAAAGCATGATCGAGCTGCATTACTGGCCGACATCAAACGGGCAAAAAATCGCAATCTTTCTGGAAGAAAGTGGAATCTCCCACGAGCTTCATCCCGTCAACATCAGCAAAAAAGAGCAATTTCGTCCGGAATTCCTGAAAATTTCGCCAAATAACCGCATCCCCGCGATACTCGACCGCTCGCCCGTCAATGGCGGACCGCCCGCCGGCGTGTTCGAATCTGGCGCCATTTTGTTCTATCTGGCCGACAAAACCGGCCTGTTTTTATCCCGCGATCCGCTCGTGCGCATCCGGGCCATGGAATGGGTGTTCTGGCAGATCGGCGGCCTTGGCCCCGCCTCCGGCCAGGCCAACGTTTACACGGGCGAGACCGCCGCCAAAAACCCCGACGCCGCCGAGCGCTGCTTCAACGAACTCAAGCGCCTCTACAAGGTTCTCGACGGCCAGCTGGGCCGGGGCGCCTTTCTGGCCGGCACCGATTATTCGATCGCCGACATGGCCTGCTATCCAGCCATCGCCAATCATGAGCGCCACAAGGTCGACATGGCCGATTATCCCAATGTGAAGCGCTGGTTTGAGGCCATCAAGGCCCGCCCGGCGGTGCAGCGCGCCTATGAAAAGGGCGACGCGATCCGCAAGGCCGCCGGCTGACGGCAAAAACGTGAGCTTAAGAAGCAACAAGCGCGGACCGGAGCGTACAAAAGATTGCGCTGCGGCCCGGTCCCGCCTATATAGGGCTCTTACCGTAATGGATGATCGTTGCTGAGGCTGTGCCTTGGCTGGACCGGAGCCAGATCCCCGGAGCCTGATCAGCCTTGCCTATTTTTCGAACCCTGCACGGCGCCAGACGCGCCGCAAGGAGCATGTCATGAGCAACGCACCGCTGATGCCCAAGGCGACCGCCGTCTGGCTCGTGGAGAACACGTCGCTGACGTTCGATCAGATCGCCGATTTCTGCAAGCTGCACCCGCTTGAGGTGAAGGGCATCGCCGACGGCGAAGTCGCGTCCGGCATCAAGGGCCAGGACCCCGTCACATCGAGCCAGCTCACCCGCGACGAGATCGCGCGCGGCGAGAAGAGCGGCGATTATCGCCTGCAGCTTGCGGTCTCCAAGGTCCGCCTGCCGGAAGTGAAGAAAAGCCGCGGCACGCGCTACACCCCGCTGTCGCGCCGCCAGGACCGCCCCAACGCGATCCTGTGGCTGATCCGCAACCACCCGGAGCTGAAGGATGCGCAGATCATGCGCCTCGTAGGCACCACCAAGACCACTCTGCAGGGCATTCGCGACCGCACCCACTGGAATTCGGCCGCGCTTGCGCCGATGGACCCGGTGACGCTGGGCCTGTGCTCGCAGCTCGACCTCGATTTCGAAGTGGCGCGCGCCAACAAGGATCGCCCGCAGACGCCCGACGCCGGCCAGATGCTGGCCCCGGCCGAAATCACCACCGGCCCGCGCGCGTGGGAAGCCGAACCCGAAGCGCCGACCCGCGACAGCGTGTTCTCGACGCCCTCTCCCCGTCCCCAGGAAGATGAGGAAGACGCGATCGACGTCAATTCGGTGTTCGCCAAGCTCAAAGACCTCAAGACCAAAGAATAGGTCAGAGCGCTCGAACGGAAAGCTCGTTGAACATGATGCGCACCACTGACCAGAAGCCGTGGGCGCGCAGCTATCCGCAGGGACTTGGCCCCGATCTTGAGCTGGTAAAAACGGGAACGCTGGTCGACCTCTTCGAAGCCAGCGCCCGCGATTTTGCAGACAGAGCCGCGTTCGAGAGTTTTGGCGCGAGGTTGAGCTATCGCGAAATAGCCCACCATGCCCGCGCCATCGCCTCGGGCCTGCAACGCCTGGGACTTAAAAAGGGCGACCGCGTCGGCGTGATGGCGCCAAGCGTGATGGCCTGCGCGCCGATCCTCTTTGGCGTGATTGCAGGCGGCTTCGTGCTCGTGCCCGTGGACCCTGCCGCGAGCCCTGCGGAGCTCACCGCGCAATTGAACGATTCGGCCGCGCGCGTGCTCTTCGTCACGGAGACCAGCGCCCATATCGTCTGCGACGCGCTGGAAAGTCTGGAGACGCTGGAGCGCGCCATTATCATGGCGCCGGGCGACCTCGCCGGCTGGCGCGGGTTCCTCGCCAATGTGATGATGCGCCGCGTACGCCGCCGGGTGAAGCCCTACACTTTGTTCGCCACCTTGCCCTTCGACGGCTTTATCGAATGGGGCGCGGGCGAGAGCCCCGAGTCCGTGGACCTGACGCCCGACGACGTCGCCATCCTCCTCTATGAAGGCGCGGACGGGCGCGGAGCAATGCTGGCGCACCGCAATCTGCTGGCGGGAATCACCCAATGCGAGCTTTGGTTTGGCGCGCAGCTGGACCTGACGGCCCCGCCAGTTCTGGCGCACAACCTGCCGCTGTCCAACAGCCTCGCGCTTGTGGCGCATTGGCTGTTCATATTCGCCATTGGCGGCCGGCAAACTCTGATCGCCGACGAGCGCGACATTGGCGACGTCGTCAAAGCGCTCCAGAAATCGCCGCCCGATGTACTGGCGCTCACAGGCTCGCTCTATAGCGCGCTGGCAGGCGGCCAGGCTGTTTCCAAAAGCAGTCTCTCGCACCGGGCTTTATGCCTTGGCGCCAATGTCGCGACCGATATGGCCGCACGCTGGACCGATGTTACGGGGCGCACAATCGTCCAGTCCTACGGCCGCCCGCAGGCGCCGCTGATCAGCATGAATTGTTTTGAGAATCCGCAATCAGCCAGTGTCGGCTATCCCCTGCCGGGCA
>CANJPM010000119.1 GCA_947476075.1 Beijerinckiaceae bacterium
CCGCTGTCATTTGTGTGGCTGGGCAGCATGAACCATGAGCGCTCAATAGCTGTTTCTTGGCACACGTCAAAGGTGAAAACGCTTGCCGATCTTCAGCAGATGGATTTGCTTGTGCCGGGGAATGGCGCTGGCTCAGACTCTGAGGTTATACCACTGGCCTTCAACTCACTCTTTGGAACAAAGTTCAAGATCGTCCGCGGGTATACGGGGAACACAGAGTCCACGCTCGCCGTCGAACGTGGCGAAGTAGACGGGATTGCGTACTGGTCCTGGAGCGCTATTCAATCGGGTCACAAGCACTGGTTGGATGGGAACAAGGTCAACATTTTGTTTCATACGGGCCCGGAGCCCGACCCCGAAATCAAGGCACCTTCGATTCGAACCCTCATGCGCGACGACAATCAACAGGCAGCGCTTGAATTTATTCTAGCACGCGAGATTCTCGGGCGCCCCTTCTTGGCTCCTCCGGGGGTGCCGCAAGATCGGGCGAAGGCGCTCCAGGCTGCATTCAACGCGACGATGAAGAATCCTGAATTTGTTGCAGAAGCGCTAAAGCGCAACATTGAAGTGCAGCTCATTACCAGCGAGCAGGTGATAGGTGTGCTCACCAAGGCCGCAGCGGCTCCGTCCTCCGTTATCGAACGTGTTAAGAAAGCCCTCGAACGATAAAAATAAGCATGTGGTTGAAAGGGACTATGCTCGCTCGCTCCGTAGGTGGCCAGCCCATCGGGTGATCCAGTTAGAATGTTAGTTCATAATGGGACTTCGCGCTATGGCTGGCGCGGTCGGCTCCGCAACTCGGACCAGCTACGCCGACCGCGCTAGCGCCTCAAACCATCTTGCACTAACATTCAAATCGGACCAGTCGACGGGGGCCGGTCAGACAGACGTCGCCTAGGTCACGTGCAGGCCAATGGTTTAACCTTGCCGCTTTAGTATAAGAGCAAATTTAATCGCAACCCGTCCCGCTTTCAAAAGCGCATAAATCTGGTAGCGTTTTGACTTGCTGGGATGTTCGCAAGTCGTGATTATTGATCAGCTGCTAGGTAAAGCAACCCAAGGCGATGAGAAAATACGATACGAATCAGCAGCTTGTTGAAATTTTCGCTTCGCGTTTGAACCAGCGTTCAAGAATCGGGGATGGAAAATGCACAGACTTATATTTGTCGTCATTTCAGCCGCCATCATGGCTTCAGGTCCAGCTAAAGCTCAAGTTATCGCAGATTTCTATCGCGGCAAAATAATTAATATGACTATCAGTTCAGGCGAAGGAGGCACCAACGACGCCTATGCGCGATTGATTTCTGAATACCTTGGTAAGTTCATTCCTGGCAACCCGACGATCGTACCTCGCAACATGCCGGGGGCCGGCGGCTTAAGAGCCGTCAACCACATGTATGAAGCTGCGTCCAAGGACGGGCTGTCATATGGAATTGTGCAGCGCGCAACTGCCGTACAGCCTATTATGGATGTCCAATCGGCTAATTATGATCCAAGCAAATTCAACTGGATTGGTAGTACGGCGCGTGAGACTTCGGTCGGCGTGGTGTGGAATACAAATACTACAGTGAGAACGATACAGGAAGCCACTAAAACTGAAGTCATTGTCGGATCAAGCGGATTTGGCAACGATACAGGCGGTTTTCCTCTGGTGCTCAATCACTTTCTAGGTACTAGGTTCAAGCTTGTTCATGGCTACAAAAGCGGCTCGGATATTTCTCTGGCTATGGAGCGCGGCGAGGTGCAAAGCCGCGTCGGCTGGTCATTAGGCAGCGTTACCAGTCGCTCGGCAGACCTTTTGCGCGATAATAAAATTACGATCCTCATTCAGATGGGGGTTGAAAAAGCGGCTACTCTGCCTGATGTACCGCTCGTACTAGACTTGGCGAAGACCCCTGAAGATCGCGCCGCCATGGAACTGATCTTCACCGCCACCACTATTGGCTGGCCCTCTATTATGCCGCCCGGCGTGCCCAAGGAACGTGTCGCCGCGTTTCGTACGGCCTATAATGAGATGGTGGCTAGCCCAGAGTTCAAGTTTCAAGCAGAAAAACGTAATCTTGAACTGGATCCTCTAACCGGGGAGCAGATTGATAAGCTGATTTCTCATATTATGAGTTTTCCAAAGCCTGTAATTGAGCGTGCTCAGCAGGCCATGAAAGCAGCCTCAGGAAGTAAATAGCTGCCGCCTCGATCTTGCGCCATAAAACGAAGGTCGGGAAAACTTGAGACCTCGAATAGACGAGGGAAAGTATTTCTCACCTTATTAGAAAAACGTCCTGAAGTCGCCATTGTCATTGAGCCTGCCTACGCATCCCATCACACAGAATGGAGCCTGCAATGCCAGAACTAGCAGTAGACGCCACAAAGTTCGCAGGGATGTCGGCGGAGCAGGCAGCGACCTTTCCACGGCGCACAGTAGTCGGCGAACCTCTAACCGACGCTGAAGCGGCGGCCATGCCAAAGATGATTTCCACCGATGCGCACGTGATGGAGCCGGAGGAATTATGGACGGAGCTTCCAAAGCGCTTGCAGGACTTTTTGCCGCGCGTACCGTTCCGCAACTCTCCACCTGGAGCGAGTGACCCACATCTGCGGCTGCGCGATCAGGACACGGACGGCGTAGCTGCCGAAATATTGTTTCCAAACTATGGCATGGCGCTCTTCGGCATAGACGACGTCGAGACACAGCAAGAAGCGTTTAAGCTTTATAACGATTGGGTTCATGAATTTTGCAAAGCCGACTCCAAACGCCTGTACGCATCTCCTCTAGTGTCCGTCTACAATATCGAGGCAGGCATCAAAGAGATGCAGCGTGGTCAGCTGATGGGTTTGAAAGGAGCGATGGTGTGGCAGGTTCCTGATCCTCGCCTGCCGTTCACATCCGAACATTACGAGCCCCTTTGGGCAGCATGCGCTGAGGCGAAGCAGCCCGTAATTTGCCACATACTCACCGGCCATTCATACATTAAGACAGGTCAGAAGGGCGGTTTGCAGGGCCTCAAAGACGCCACGAACGCGAAGACCAATGATTCTGCGAATACGCTCTTCGACTTTATTTTCTCGGGCGCCTTTGATCGTCATCCTGATCTCAAGCTTCTTCTTGCGGAAAGCGAAATTGGCTGGTTGCCGTTTCTCCTTCAGCAATGGGACTATTATTTCGAGCGCTTCCGGAAGACGCGTGACTTGCCGATCAAGCGCAAGCCCACCGAGATTTTTGAGGAGCACGTCTATGGCACATTCCTTGAAGATTATGTCGGAACGCGCTTCTTCCCGTGGTGGGGCGAGAAGAATTGCATGTGGTCAAACGATTACCCTCACTTCAATATGACCTTCCCCCATTCACGACAGGTCGTCGAGCATCATCTAAGAGGTTTGACCGATGACAAGCGTCAGAAATTGACGCGCGACAATGCGATCAAGCTATTCAACCTCGATATATGAATTCTCTTACGCTTGTGCGTTGAGGAAACGGCTCTGCGCCCTGGATAAACGCGTCAAGTAGCGGCGCTCCTGGGAAATCGCCTCCTAGAATATCAGGCTGACCTGCCACTGATTTGTCATCCAGCGGTGATTAGACCCTCGGCGGATTTGAGGAGCTTGGGATTGGTGGTTCACCTTGTCGATGGAGTAACAGAGCGCAAGCGTATTGATCGCTTCTGGCAGCCCGTTGACACCCAGAGAAGCTGTCATACGCGCTGCAGACATCGGGCGTTGTTTGTCCTGTGCAATGTCTTCCTCACGGCTCTAAAAGACCTTGACCGAGAGCATGAGACGCTTTGACAATTCCGCCGCCTGACGCGTCACGCCAGTGCCGTCGGCGCCGCCGAGAAACATCTTATGCGCGTGCACGTTTTTGGCGTCCACGCCCAATTGGTCAGCCACGAGAAGAATGGCTGTCGATTGATCCTGCGCCAGAGACCACACGTCAACGCGATCATCCTGCACACGCACCGTCGCGTTGATCGGCTCCATGCGGAGATGGGATTTAAACGGACGCTCGTATTCAGCCGTCACCACTTTCTTAGATGCAGCAATTGCCTCAAGCGCCTTGGGATCTTCCTTTGTCATGAGGCCGGTCTGGTCTGTCTGAAACGGGGCAGCCGTTATGTTTGGAGGGTGTCAGGATCCGGTAAAGCTGGTGGAGCCGGTGTTTTGACGATCACAATACTACGCCAGCGAGTTATCGCGCGTGGTCTATTGCGAGACCGCTGCTGATGAAAACTGGCTCTGTTTTGTGCGAGAGCACGTCGACGGATGCGGGCCGCCATGTGCCCCACTCTCTATTACTAAGATCAAGCATCTAAGCCCTTTGTCTAATAGCTCCCCCTAAATTCCAGTTCAAGCTTGCCTCTCCCAAAACTAAATCCTAGTTTTTCATTACGGCGACGCTCTGGAGGGGTTTGGAGCAAACCGCGACCAAGGGAGGTCTCAATGTCCAACGATACAACAGTTTCGTCCAACGACACGGTTTCGCCGGCAAATCGTCGCAAATTTCTCAAAGTTGCCGGGCTTGCGGGTGCGGGCGTTATCGCTGCGCCAAATGTTTCACGCGCGCAAACAGTGTCGTGGAAGTTTCAGTCAACATGGCCGACCAAAGATATTTTCCATGAATTCGCACTCGATTACGCAAAGCGCGTCAACGAAATGTCGGGCGGGCGCATGAAGCTCGACGTCCTCCCCGCCGGCGCCGTCGTGCCGGCGTTCCAGATGCAGGACGCAGTCAACGCGGGCATTCTCGACGGCGGCCACGGCGTCAGCGCCTATTGGTATGGCAAAAACAAGGCGTTCTCGCTGTTTGGCACGCCGCCCGCATTCGGCTGGAACGCAAACAACTTTCTCGGGTGGATGAATTACGGCGGCGGCTATGATCTCTACAACGAGCTGGTGGGCTCCGTGCTCAAGCTCAATCTGGTGGGCTTCCTCAGTGGTCCCATGCCATGCCAGCCGCTTGGTTGGTTCAAAAAGCCGATCACCTCGCCGGATGATTTCAAGGGGCTGAAATATCGCACAGTTGGTCTGGCCGCCGATTTGATGAAGGAAATGGGTGCCGCCATCACCATTCTCGCAGGCGGCGAAATCGTTCCCGCGCTGGAGCGCGGCGTCATCGACGGCGCCGAATTTAACAACCCCTCCTCGGACGCACTACTGGGCTTCCAGGACGTGTCGAAGACCTACATGCTCAAAAGCTTCCACCAATCGGCGGAAAGCTTCGAAATCATTTTCAACAAGCGCAAGTTCGACGAGTTGGCGCCCGAGCTAAAGGCTATCCTCAAATACGCATCCGAATCCGCGTCTTCCGACATGTTGTGGAAAGCGCTCGACCGTTATTCGAAGGATCTCGAGATGCTGCGCACCCGCGGCGTAAACGTGTTGCCGACGCCTAAATCCGTGCTCGACGCGCAGCTCGCCGCATGGACGAAGGTGATTGACAACCTGTCGGTCGATCCCTTCTTCAAGAAGGTTGTGGAATCGCAGAAGGCGTGGTGCAAACGAACCGTCAATTTTGAGCGCCTGAATGAGATCGACGGCGGCGCCGCCTACGATTACTTCTTCAAGGCCTGACGCGCACGCAAGCTATTCCGGCTCTGCATTGCGCAGGGCCGGGCTCTTATCCCTATCAGGACGTACCGCTATGGTGTCCACGCTCACGCCGGAAATCGTTTCCGCGGCAATAGCCGCTCTTGCGCTTGCACTTGTGCTGGCGCTGTTTTCGGAGCGTTTCCGCTTCGGCGTGGATTATTTCCACATGGTGATCGGACATATCGGCGGCTGGGCGATTTTGCTTCTGACGATCGCCATTAGCTACGAAGTGTTCGCGCGCTATTTTCTCCGCAGGCCCACAGAATGGGCGTTTGACGTCAGCTATATGCTGTTTGGAATTCTGTTCATGCTCGCGGGGCCCTACGCCCTGTCCAAGAACGCGCATGTGCGCGGCGATTTCCTTTATCGCGAATGGTCGCCTCGCCGACAAGCCGGGCTGGATCTTGTTCTCTATGTGGTGTTTTTCTTCCCCGGTGTATTGGCGCTTGCCTATGCGGGCTGGGGTTTTGCGCAATTTTCGTGGATGATCGGCGAGCATTCGTCAAATTCCCCCAACGGGCCGCCGCTTTATCATTTCAAGACGCTGATTCCGGTTGTCGGCGCGCTACTTGCTCTGCAAGGCGCAGTCGAGGTCGCGCGCTGCGTTCTGTGTCTGCGTACAGGCCACTGGCCGCCGCGCCTGTCGGACGTTGAGGAAACCGAGCTTCTTATCCTTGAACAGGCGGCCAAAGCGCAGGAATTGCAGCAAGAGCTCGCACACAAGCAACAAGAGCAACAGCAGCGGGGAGCGGTCTGATGTTTGGATTGGGCAATCCTGAACTCGGCGTGCTGATGCTCGGCATGTTCATCGTTTTTATCATGTTCGGCTTCCCCATCGCGTTCACTTTGATGGCTCTGGGCGTGGGATTTGGCTATATCGCCATGGGCGACACGGTGTTTCAGCTCGTTGTGCAACGCACCTATTCGGTGATGACGAACGACGTGCTGGTGTCGATCCCGCTGTTTGTCTTCATGGGTTATATAATCGAGCGCGCTAACATTCTGGACCGGCTGTTCCACTCGCTGGAGCTGGCGCTGCACTGGGTGCCGGGCTCTCTTGCTGTGGCCACACTCGCCACCTGCGCCATCTTCGCCACCGCCACCGGTATCGTCGGCGCCGTGGTGACGCTGATGGGCCTGCTCGCCTTCCCCGCCATGCTGCGCGCGGGCTACGACATCAAACTGTCTGCGGGCGTGGTGTGCGCAGGCGGCTGCCTTGGTATTCTCATTCCGCCCAGCGTGATGCTGATCCTTTACGGGGCTACCGCAGGCGTCTCGGTGCCGAAGCTTTATGCTGGCGCCTTGCTGCCGGGCCTCATGCTGGCGTTTCTTTACATGGGTTACGTCATTGTGCGCTGCGCCATGAATCCGTCTCTGGCGCCGAAACTGCCCATCGAGCAACGCAACGTCTCCACCCTCAAGATCGCGATTGCTCTGTTCACCAGCTTCTTCCCGCTGGCGCTGCTGATCCTTTCCGTGCTGGGCGCGATTTTCTTCGGGCTGGCTACGCCCACGGAAGCAGCGGCCATGGGCTCGGTGGGGTCGCTGATCCTTGCTGCGGCCTATCGCTCGCTCAACTACGTCAAGCTGCGCGAATCCGTTTATCTCACGGCGCGCACGTCCGCCATGGTGTGCTGGCTGTTCGTCGGCTCGTTCATCTTCTCGTCGATCTTCGCCTATATGGGCGGCCATGAGCCGATCAAGAATTTCGTCGACTGGATCAACCCCTCGCCGCTGACCTTCCTGCTGTTAACGCAAGTCATCATCTTCATTCTGGGCTGGCCGCTGGAATGGACCGAGATCATCGTGATCTTCGTGCCTATTTTCCTTCCGCTGCTGCAGCACTACGGCATTGATCCGCTATTCTTCGGTGTGCTGATTGCGCTCAACATCCAGACGTCGTTCCTGTCGCCGCCCGTCGCCATGGCGCCCTTCTACCTGAAGGGCGTCGCCCCCAAACACGTCACCATCAACCAGATATTCTCCGGCGTGATGCCGTTTATGGTGTTGGTGCTTGCGGCGATGCTGGTCCTTTACATCTTCCCTGGGCTGGCGCTCTGGCTACCCAAGGTTTTGTACGGATAAACGTGGGGGCCGCGCTCATCACCGAGCGCGGTTTCCTTGCCATATTCAGTCTTCCTGACGGATCAAAAGCTATACATCCGGGGAATTTTAGCTTTAGTTTACAATGCCATCACCGTTTGGAAGGCCACCGCTTTTTCTGGTCGCCTCCTGACATCTCGAAAAGCAATCACGGACTCAGTGTCGGTCAATAAAATTGCAAGGGAGGGAGAGATGCCTGCATCCGCGTTCAGGGTCACATCGATCTGTGTCATGGTAAGCCTTGGCTCAATCGGAATCGGTTCAACATCTACGGAAGCGGCGGAGCCCTTCCGGATCACGTCTCCTACATTTAAAGACGGAGATGTGCTGCCAAGGAAATATGGCGGCATCAGCCCTTCAAATAAAAATTGCATTGGTGAGAACGTGTCGATCCCGTTGCAATGGACAGTAGGCCCCGAGGCGACGAAATCGTATGTCTTGATGATGGTCGATCTCGCAGGCCGCATGGGAGCTGGCGTCGATCATTGGTTAGCGTACGGCATTCCAGCCAATGTCACGAAGCTTGAAGAAGGCGTTCATTCCAGGGCGCAGGATTTCATCACGGGTGGCACGGCGGGTAATGAAACGCAGCTTTACTTTGGTCCCTGTCCCGCACCGGGATCAGGCATGCATCACTATGTGATAACGCTGGTTGCGACCGATTTGGCTCCCGGTGAATTGAAAGCGGGCATGAAGCGCGATGAGCTGATCAAGGCCATCGTAGGGCGCGGTAAGGTCGTCACCGACATGGTGCTCAAACAGGAATATGCGCCATAATTGGGAGGCAACGACCTTGCCGTACTAAAATCATGCATTCATGGTATGGTCATGATGACCAGACCCCATGAGGTGATCCTGTCGTTATTTTAGTTGACGATTGGGTGAGGTGACATTGGCAAGATGATCCAGGTTAAATTTTAATTTTCCGTCGAATATTCTAAATTTAAGAGAGAAAGTGGGCTATGAACAAGAAGCGTACTTAGAATAATTAAGTCGCTTCTGTCTTGAAGCAGACTAAGATGGGGTTAGTCACCCCCTATGGGGAGGGAGCTATTGCGTTACCTCACATTCCTTATTGCACTTGTTGCAACGATCTTGTTTGGCGTGTTGGCGCCTTTCGTTGGGAGCTGGGCGCTCTGGCCTATGACCATCGCGGGCGCTCTAACTTCCCTAGGTATCTGGGACATGACCCAGACACACCACGCGCTTCGCCGTAACTATCCAATTATCGCTAATCTACGCTTTCTGCTGGAAAGCGTGCGCCCGGAAATCCGCCAGTATTTCCTCGAAAGCGATCTGGATGGCGCGCCCTTTAACCGCATCAAGCGGAGCGTGGTCTACGCCCGCGCCAAGGGTCAGTTGCAGAGCCGCCCCTTCGGTACCATGCAGGACGTCTACGCAGAGGGGTTCGAATGGCTGGCCCATTCCATGGCGCCGACAAAGATTGAGGGGCATGACTTTCGCGTAAAGATCGGTGGGCCCGACTGCAAGCAGCCCTATTCGAGCGCTTTGCTTAACATTTCCGCTATGAGCTTCGGCTCGCTCTCAGCCAACGCCATCCGAGCCCTCAACAGGGGTGCTAAGGCCGGGGGCTTTGCACATGACACCGGCGAGGGCAGCTTCAGCATCCATCACAAGGAGGGCGGCGGCGATATCATCTGGGAGGTGGGAAGCGGCTATTTCGGTTGCCGCAACGGGGACGGTAGCTTCTCGCCCGAGCGGTTTGCGAAGACCGCTTCCGAGCCGCAGATCAAGATGATCGAGATCAAGCTGTCTCAGGGTGCAAAGCCCGGTCATGGAGGCATTTTACCTGCCGCGAAGGTGACACCAGAAATCTCCGCTGCGCGTGGTGTGCCCATCGGACAGGATTGCGTTTCCCCAGCAAAACACTCCGCTTTCTCAACACCCTTGGAGATGATGGGCTTCATTGCGCAGTTGCGGGAGCTGTCTGGCGGAAAGCCCGTGGGGTTCAAGCTCTGTATCGGCCAGCCCACCGAATTCATGGCGTTGTGCAAGGCTATGATCGAGACAGGCGTCACACCGGACTTCATCGTAATCGACGGCAAGGAGGGCGGCACAGGTGCGGCTCCCCTCGAATTTGCTGATCATCTAGGCACGCCGCTGCGCGAGGGCCTCACCTTCGCCAATGATTGCCTCGTGGGCGCCGGCTTGCGAGATCGGATCAGGCTGGGCGCCAGCGGGCGGATCATCACCGCCTTCGACATGGCCCGGGTGATGGCGCTCGGCGCTGACTGGTGCAACTCCGCGCGCGGCTTCATGTTCGCGCTGGGCTGTATTCAGTCAATGTCTTGTCATACGGACAAATGCCCCACGGGCGTCGCCACCCAGGATCCGCGCCGAGGGGGCGCACTGGTGGTTCCCGACAAGGCCGAACGCGTGCGCCGCTTCCAGGCCAGCACCATGGAGGCCCTGGCCGAACTGACGGCGGCGGCGGGCATGCCCCATCCCATAGACATCTCGCGCGATCAACTAATGCGCCGGACTTCCAGTGGCGAGGTGCTGAGCTTCGCGGAGGTCTATCCGCAACTGGTGCCGGGATCGCTGATCGATGGAACAGCAGGAGGCAAATATGCACGCCATTGGTCCATGGCGGATTCGGGGAGTTTTAGAGCAAAGGTGGGGTAATTAGGTGTTTAGCTGTTTAATACTGGAGAGAAACGGCACAGATTGAATTTGAATTTTTGCGGCTGATTTGTCCACATGCTTGCGACGTATTCGTAGGGCGTAAGCCCTTGCAGGGTCTTCGGCTACCGCGCGTGGTTGAATGCGTCTAGAAATAGCTGAAGGTGTTGCCTGAGTTAGTCGTGGTTGTCGTAGTGGTAGCGATTGACAGTCGCTTCTTTTAGGGTGGGGTTCATGCGCTCCACTTGGCTATTAGCCCCTTAATGGTTGGGCTTTGTTAGCCGATCATCAATTATAAAAAGCGGTGACGAAGTGTACCACTGAACCGGCCTTGATCGCCTTTTGATGCCGGCACCAAAAATAAACCGGTCCTGTTAGAGCGTCTCGATGCATTCGGATGGCATGGGGGCTGGAAGGATGTTCACAGTGGAACTATATGGCCCACTCATCACTGCGATATC
>CANJPM010000120.1 GCA_947476075.1 Beijerinckiaceae bacterium
ATCACGCGCAGACCCGGCACGTCGCGCGACAGCAGCGACAGCAGCGTCGGCACGGTGTCGAGCACGGTCACGCCGGCGCCAATCATAACGTCCGGCAGCGCGTCCGCATCGCCCATGATGGCGGGCGTGACGACAAACAGGCAGGCGCCGACGAGATAAGGAACCCAGATTTCCTCCATCGACAAATCGAAGGCGACGGAAGCCCCCTGAAACACGACGTCGGAGGCGACCAGACCGTACACTTCGTTTGCGACGCGCAAGTAATGGCAAATATTGGCGCCGGTGATGACGATGCCCTTGGGCTTGCCCGTCGAGCCCGACGTGTAAATCATGTAAGCGGGATGGTCAGACGTGCAGCCGAGCGCGCGCGCGTCGACGTCACTCGCATCGTTTGGATCGACCAGCGTTTGCGCCAGCAATACCGGGCAAGGCGCATGGCCAGTGGCCCGCGCCAGATGGTCGGCGCCAACCAGCAGCGCCCTGGCCTGACAATCGGTCAGGCATTCAACGACGCGCTCCATTGGCACGTCCGCGTCAAACGGCAACCATGCCGCGCCAGTTTTGGCGATTGCGATCTGGCTGATCAGCAATTCATGTCCGCGCGCCATCCACAGGCCAATGACGCAGCCCGGTCCAATCCCGTTCCGGCGCAAGCCGCGCGCAAGAGCGGTCGCCATCGCGTCAACCTGCGCATAAGTCAGCTTCTCGGCGCCTGACACGATACAGAGCGAGTGAGCGAACGCCTTCGCGCTGGCGGCGAATATGTCCGCAAGCGTTTCATCGCGCGCAAGCTCCGGCATGGAGGCGCCGTATATCACGCCGGACGCCGGCGATCTCGATTGCCGGGAGCCGCCGGGCGATCCCTCGCCGCCGCCTTGGCCGTCCCGCATTTCCTGAACGTCAGTCATGGCTTATGTGCCCGGATGCGGGGCGGGGCGTTGTGTTTGCACAACAAACCTCCCCCCTGACAGTCTCGCGACGAAGACTCGCTGTTTCGAAGATTACCATAGCCCCCGAACGTCAACTTGTAGACGACGCGTCTGAACCGTGGGTGAACGCATGCGCGCCCGCGCGGCTTTATGTGACACATCCTGGATACAAATGTACAGAATTCGACGACAGTCAGATCCAGTCGAACCGGCCTTTGTCGAATACCAGGACACGGCCCTGCCATACATCGGCCAGAGCCGCGCGCTCAGTCGCAAGACCTCCAAGCATGGCCATTAACACACGCGCGACGCCGCCGTGCGAGACGGCGACGACATCGCCCTGAAGCGATTCGATCCACGGAGCCAGACGATCCGACAGCATGGAATAGCTCTCGCCATTGGGCGGCGTGAAGCTCCATTTGTCACCCTCGCGCCAGGACGCGGCTTCCGGCGCGCGCGCCTTCACCTCGGGCCATGTCAGCCCGGCCCAATCGCCAAAGGTCAATTCGGCGATCAGCGGCTCAATCGCGTAATCTTGAGGCGGCAGGCCCATAGCGGCGCGCGCTATCTCCATCGTGTCGCGCGCTCGGCAAAGCGGCGAAGACGTGAAGGTATAGGCGCCCGAACGCAGCGCCTCGGGCCCGAGCAGTTTCAGCACGGTCTTGCCGGCCTTCCCGGCCTGAAAACGACCGCGATCGTTCAGTGGAATATCAATCTGCCCCTGAAGCCGCCCTTCAGCGTTCCAGTTCGTCTCGCCATGGCGCAGAAAGACGAGACGATGTTTGAGCATGGGGTTCCTGTTGGGGGATGGTTGGAAGCCGCCCTTATCCGTCGCGACGGATGAGGGCGCTTTGCCCTAAATCCCGCCGCGTGAAGCCTAGTCGCTACTCACTACCGAAATATCCGGCGCGGCGGGGTTCTTCATGCCCACCACATGGTAGCCGGCGTCCACATGCAGAATTTCGCCGGTGATCCCGCGCGACATCGGCGACAGCATGAAAGCAGCCGTCTCGCCAACTTCCTCGATCGTCACTGTGCGGCGCAACGGCGAATTATATTCGTTCCACTTGAGAATATAGCGGAAATCGCCAATGCCGGAGGCGGCCAGCGTCTTGATCGGACCAGCCGAGATCGCGTTGACGCGGATCTGCTTCTCGCCAAGATCGGCGGCCAGATAACGCACGCTGGCTTCCAGCGCAGCCTTGGCGACGCCCATCACGTTATAATGGGGCATCCATTTTTCGGCGCCGTAATAGGTCAGCGTCAGCAGCGAGCCGCCGTCGCTCATCAACTTCTCGGCGCGCTGGGCGACAGCCGTGAAAGAATAGCAGGAGATCAGCAGTGACTTGGTGAAATTGGCCTCGCTGGTCTCGACATAGCGACCGGTGAGTTCGTCCTTGTCGGAGAAGGCGATGCAATGAACGACGAAATCAATCGAGCCCCAAAGCTTGCCGACCTCGTCGAACACCGCGTCGATGCTGGCCGAATCGGTCACGTCGCAATGACCCAGCACATGGGCGCCGAGGCTTTGCGCGAGCGGGCGAACCCGCTTTTCAAGCGCATCACCCTGATAAGTAAAGGCGAGCTGCGCGCCAGCGTCGTGCGCAGCTTTTGCGATGCCCCAGGCGATGGAGCGATTGTTCGCCACGCCAAGCACAATGCCCCGCTTGCCTGCGAGGATGCCTGTAGCTGGAGCTTTGCCTGTATCCGCCAATGTCATCGGCACATCCGTCAAGGGCTGAAGCCGCGGGCCCCCTGGCGCGCGCTGCTCCGCCGTTTACGGCGTGCGCCGCGTGAAGGCAAGTTTGATGGCAATGTGCAGGCGAGCTTACCGGCGTCGCCCTCGACAGGACTTTAAGGTGTATTGCCCCGAAAAACGGCGGCGAGGCCCGCTATCGGCCATTGCCGCCGCCCCGCGCCGCCCTAACCTTGTTAAAACAGGGAGTCTACAATGGCCGCTCGCATCTCCACGGACGCTGACGACGAGGGGCTGGAGCGTGGTCTGCGCCGGTTTGCCGAGGCCTTGGGGTTCGACGCCGGTCAGGTCGCACGCGCCGTCGAATGCGGCGTGCGCCGGGTCAGCAGCCTGCAAGCTGCGCGCGATGTCGGAAGCGGCTCCTGCGACGCCCGCCCGGTCGCCTATGGGGTCATTGCGAGAGCCTTCCTGATTCATGCCGCAGGACAGGGGAAAGCATCCACCCGTCGCCTGTGCGCAAAGCTCGCCACGGCGCCAGAGGCGCAATCGGTTAGACCTGATGAATCTGATCGGGTCCGCGCCGCGCTAACCGGCCTGCCGCCGTTGGAGCGCGCGCTGCTGCTTCTGGTTGCGCTGGAGCAATTGACCTATGCGCAAGCGGCCGGAGCGCTTGGAATTGGACGCCGTGAATGCGTGAACACGCTGGCGTGCGCCCGCGCCCGTTTGGCGGTTTTGCTCGATCCGGCGAGCGCGCGGCCCATGCGTTCAGGCCCGCCTCAGCTTCGGGTGGTGAGATGAACCAGGATGCAAGCTCGCCTCCCTGCGACTTAAACGCGGACCTCTGCGCATGTCTCGACGGCGAATGCGACCCCGATCAGCGAGCCCGTATGACGAGCGCTTTGGGGCGCGATCCTTCTCTGGCGCTGCGACTGGCGACCTGGCGGGGCAATGATTCAGCCCTGCGCGCAGCTTTTCACCATACCCGGATGAGCGCCAACGCACCCGATTGCGCCATCCCGCCAATAGGACCGCTTGAGGAAAAGCAGCCCGCCCCCGGCCTGCCGGGAATTGTCATGAGCGCGACAGCCGCCTATCTGGCGGGCGTCGTTTCGGCGGGCGCGGCGCTTGTAGTTTTCCGGCTTACCGGTCTCCTCTAAGCAAGCGGCTTTACCAGAGCCGCGAACAATGAGAAGCTGGAGGCTGATTGCAAGGTGGATTCGCGCCTGTTCTCAATATTCAAATTCTTGATTTTGGACCTTCATGCGCCGTTCGATCCGTCCGTTCACCGTCGAAACAAAAAAGACCGCGCGCCGCGCCGACAAGGTCGACCAGCCTCAGCAAGCGTCCATGAAGGCGCTCTTCATTGAACCCGAGCCTGTCGTCGAGGTCCGGCGTCATTCGCCGCAACGGGCCGCCGCCGAAGCGCTGTTTGACAGACCTGCGCCAGTGCGCGCGCAGCCGGGCGCGCCGGAAGCAGGCGCACGCATCCTCCAGAGCCTGATCGAGCCGCCGGTTTTTCAAGGCTATGACGACTTGCTGGAAGAGCCGGTCGTCCGTCGCGGCCGCAAGCCTGGCTCCAAAAACAAACCGCGCGAAGACGCGCCGCCGCCCCGACAAGGGCGAACCTTGCGCCCGTCATGGGCCGATTTTATCGCTGAAGCGGAGGCGCCCGCTAGCGAACCCGAGATCGAATTCGCGTTCACGCCCCGCCCCGCCGCGCTGGCGCCCGAGCCTGCGGAATTAACCAGCCTGCGCCGCAGCGGCCGCATGGCGCGCGATTATTTGCCGCGCGGCGAACGCTGGAAGGCGAGGCTGCCGAAATTCGCCCGCCAGTCCGGCTGGATCAAACGAGCTCGACATTAAGCGGATTGTAGGAATACAGCCATTTGTTGCGATCGGCGCCCTCGTCGCGCTTTGAGAAAGCGGCGCGGATTTCTTCCTGCGACTTGAGATGAAACAATTCGCGATTGGCAGTCGACTGGCGCACGATTCTGGCGGTGCGCTCGATGCGGTTGCGCTGGTAAATCTGCAAGCATTCGGACACGTCGTCGGACATGCCCATAGCGCGCGCCAGCACCGCGCCATCCTCGATCGCCATCGCCGCGCCCTGCGCCAGATAGGGCAATGTCGCATGGCAGGCATCGCCCAGAAGCGTGACGCGCTTCGTGCTCCAGTTCATCAACGGTTCGCGCCGGAACAGCGACCAGCGATAGCACATGTCCTTGTCGGCGGTGTCGATGATGGTCTGGATAATGGGATGCCAGCCGGCGTAATCGGCCTTCAACGCATCCCACGGAAACTTCATCGTCCAGGATTCTTCGGACGGCTCATCCTTCTCGACGAGACCCACGAAGTTAAACAGCGAGCCGCCGCGCAGATAATAAGCGACCACATGGCCGCCCGGCCCCATGAACACCGACATCACCTGTTCCATCAGCCCCTTGGGTAAACGCTCCGTCGGAATCACCAGGCGCCAGGCGGCGTCGCCGGTGTAGACGGGATTGGAGCTCCCCGACATCTGGTTGCGTACGACCGATCTGATGCCGTCCGAGCCCACAAGCACATCGCCGCGCGCCACGCTTCCGTCAGTGAAATGAACTTCGACGCCTGCGTCCGTCTCCACATAACCTTTGGCGCGTTTGTTGAGGCGCACCACGTCCGCGCGCATTTCCTGCGCTTTGCGGGCGAGAACCTCGTGAAAATCGGCGCGATGCATTTGCGTATAGGGCGCGCCGTTTTTCTGCTCATGGTCTTCGGCGAGCGAGAAGCGTTGAATCACTTCGCCCGTGTCGTGCAGGCGGAAAACGTAGGCGCCGGGGCGCACGCCAAGCCTGTCGATCTCGGGACCAAGGCCCAGATCGCGCAGGACATGCTGGGCGTTGGCGCTGATCTGGATGCCAGCGCCGATCTCGCCCAATTGCGCCGCCTGCTCGTAGACCTCGACCTCATGGCCCGCCTTCATCAGGCAGGCCGCAGCCGCCAGACCGCCAAGGCCGGCGCCGGTGATGATGACCTTGCGCTTTTTCATCTGCCCGATTTCCTCACGTTTCTTGACGCGCTTTTTGTGTTGATGCGTTTTTAGCCGGATGTTCGCCGCAATCACATGCCTTTGCGCGGATCGTAGGGCTTGTCCGTGCGCCAGCGTTTCATCATCGCCTCGAAGTCCGGATCCACCGCCTCGGGCAGCGCAATGCGCGGCGTCACGAACAGATCTCCCGCCGGCTTGTCGCCTGATTTGGGCAGACCCTTGCCGCGCAGGCGCAATGTCTTGCCCGCCGAGCCCGGCGGCAGCGACAATTCCACCATCCCGTCGAGCGTGGGCGCCTGCACGCTGCCGCCCAAAGCCGCCTCGTACAATGTCACCGGCAGATCAAGCCGCAGATCGCGGCCATCCAGCTTGAGCACCGGATGAGGAGCTATTTCGACGGTCAGAATCACGTCGCCGGGGCGCCCGCCCATGCCTGAGGGCTGGCCCTGGCCGCGCAGGCGGATTTGCTGTCCCGATTCGATGCCGGCGGGAATCTTCACGTCGAGCGTGCGCCCGGTCGGCAACGTCACGCGCGCCTCCCCGCCCTTCACTGCACGCTGCAAGGGAACTGTGACGACCGCCGCCACGTCCTCGCCCTGCGCCGCAGGATTGGCGCGCGGGCGCCGCCCGCCTCCAAACAGATCGCCGAAAATATCGCCGGGGTCGAACCCGCCCGAATTGCGACCGCCGGGACCGCCAGCCTCAAATTCGAAATTGCGCCAATTGGCGCCAGCTCCTGCACCCGCGCCGCGCGCTCCGGGGCGGCCGCCGCCGAAGCCCTCAAAACCAGGATGGCGCGGCTTGCCGTCGGCGTCGAGTTCGCCGCGATCAAATTTGCCGCGCTTTTCCCCATCTCCCAGAACTTCATAAGCGGTGTTGATCTCGGAAAACTTTTCCTTGGCCTTGGGGTCGGTCGTGTTCTGGTCCGGGTGAAGCTTTTTGGCCAGCCGGCGATAGGCCTTCTTGACCTCGTCCGCCGAGGCCGACTTCGATATTCCCAGAACTGTGTAGGGATCGCGTGTCGCCATGATGAGCCCGGTCCGGCGACCGCCCGGCATGGCGCGGCCGCATGTGTCTATGAAACGTGTGTCAGTTCCCCATTTGGGGAGCTTCGGCCCTCGTTGCAATTAATTTCGCGCATAGCAAAAGAATTGCGTCAAAAGATATGGTTGGGTTCTAGTTGGCGCGCGGGGTCCACGGCTTTATGTCGCCCAAGGTCCAGTCGCCCGCCTTGTCGCGGCAGGCGGCGCCTTGCAGCGAGCGCGCGGGAGCAGCGCCCCCCACTTCGGCCAGAAAAGCGCGGCAGATTTTATCGTCAACCGCCTTGGCGTCAGCCACCGGCGTGAACGAGCCGCGCGCGCCCGAGCGCGGATTATCCCATGAGACCGGCGCGCCATTGCCCTGCGGATCGAGCGCAATCCCCAGCGCACCCTTGGCCCGGCGCCAATCTTCCTGATCGAGAAACGGCGACAAAGCGGCGGAGGGCGGCGGGATAGAGCCGGTGACGTCGTTCCCCACGCCCATGAACGAAGGCAGCGGGATCGCCGTAGCGCAGCCGGCAAGCGCCATTGCTAAAACAAACGCCCGCAAAACACCGGCGCCGCGCGCGACAGCGCGAACCGGGCGACCTATATTATCGAAAATGGCGGGGCTACGCTCAGGCAAAGGTCGATCCATAAATTCAAGCCAACAGGATAGCAGCATTGAATCAGTTAACGGAAAGTGACTTCACCGAGGCTAACGAACCCTTTGTCCTGTTCGACGCCTGGTTTGCGGAAGCGCGCGACAAGGAAATCAACGACCCCTCAGCCATGGCGCTGGCCACCATCGACCTCGACGGATTGCCTAACGTGCGAATGGTGCTCATGAAAGGGCACGATGCGCGCGGATTTGTTTTCTACACCAATCGCCAAAGCGCAAAAGGCCGGGAGCTTGACGCGAGCTGGAAGGCGGCTGCGAATTTTCACTGGAAATCCTTGCGTCGTCAGGTTCGCATCCGCGGAATCGTCGAAGAAGCCACGAGCGCCGAATCAGACGCCTATTTCGCCTCGCGCCCGCGGGACGCCCGCATCGGCGCCTGGGCGAGCGCACAATCGCGCGCGCTGGAATCGCGTTTCGCCTTCGAGAAGGCCATCGCCTCGGTCGCTTTGAAATATCCGATCGGCGACGTGCCGCGTCCGCCCCATTGGATCGGCTATCGCATCCGCCCGGTGGAAATGGAATTCTGGCACGACAGGCCGTTCCGCCTGCATGACCGAATCGTATTCCGTCGGGACAGTCCGGAGGGCGGATGGACGAAGGAGCGGCTGTTTCCGTAACTGAATGGACGGGCCAAGCCCGTCCATTTCGGCGCTAAACCGGCGCCGACCTTACGCGCACGATCACGTCGGCGCTCAAGATCGTCATACCCTGCGGCGCGTCCGGCATTTTTAACAGGCCGAGCATATCGTCGGGAATGTCGAGCAGCTGGTCGCGATCCTCGACGTAGAAATGGTAATGCGGGCCAGTGTTGGTGTCGTACCAGATGCGCGAACCGTAAACGGCGATCTCGCGCAGGAGGCCGGCTTCCGAAAACTGGCGCAGCGTGTTGTAGACTGTGGCAAGCGACAGCGCCGTATTGCAGCCGCGGGCTTCCTCATAGAGGTTTTCCGCTGTCACGTGGCGGTCGCCCTTGCCAAACAGCAGCCAGCCAAGCGCCATGCGCTGGCGGGTGGGGCGCAGACCCGACGTTTGCAGCCGCTCTCGCACGTTGCGGAACGAGCAGCCGGCGCCGTCGCCCGGCTGCGTGGCCGCCGCAACCCGTTGCGCAAAGACGCCTGATCTCATCATTGCCGCAGCCTCCAGAAAGCGTTCTTCGACCCCAACAGAAACTCTGTTGCGATCTATTCTCATCTAATACATCCTGAACCCGATTGGAGCAAGTTTCCTTGATTCAAGTCAAGATTCGGTTCGCCTTGCAAAAAAACGCGCCGCCTATCGCGTCGGGCCGGGGAAATGTTAGCGTAGGGCGAACATGGACTAGAGCCCGCGCATGACGCAAAGCCATCCCGACAGCCGCGACTACCCCGCCCGCCCCATTTTATGCGCCAGCGCCGCCGTCTTTCGGGACGGCCGCGTGCTGCTGGGTGCGCGCCGCACCGGGCCCTTCAAGCAAATCTTCAGCCTGCCCGGCGGATTGGTGGAGACAGGCGAATCGCTGGAGCAGGCCGCCTTGCGCGAACTGGCGGAGGAAACTGGAATCATCGCGCAGATCGTCGCGTTCAATGGCTGGCGCGAAGTGATTGGCCACGACGACGAGGGCCGGGTGAAGCGCCATTACGTAATCGCCTCCTTCGCCGCCATCTGGGTCAGTGGCGAGGGCGAGGCGAGCGAGGAATTGAGCCGCCTGATCTGGGCGGACGAAGACCAGGCCCGCGAATTGCCGCTCACCGATGGTCTTCCGGACCTGCTGGCCAGCGCCCGACGGCTTGTAGGGCAAGCATGAATTTGTTGCGCTCGAAAGCGGCGGGCGCGAGTGCATTGGCGCTCGTTTTTGTTCTCACGCTGGCGCCAGCTTTTGCGCAGGAGACGCCCGCGCCAACGCGCCGCGCCGCGCCTTCGCCCGCCACAACCCCGGCGCCCGCGCCGCTGGAGGCCGCGCCGCCCTATGAGCGGCAATTATTGCGCCTGTCCGAGATATTGGGCGCGCTGGAATGGCTGACGAACGTCTGCGGCGAGGATTCAGCCACGATGCTCCGCGGCCAATGGCGCACGCGCATGCTCGCCCTGATCGGGACGGAAGGCCCGACGCCGCAGCGGCGCGAGCGCCTCGCTGGCGGCTATAACCGCGGCTATCGCGGCTATGAAGCGACCTATCGCGCCTGCACGCCCAATGCGCGCTTCGTCATCGCCCGCTTTCTGGACGAGGGCGGACGCATCGCCCGCGACGTGGGAAATCAATATTCCGATTAAGCGTTAACTTTTCCCGGTTAACCTTTCCTTCACGGACAGGTCGCGCTAGCCAGACCTTTTGGCTAGGGTTGTCTCATGACGACGAACCTCATAACCGACGAATTAATGGCCGCCGAAGAGCGCCGCGAAGCTGTGGCCTACGTGGTCGAAGCGTTCACGGAAGCGATGCTGGCCGGCATCGACGCCGACAGCCTTGCTTATGCTGCGCTTGAAGCCGCCTTGCAGGAGCTTGTGGGCGCGCACGGCGAAGATTCTATCGCCCGTTTTGTGGAGGATTTGCCGCAACGCATCCGTCACGGCGAATTCTCGTTCGCCAGCAGGCATTAATTGCGCTCATGAGATTGAGCTTGCGCGCATGCTGCGCGCGGGCTCCAATCCCGCATGGCCAGCAAGCCCCAACAGACAAGCGAGATCCTGTCGGCGCCCTCATCAGACGTGAGCGCGCTGCCAGCCCGCGTGCAGGAAATGCGCGCGGCGATTCTGGCGGCCGTCCAGGCGCGCGACATTGAGGCGCTGCGCCCGGCGATCGAACGCAACGAAACCTTGCCGATCTTTGCACGCGGCCCCTTGCGCCCCAGAACATTTGCGCAAGCGGTGGATTTTTTGAAATCCCGCTCGCAGGACAAAAGTGGCGCGGACATTCTGCGCGTGCTCGACGCGATTTTTGAACAGCCCTATGTGAAAAGCACGCGCGGCCCCAGCGTCACCTACGTCTGGCCCGCTTTTGCGCTGACGCAAAAAATGCCCGCCACAGAAGATGAACTTGCGCAACGATGGCGCTGCGTACTGTTTTCAAGTTTGCGCCTGAACCCCGATCAGCGCTCAGCAATCGAGCGGGTCGGCATCGGCGCCGATGGAACGTGGCATTATTTTTGGGGCGGGTAGCGGGAGGGAGTGGGGAGTAGCGAGCGGGATACCCCTCATCCGTCGTTTGCTGACGCAACCGACACCTTCTCCCGCTTGCGGGAGAAGGCGTCATGCAAAGCATGACAGATGAGGGCCCCTTCCCTAGTGCCTGCTCACTACTCCCTAATCGCCCCTACAACGCCTGAATAAACCTCACTACCTCGCCGCGCGAGGGTGCGGTCAGCTCGCCTTGCCACATCACGCGGGCGCCGCGCACGAATGTGCCCACCGGCCA
>CANJPM010000121.1 GCA_947476075.1 Beijerinckiaceae bacterium
AAGCCGCGGGCGGCGGAACCGACAACTTTGGTCGCGCCCTCGCGCAGAACCTTTCGCGCACACTCCAAGGCGCACCAGCCATTGTCGTCCAGAACATGCCTGGCGCGGACGGAATTGTGGCGCTCAATCATTTTGCGGCTCGCGTAAAACCTGATGGCCTAACTTTCACGGTGGGTGCGCAGGCTCAAGTCGATCCTCTGAACGTCAGAAAGAAGACCACGACCTATGATCCTTCTCGTTTTGCCTATGTTGGGGGCGCCGGTCGCGCAGGAACAGCACTCGTTCTTAACAAAAATGCGGTGAACGCAATCAGGGCAGGTTCAGGAACGCCAGCGACTGTTGGCGCATTGACGGCTGTACGCTCAGGCATGCAAATTGTTCTTTGGGGTGGTGAATATCTCAACTGGAACGTTCGTTGGGTGCTCGGCTATCGCAGCACCGCCGAGGTCAACTTGGCGCTTGAACGAGGTGAGGTCGATATGACTTCCATTCCAGTGATTGCCGACGTCCAAAAGGTCATGGCAACTGAAAAGTTTGAGATATTCGTTCAATCTGGAATCAAGAAGGGGGGGCAATTTGTCTCGGTAAAAGAGTTTGAAGGATCGCCGCTGATCTCCAATCTTCTCGATGGCAAGCTGACGACAGACATCGAACGCGATGCATTCAATTACTGGATCAACAATGCTTCGGTTGGTCAATTTGTCGCGCTGCCATCAGGTACGCCAGAGCCAATCGTGGAGGCCTACCGGGAAGCTTACGAGCAATCCATGCACACGGACGAAATGAAGCGTGTTACCACCTTTGTCAGTGGCGATTTCTTGTATCTTAATGGGAATCAGATGGCCGCTACAGTGAAAGATCTGGCGCGGACGAGCCAGGAGGCCATTCAGCACATCATATCGATGGGGAAGAAGCAGGGGATCACAATCGAGTAGGAAGTTGCGGGCGCCAAATGAGCTGCGTTGCCGCAGCAACTATGCCGGCCATACCACGTTCCGAGATGATGCAGTTTGCGAGTAATAGCGCATGAGCACAGCCTACATAGACGATATTCTGATCTTCTTGCAGATTGTCGAAGTCGGAAGGCTATCTACTGTCGCGCAGCGCCAGGGAACCAGTGTCTCAGCAATTAGCAAGAGCCTTGCTCGACTCGAACGATTTGTCGGTGCGCCGCTACTCTTGCGTTCGCCTCACTCACTCTCGCTGACGACTGCCGGTCAGGAGTTCCAAGCCAATTCAATACTCGGCATAGAGCATCTCAACAGGGGAATATCAGCCGCGCGTGGCCTTGACGACGGGCAGCAACGACGACTCAGGATCTTTGCGAGTCTGGACGTCGGCCAAACATTGATAGCGCCTATTGTATTTGACTACATCCGTGAGAACTCTGGCATAAAAGTCGATTTTCAGATGGGCTATCGTGAAGTTGACATTCTCGAGAACAAGATCGACATCTCGATTAGCAGCGTCGGGGCAAGAAGGAAGCGCGGCATAGGTCCATCAAATGTTCGCCAGAAGCTTCTCGGCGACATCTCCTTCAAAATTGTCACGAGTGAGAAATATCTAAAGCTACATGGCACCCCAAATTCGGTTGCCGAATTAGAAACGCATCACATTATCAACCATACGACCGACACTTGGCATTTTTCTGTAAACTCAATTCCGGGAATGGTGAAGGTCGATCCGGTATTCAAGTCGAACAACTGGACCACTCTTCAAGACGCGACCCTGGCAGGTCTAGGTATCGCCAGATTGCCGGACTACATCGTTCGATCCGCGATTTCGCGGGGTCATCTTATCGCGCTCTTTCCAAACGCGACGCTCGATCATCGCGAAGTTCGAGCGATCTTTCCTAATCAGCGACACCTCGCAGCAACGGTTCGTCGGTTCTTAGATTTGATAGCGACAAGAATTCCCAATGTCCTGAAAGGTCCAGTGACCATCGATTGATTCAGGATTGGTCGCTTTCACGAATTGAAAAATCTGCTCATGAATGTCACGCGCCTTGTTCCCAAAACTGACGTTTCAGTAATGGCAGCCGCCCAGAATGTACATCGTCAGGACATTTGGCTCAGATGGCGGCTTAGATTAGCGGAGTTTCGACCTCATCTTGGGGTTGATATAAAGCGGCGATCTTGTGCTATAAACAGCAGAGGCAAATTGTAATTTGAACCGGCTTTGATCGCCTCTTGATAGCGACGCAAAAATGTATCGGTCCTGTTAGGCCGTCTTGATGCCGTTGAGTGGCATGGAGGGGCTGGAAAGATGTTCACAGTTGAACTCTATGCCGCACTCATCGCTGCGATATCACCCGCCTGCACCAGAGCTTGTACAATGGCCTGTTGCGCAATTCCGACAAGCTTCATCGGCCAGCCCAGCGATAGCTACAAACCAAATCGTCAACTAACATAACGACTGGATGTCCTCATGGGGCTCGCCACTCATTCAGCCTTTTCTCACAACCAGACTGGTACGCTTTTAATCCACCATCTGGCACATTTTGTCGCTGCCGTTGACAGCTTACTATTAAAAGCAGATGCTAAATTCAAGAGTAGAACATGGCTTAATTCAATTATTTGAGAAAATTAACATGCAGTAATAATAACTCCTGGAGTAAACGATGTTGTACAGAAGTACCATTGGATATCTTGTATACGGTATCAGCCTCCTTTTGTGTGTTACAGAAACAAGAGCGCAGACACCAACATCCCCCGAGCGCGAGAGCGCTACTAACTTTTCAGGAAAGACGATTAACCTAATAGTGGGATTGTCTGCCGGCGGGGGATATGATGTTTATGCTCGCTTTTTTGCGAGGCATTACCCGAAGCATCTTCCCGGTAGACCACAAGTTGTTGTGCAAAATATGCCGGGCGCCGGGGGGTTAAGAGCAGCTACATATTTGTACAGCGTTGCTCCAAAGGATGGCACTACGATTGCTACCTTTGGACCGAGTGTGATTTTAGAACCGCTGCTTGGCAATCCACAAGCTAGTTTTGATCCAGCAAAATTTAATTGGATCGGGAACTTAAACAAAGATGTGCTCTCATGCGGTGTCTGGCGTACATCAGGTTTGTCTACGTTTAGAGATGTCGAGGCACGCGGTGGAAGCTTCGGGGGCACGGGACTGCTGACCCTAACCACTCAACACGCGCTTCTTCTGAAGAACTTGCTCGAACTCAAGGTCAAAGTTGTTCAAGGTTTTGGCGGAACAAACGACGTCAATCTCGCTATGCAAAGAGGCGAGGTTGATGGAACATGTGGAATGTTTCTTTCCACAATACGTGGACCTTATAGCCAACATGTTCGCTCTGGTGATCTCAAGCTAATCGTGCAGTTTACCAGAGACAAAGAAAAGGACTTCGGTCATGCTGAAAGCATTTATGATTTGGTGAAGAGAGAAGACGACAAGAGAGTATTAGATTTTCTTTTAATGCCAATTGACATTTCACGTCCTCTTGTAGCGCCTCCAGACTTACCAGTCGCAATTATGGAAGCGCTTCGGCGTGGGTTCAATTCCGCGGTCCTAGATCCGGACCTCATCGCTGAGTCAAAAAAGATAGGTATCGAGGTCAATTATCAGACTTCTTCCGAGGTCAATATGGCGTTCGGTAAGATATTAGAAACGCCACCGCACCTAATAGATCGAGCCAAGAAACTTATCTCAAAGCAATAGGTCAACCGAAGAGGAACTTACAATGACGCAGGCGCTTATCAATAGAAATACTGTACTCATTATTCGTCCGGAGGAAATGAACGGGTTGATAACAATGGAAGAAGCGGTCGATGCGGTGGAGCAAGGTTATAGGGAAGCCTCAGATTATCCAATCATGAATGCGCCCCGAAGGCGTGTTCATTCCCCAGATGGGGTACGTCTATCAAATTTTCCTGGCGGAATTCCAGGTCTTGGCGTTATCGGAGCAATGAGCCGAGCGGAGTCAGTTGCCCACGACGGCACAAACCAAGAGTACCCGGTCCGGGAACATCCGGTGTACCTTCTCTGGGACTCTAAAACCGCTAAGCTACTCGCCATTATGATGGGCGAAATTTTTGATTATAGGACCGGATACTCGAGTAATATGGCGTTTCGAACTGGAGCGACGACCGGTGCTGGAGTTAAGCTTCTTTCACGTAAGAACTCCAAGGTTGTTGGGCTCTTTGGATCAGGAGGACAGGCCTTTAATAAGATGATCGCGATAAAAGGTTGCAGAGATATAGAACTGATCAAAGTTTTCAGTCGAAATCCAGATAACCGTCGTTCCTTCGCTGCAAAACTTTCAAAAGTCCTTAAAATTGAGGTAGTTGCCGTAGAAATACCAGATGAGGTAATCTCTGGATCTGACATCGTCATCTGCGCCACAAACTCAAACGTTCCCGTATTTGACGGGCGGCTGCTCGAGCCAGGCCAACATGTAACAACAATTGTCGGTTCAAATAGTCAACTCGTTGAAGGTGGATGGCTCAAAGAAGGCCGACGCGAGAATGATGACGAAACAGTGCGTCGCGCTGATATCATCGCGGTAAATTGGAAGGAGTCGGTATTTAGTGAGCGGCAAGCAGGCCTCTGGGGGCCGCTACAGGCGAAAATTATCAATGAGGATAAGATCGTCAACATAGGAGATGTTGCGTCGGGCCGTCACCCAGGGCGAACTACTGACGATCAGATTACGTATCATTTTAATAATAACGGTACAGGGGCGGCAGATTTAGCGATCGCAAAAATTGTTTACGATCGTGCGCGTGCTGCGGGTCGCGGTTTTGAAATGGAGATCGCTGCCGCGGGAACTCAGGAATAGTCTCGTAAGACTTATTTCCAGGTCGTGATTTAGCTGAGGGTTACTGATCCCAGGTTGGGATGGGTCTGTGCCTATTAGATACGAAAGCTTAAATCGCCAAAAGGAGAAGTTCAAATGACTCTTTTAATTAACAACGACGAAGTTCGTAGAATCTTGACGATGGAAATGACTATCGAAGCGCTGGAGGAATCGTACAAAAATCTAGCAATCGGCGAAGCGACGTGCCGCCCACGAATTGATATCCGCATACCCACCAGCGATCCGACTAAGAACTATCAGTTTGGTTCGATGGAAGGTGGATCCACTAAGGGGTACTTCGCTGTTCGGATGAAGTCCGACATTATCTATGAGACCACATACAATGGAACGGTGACGGGTGAGAAGTACTGTATGCAGCCCGGCCTCTTCTGCGGATTGATTTTTTTGACCTCCATCGAAAACGGTGAACCGCTGGCCTTCATCAACGATGGCGTGCTTCAGCATATGCGCGTTGCAGGGGATGGCGGTATCGGCGTGAAGTACATGGCGCGAAAGGATGCGAAGGTTGTCGGCATGCTTGGCTCGGGCGGCATGGCGCGCGAGCATATGGCGTCCTTTCTGGCCGTGCGCAACATCGAGAGATTGCAGGTATACAGTCCCACAAAGGCGAACCGCGAGGCGTTCGGGCGCGAGATGGCGGCAAAATACAATATTGAGGTGCAGGTCTGTGATCGACCCGAGCACATATACAAGGGTGCTGACATAGTGGCCGCACTAACTGACTCGGCGGTCCCTGTTCTTGACGGCACTCTCATTGAGAAGGGAGCGCACGTCGTCTATATCGCGGGCGGTGGGGGAGGCGATGCCGCAACATTGGAACGCGTCGACGTCTACTTGCGTTTTGGCGATGCTCCCGGTCCTGTTGGGTACCCAGAGTTGGCTACGGATGCCGAATACCTTGCTTGGGAGGTTAGACCAGATTTGCCTAAGTTTGGTGTGGGCCGAGACAAGCGTGCCCATGGTGTTGCACTGCCAGATAAACGCGTGACCCTAGCGGACATCATCAGCGGAGCGGCCGTCGGCCGCACTTCGGACGAGCAAATTACTTGGTCGGAGCGAGGGAACCTGCAAGGCGCGCAGTTCTATGCTGTCGCCGGGAAAGTTTACGAGTTAGCGAAGAAAGCGGGACTCGGATACGAAATTCCCACACGGCTGTTCTTGCAGGATATTAGGGATTGAATATGCAACACCGCTTAATCACAGGCGTCGTAAATGTAGTGAGATGGTCAGAGCCGCTTATGGTCCGGTTAGCTGTCGTGAAGTAACTGCACCAGGCAGCGGGATCGCCAAATCGATCACGGCTCGAATCCCTTACGCATTTCTACTTCGTCAACCTGTTCTACACTTGTGAGGGCTCGATATGTTACTCGACAAGAAAATCCTTTCCGCCGCGATGGTGATGATGCTCGTGCCTTACACGGTATCGGCACAGTCGGTCGAATCCTTTTACAAAGGCCAACAGGTGACGATGATTGTAAATTCTAGGCCTGGGGGTGGAAGCGACTCGTACGCGCGGCTCGTGGCTAAAAATCTAGGGCGGTTCCTTCCCGGGAAGCCGGGTTTTATAACTAAAAACATGCCAGGCGGGGGAGGATTAGCTGCTGTAAATTATCTATTTAGCGTGGCGCGACAAGACGGGAGTGAGGTCGGCATATTCAATGCTGATGGCATCATTCAATCTTTACTGGGAAATAGTAACGCGCGGTTCGATCCCACCAGATTCAACTGGATCGGCAGTGTTAACAACGAAGTACCAGTAACGGTCCTGTGGCATACCGCGCCAGTGAAGACAATGGCTGAGGTCTTTACGACGGTGACAATAGTCGGCGGCACCGGAGCAGACTACAAAAACGAGATTCTGCCACGCTTTTACAACCGATACCTCGACACAAAATTTAAGGTTATCGGAGGCTATGAGGGGAGCACCGGTCATGTTTTACTCGCAATGCAACGTGGCGAAGTCTATGGCAATGCCGCTTGGTCTTATTCATCTGTTTTGCTGCAAGCTGGTAATTTTATAAAGTCAGGCGAACTCCGTGTGATCCTACAGGCGGGGCAAAAAACTATTCCGTCCCTACAGGGGGTACCGTGGGTATATGACTACGTAAAAGATGAACGGACACGTCAGATAATGGACCTGATGCTTGCTGCAGGGAACTTTACTCGTGCCTTTGGCGCGCCCCCTGGCGTGCCTACTGATCGGACGCAAGCCTTACGTGCAGCGTTTGCAGCTATGTTTGAAGACGCAAGTTTTCTCGATGACGCAGAGAAGATGAAATTACCGGTCGATTTCACTTCCGGCAAGGAGATAGACGAGATTTTGGCAATGGTGTCGCGTATGCCTGCAGATATTCTTGAAGCTGCTAAAGTAGCAATGGAATATCCGAGCAAATAGGTTTTGGAGACGTGGCTCGGTTTGTTTAATCATTATGGGACAGTTCTTAAGTGGATCTCTGCTAGGCTGCTCTCTGTATAAACAGCGGTGACAAGGTGCACCACTGAACCGGCTTTGATCGCCTTTTAATGGCGCCGCGAAAGCGCGCCGGTCCTGATAGGTCGTCTTGATGCCTTTTAATAGCAAGGGGGCAGGAGGGATGTTCAAAGTGGAACTCTATGCCGGGATGCGACGTGTTGGTGATGGTGGATGGGTTGAGCCGCCGGGAGGCCGCAAAGCGGTTTGGCGGTCATCGCAATACGATTTCGAAGATGCTGCAGTTTTCTGTCCTATAGGTCTATCGGTGCCGCGAACGACCGGCGTCGAAGTAGCTCGGTCCCTAAATGGCATTGATAGACACGCATCATGCACGGCGATAGGTTTGGAGGGCCTTGCGGAGTAAGCTGGCTGGCGAGATGGCGCAGCTACCGGGCTGTCTGCGCCGCGGGAATCTTTGCCGCTGGCGAGTCTCCTAAATCGTTCTACGGGTATTGCGGCGGGAGCGGAGCAGAGGGTTGGTGGCTGACCAGCCCTCGCCCGGGCTGTTGGGCTCGCCAACGAAATTGTAAACGGCGATCCTCTCGCGGCCCGACGGTTCAGCTCTCCGTCCATAGTCGGCCTTTAGAAACCCTGTAGTGAGAGGTCGGGGTTCTGTTCGCCCGGAAGACGATCAATTGGGGGAGACGTTTCAGTTTGCGCAGGATCGCTTCTCGCTTCTCGCTTCCGCGCTGACGAAGGGCCTGAGATTTTCCAGACCGCTTCATTCAGCGGTGTTTCTTCACTGGCCAGCCCCCATGAGGTGATCCGGTGGTTATGTTAGTTGACGTTTTGGTTTGTAGGTAGCGCTTGGGTGGCCGGCGAAGCTGGTTGGGGTTGCGCAGCCGGCCACTCTAGAACCTCTGGTGCAGGCGGATTATATCGCAGTGATGAGTGGGGCATAGAGTTCCAGTGTGAACATCCTACCAGCCCTCCATGCCAGTTAAAGGCATCAAGACGGACTAACAGGACCGGTACACTTTTGCCCCGCCATCAAACGGCATTCAAAACTGGTTCAGTGGTACACTTTGCATCCTATCTTTATAAGGTGACCGCCTGCACAGAGAAGTATCAAGATGAATCAGGCCCGGGAAACGGCGGTAGCCTGAATTTCGCAAAGCATGTGAGGGTGAGCTAACCCGGAAATGTAGAGCTTTGTTGAGGCTGGCCTGAGTCCACGCATCCATTTCGACCTAACTTTGTCGAAGCCAACGTTGTCTTCTCGAGAGAGCAGATAAACCGTCGTTTCAACTATGTCCTCCATAGACATATTTGAAGCCTCCAGAATATCAGCCAAATTCCGCATCGCGATTTCCGTTTGGGCTTCTATTCCTTCAGGTATAGAACCATCCAAATCCCTCCCGACTTGGCCGGCAATGAATAGAAAGCGCGCTGGCGAATTTACAAGTACGCCATGACTATAGTTTTGATTTCCAGAAACCTGGTTAGGATTGATTAGCGTTCGCATTTCATAACTCCGACTGCTTGCTAGCATAACTACCGAGATAGTGTTCCATTATCTCGGAACCTGTTGCAAACCAGACATCATCGTGACGACTTATGTACTCCAATGCTCGATCCAGATAGTCTATACGGTGAGGAACGCCCGTAATGTATGGATGCAACGACAATGGCATTATTCTTCCAGAATCGGCACTTTCTCGATACAATACGTTGAATGTGTCGATCATCATTCTCATGAAAAATTCAGGAGGATAGGAAAGGTGATCTACAGCGGTCTTGTCACCCATATCATGGCCATACGGAATTGAGAGTACTGGACCATGCGCTGTATTCAGCGAATAGGGTTGGTCATCACATGTCCAGTCGCCCACGTACTTAATACCCTGTTCCGACAAAACATCTAATGTGTCCCAGGTTTCCTGTAAGCCAGGCCCTAACCATCCAATTGGTCTCTTCCCCGTTGCTTGGGCGATTGTGTCAAGCGTTCGTGAAATAACCTCGCGCTCCTCTTCCGGCGATACACAGTCGCTCATCTTGCGGGTGTTTGTTTCACCGTGTCCCATCCACTCCCAACCGAGGCGGATGCCTTCCTCTATTACGGCAGGAGCATCTGCACATACATTGCTGTTCAGGGCTACCGTCGCCCTAATTCCATAACGTTCGAGGACTTTCATTATTCGGAAGACGCCTACACGGTTGCCATACTCTCGCCGTGACCAAGAGAAAACATTCGGGATCACTGGATTACCGTCTGGCATCTTTTCATTGAGTGCAAAGGTTTCAATATTTGGAATTACCCAAAACGCCAGACGCTTACCATTAGGCCAAGTAAGCTTTGGACGGTGTATAATTGGCAGATAATTGAACGGACCAGTGCGAGATGGTTTCATCCTTGCAATCCTCCAGATTTATTATGAGAGACGATAAACTACGTCTCCTTCCATTCTTATCCTGATCGAGACATTAATTAACCTGTTAAAACGTTTATCGATCAAGAAGCTTACGTACATGTTGAACAACTTGACTTTGAGTTGCAAAGATTCCGTCGACTACTCTTTGCGTCTGTTCGCCATCCAGAGGGTCAACATCTAACATTCTTGTCTTCATCTCGCTCAAGAATGCGCTATCTTTTACCAATAATTTAAATGCAGTCCGGTAACTATCCAGTACTGATCGCGGTACATCAGGTGGAGTAAGAAATGGTCGCCCTGTCTCTTGGCTAGAAAGCATCAAGAGGAATACAGCACGTTGCTCATCAGTCTTTGCATAACTTATAACTGACGGCACACCAGATAGGCTTGGAATCGCTGAGGCGCCATAGTGAGCGACCACTTTCAATTTACCAGAATTGAATAGTTCTTGATGGCTGTTGCGCATACCCGACCAAGATGCGCTGCCATATCCGTTGACCTCTCCAGCAAGGATAGCAAATATGATATTATTTGCACCTTTGTAGCCTTCGACAAGCTTTATTTTTGTTCCTAGGATACCATTTAGTAACCGTGGCAAAGTTGATGCCGCGGAAGCGCCACCAGTACTGCCGGCAAGAAATTCTTTCTCGAATAGGTCTTCAAATCTACTTATGCCGGATTTTTCGCCAGCCAAAATTACTTCCGTATCACGAGCTACACTACCAATCCAACCAAGTTTTCGCGAGTCATATTTGGCCTTGTCGGGACTGAATAGCGGTTCGGAAATAGAATTTGGGTTTATTGCCGCAATAACGGATCCGTCCTTTGATGCAACGTTGTAAATATAGTTCAATGCAACAAGTGAACCAGCGCCCGGCATGTTTTGAACAACAATGGTAGCGCCCATTGATGGTAAATGCCTCGCCAAATGGCTTGAGACAACCCTCGCGTATGTGTCGTATCC
>CANJPM010000122.1 GCA_947476075.1 Beijerinckiaceae bacterium
GCTTCTGCTCCAGGATCTGATCGGTTACCAACTTTTCCAGCGTAGATTCAGGCTCCTTTGCACTGACAATCAATTGCTGATTGGTCACGTTAACCTCAGGCGTCTGTCCCTCCTCAGTTGGGTCCATGTAGGCACTGGCGCTGGCAACAAACGCGGCAGCAACCGGTAGGCGGGCTGTGTTTTGATTAAGTGTCTGGTTTCCGTGATTTAGATCATGACTCAGCGTAACAACCTGTGCAGTTGTCGCTCCGGTTTCGATATTCGCTTTAGTGTGCGTGGCTAATGCCGGTATGCTCAATTCAGCTTTTGCTGAAGGCGTTATTGTGTCCGAAGTAAATGATTGAATAGCGTTGCGTTTCGCTATGTCGCTGTTGTTCGTAACTATCTCAGGTTTAATACGTTCGTTCGAGTGGTCTTGGGAGATTCTCAGTAGACTCTGCGTGGCTAGGTCGACCCTTTCCATGCTGGCTTTGATCATAAGTCCAATGTCGAGTGCTGGCGGGATGTTTTTCTGTTCTTGCTGATTTGATTTAGTTGATACATCTATTTTTTGTTCTTGATTTGCTATAGGCAAACTTTCACGCTCCGCACTCAGATCGACGTTTCTGTCTAATAGCTGAAGGAGCTGATCGTTATTATCGGACGCTGGCCTTTTAGCAGGACCTTCATCTTGGGGCCCTTCGATGTCGATAGCGGACGCTGGGAACGACAATTCCATTTTGCTGGTTGGATCGGCTTTCTTTGCTTGGTCGGCGGCATCCTCAGTTATTTGATGCGTTAATTTTTGATCTGAATCGGACTGCGTGTTATCCCTTGGTAACGGCATGTTAGAGCTTGCGAAAGTTGTCACGGACAGTATTTGTAAATCAAGTGTTGTTTGTGTACCCTCCTGTTGAAGAGCTTTGCTAGACGCACTTTCGGAAAGAGTTGCAGAAGAAAATTTATCTATATTTAGTTGTGTGTCATTTTGACCCTTCTCACCGGCTCGGTCCTGATGGTCATCGATGGGAAGTACGAGGTTAACCGAAAATTTGCCTGCTGCGTTATCATCGTTCATATGCGTATCGTAGTACGCATTGTGCGCCGCATTATTCTGAGCTTTGCCAGTCGTCAATGAAACAGGAAATTCGATACCAATATCCAGATCAGATTTTGTATAATCGTCTTCAATCGTTCTGGTTGATGTTTTCGCAGCTATGCTTTGAGTGTTGTCGTTTTTGTTTGCAAGTGACGTATCCAATATTTGCAAAATTAGCGCATCAGGACCTACAGGCCCAATAAGCGTTCTTGTATCTCCAAAATTTTCTGTATCGTTATCAAGTATATGATCTTCGCTCAGATCTCTGGTCCAAGTCTCGCCTATTTCTTGCGAAAGCTTTTCAGCCGATGTCTTGTCTGGATCTTGAGATAAGACTGTATTGTCGGAGAGCGTTTGCGTTGCGCTCTTTATCGCAGCAATAGAGATTGCTGCATTGATCGCCGCAACGACCGCTTCGACAAGGACCGTTGGCGGTACTGTCAGCTTGTTGACAATCGGCGCGATCACCGATGCAGGCTCATCAATCCGGACTACGGGTTCCAGCTGGGTGGTTGGTTGTGTGGACGCAGCAAGCATAGCGTCGAAGCTCAACACGCTTTCGTTTTGAGGAAGGGGCGAAGTATTAGTTTGAGCTTGTGTTGGTTCTGGAAGTGAAGCCAGTGCGCTTATGCTGAACGTATCCACGGGCATCCTCGTGAAGCAACTGAGATTGACGCAACACCGTCAATATTTACGATGCTAGCAAATCTGATGCCATCGGCTCACAAGCGATCTGTAATTACTTTCTACGCTCTGGGACAAATGTTTCCTGAATTTTTTCTCGTTCCGCTCGTTCATTCTTACGCGCCCGTTGTGCCTCCTCCCCAATTCGGTCAATGTGTTGCTGTTTTTCAGCTAATATAGCTACTAAGCGGTCCCGCTCAACGATGAGAATATCGAGGCGAGACGTGTCGAGGTTTCGGCGTTCCTGTAGTCTGGCTAGGATGGAGACTGTATCGCGGTATTCTGCTGATCGTAGAGCTGGCAAAGAAAGGTGTTCTTTATAGCTAAGATCAAGTTCATTAATTTGTTTTAGTAATGCGTTTAGGCGTGCAAGTTCCACAGATAGCTTTTGCGCTTCTCGTCGAACGGCCTGTTGCGAAATTGTTGCCTTTAGGCCAACAAGCGCCAACAACCGTGAGCGTTTCATGGAAATAGCGCCTGCAGCCGTGCGTCGCTTTCTATCAAGCTTGAACGCTCGAGCATGCCTTGCGCAATAAATCCAACGAGTGAAGGGTATGCTTGGGAGGCTGCATCCAATTCAGGATCCTGGCCGGTTTGGTATCCGCCAAGCAACATCAGGTCTCGGTTTTGGTCCCATAGACTCAGGTATCTACGGAATTTCCTGGCTCGGGCCATATGTGCGGGCGAAACACAATCGGTCATGGTTCTGCTCACCGATGCATTTACGTCTATAGCAGGGAATACGCCCTGTTCAGCCTGTTTGCGTGAGAGCACGATGTGGCCGTCAAGAATGGCGCGAGCGGTGTCAACGATTGGGTCGTTCGTCGTGTCGTCGCCATCGGCCAAAATTGTGTAGATACCTGTGATGCCTCCGCCGGTTTGAGAGTCAAGACCCGCGCGTTCGATAACGGAGCCGATCAGCGAAATCACAGAGGGTGGGTAGCCTTTTGTCGTGGGATGTTCGCCCAATGCCAATCCAAGCTCGCGCTGCGCATGAGCCACGCGCGTGAGGGAATCGATCATCAAAAGAACGTTTTTTCCCTGAGATCTGAAATATTCTGCATAGGCGGTTGCGCGGTGAAGGCCACGCAAGCGCAAGACGGGAGATTGATCTGCTGGAACTGCGACAACAATGGTATGCGCGAACGATTCAGATGCCGACAGCTCTTCGACGAAACCTGAAACCTCACGGCCTCTTTCGCCAATAAGTCCAATGATGACGATGTCGGCTGAAGTGAATCGGGCGATACATGAGAGCAGTGACGATTTGCCGACTCCGCTGCCCGCGATAATTCCAACTTTTTGACCACGACCAATTGTCAGCAATCCGTTTAAGGCGCGGACGCCAACATCCAGTGCGGAGCGAACAGGCTTGCGGCGCAGCGGGTTTACGAGTTGGCCGCGCAGTGGCCATGTAGTTTCAAGAACGGGTTCCGACAGTCCATCGAGAGGGTTTCCCGCGCCATCGAAGACACGTCCAAGAAGTCCCGGTCCGACGGAAACAACATCGGCACGTTGCTTTGTTTCTACGCGTGCACCAGCAACGAGCGGAGCTGATCCCCCGGTCAGGACCATCACGGTGTAATTATCAAGAAAGCCGATCACCTCAGCATCAGCCCAATCACCGCCTTCGCATGCTATGCGGCATTCAGTTCCAACTGATGCGGGAAATGACGTCGCATGAACAATCTGCCCATCGAACCGGCGGACACGGCCGGCTGCGTTGACGCTTCTGACAGCTTTGAGCGCATTAAGCCTGCGGTCTAGAACCGTGGATGGGTCTTTCACGCCCGTTCTCTCTCGTCAGAGAGCATTGGTTCATCCTGATATTCAAGATCGCGCGACATGAGGCGGAACGCACCTACTTGAAGTTCGTCGTCTTCAACTAATTTTATATTTGCAAACAAATCCTCACCGCGTAATGCGCCCGCAAGCGTGAGACAATCATGCGGGCTCAACGCGAGGGTAAATTCGGTTCCGGCCTTTGTGAAGCTCGTAGCTGCAGTCTTGATGCGTTGGATAAAATGTTCAGGCATGTCCGCAAATACAGAGCCAAATAGGTCTTGGGCGATACGCCGAACATGACGTGCAATGATCTCGGTGTTGCGCTCGACGGCGTCGTCAGCAAGCATGTTCATTTCCGATGCGAGCTTACGAAGCACAAGGAGCGCATCTCGAACTTCTCGATGAGCCGCATCATAGCCCTGCTTGTAACCAATGCCACGACCATCTTCTCGCGCAGTATCTATCGCCGCGATTATTTCTTCTGGTGCTGGTGGCGGCTCGGCCAAGGCAGGTGGCGGAGGAGGTGGGAGGGGTGTAATCTCCGGCTCTGGCGCCTCTATTATTTCAGTTTCGAATTGTGCCTCAACGCTTTCTTGCGAATTTGCGTGACCTTCGGTCGATTTGTCTTGTTGTGGATCAATTGGTTGGTATGGCTTGAACTTGCCACGCTCCCAGGGCACAAAAGTCACATCTTCCCTGGAGATGAAGCGTTCGTCGCCTACGAAATCACCTCCTCGCAGCGTGAGTCCCGCTACTTCAGAAAGTGCGATTTTTTGTTGCGCTCGGTCAGACATAATCGTCGCCGCGTCCAGCCAGAACCATCGTGCCAGCGTCAGATAATTTGCGTGCAATCGCGATGATGCGTTTCTGCGCTTCCTGAACTTCGGTTACGCGCATCGGGCCCTTGGCTTCCATTTCGTCAAGGATGGCTGCAGCGGCTCGAACGGACATACAGCCCATGATTTTGTCGCGAAGACGTTCATCAGCACCTTTGAGGGCAATAGCGAGATCCTCGGGTTCGATGTTGCGCATAAGGATGCCAAGATTCTTGTCATCGACTGCAATCAGATTCTCGAATACGAACATATTCTCCTGAATGCTCGTCATCAAAACCTTGTCGTGCTTGAGCAGGTTTTTCATAATCCGCTGTTCGGATGCTGCTTGCGTGAAGTTCATGATTTTGGCTGCAGCCTTGATGCCGCCAATCTTGGATGCGCGCAGCGAGGTGTTCGCCTGGAACTGCAGTTTCATCACTCGTTCCAACTGCTCAATTGCTTCCGGTTGAACTGAATCGAGGGTGGCCACGCGTTGCAAAACTTCGTGCTGGATGTCGTCGGGCAACAGGACGAGTACGTCCGCAGCGACTGCGTAATCGAGCTGCGCAACGATGAGTCCGATGATCTGTGGATGCTCCCCCTCAATCATTTCTGCGATTGAGCGTGCATCCATCCACTCAAGGATCTCGATGCCTTTAGCGCTGCTGGATGGCGTAATGCGCGTTAGAATGCTTCCGGCCTTATCTTCGCCGAGCGCTTTGACAAGCATGCGACGAATGTAACTGTCGGCGCCGAGGCCGATGCTTGTTTGCGCCTTGATGATTGACAAGAACTCATCAAGCACGAAGTTGACCGTGCGTTGATCCACATCGGCGACCGAGTACATCGCAGTTCCAAGCTGCTGCACTTCACGCGGCGACAGGTTTTTCAGAATTTCGGCTGCTTCATCTTCACCAAGAAGAAGCATGAGAATGGCGCATTTCTGCGTTCCTGAGAGGAGCCTGAGGGCGCTCTCGTCATCAATATCAATTGTTGCGCCTGATGATGCTTGCTCGGCCATGTTCGGTTCGGTGCTCGATTTACGACAGGTCGCGCTGGATAAGGGATTTCAGGACGGCGGTTACGCGGCCTGCGTCATCTCCAACCAGCATTCGGATCAATGTCACCTTATCATCATACGTGTTGGCAGTGTCGAGCAGCTCCGCGGAGATCGTCGCCTTTTTAGGCTTCAGCCGTGCTTTGATGTCATCAAGGGTTTCGCCTTCGCGCACCTCAATCGACTCGCCTTCGCCAAGCAGCCCTTGGTCGCCCATGACATCTACTTTGCTTGATGCATCCATCAAGCGGGTAAGCAAGGGTTTCAGCGCTCCAAGAACTACGACAGCGAGAATGAGGACGATTACGAACTGCTTGATTGCGTCTTCAAGCCATGGCGCATCATACCAGCCACGAGCACTGAACTGTTGTTCCTCTGCAAAACTACTAGAAACCAGAGTCATCTTGTCGCCGCGCTGCGCATCGAAACCGATCGCCTCTTGCAGAAGGCTTGTAAGACGCTCACGCTCCGGTCCCCCAAGCTGTTTTTCGATCTTGTTGCCGGCTTCATCGAGGCTGTTAGCCGCTCTCAGTATCACGGCGACCGACAGGCGCTTTATTTCACCAAGAGCCGGGCGCGTAGATTTCACTTCGCGGCTGAGCTCGAAATTGCGAACCGAGGTGCTGGAGCGACTCTTCTGTTCAGCATTTCCTGCTGCCGGCTGTGGCGTGTTCGATAATGCAGTTGCGTTGGGCGGCTGGTTCGAGGTCGCGCCGGGTATGCCCCGCGCCTTGCCGTCTGCGCTCTCCTGCAGGCTCTCTTGCTGGCTGCGAATGGCATTGTTATTGGGGTCGTAGAATTCGCGGGTTTGTTCGGTGCGTGTGAAATCAAGGTCCGCATTAACTTCAGTGTTGAAATTGCCCGGGCCAATAATCGGCGTTAGTAGATTGACGACGCGCTCGCGCAATAGTTTTTCGAGCCGCATCTTATGTTCGAGCTGCTGGGCAGTCAGTCCAAGGTCGGCGTCGCGTTGTGGCGATGTCAAAAGGCCGCCGAATTGATCCACTATTGTCACGTTGGCCACGGGCAGGTGGGGCACACTAGAGCTTACGAGATGGGCGATGGATTGCACCTGCCCGTTTGAAAGGGCACGTCCGGCCGATAGCTTCAGGAATACGGATGCCGTGGGCGGCGTCTGATCGCGCACGAATGCAGAACGCTCTGGAACGGCGAGGTGAACGCGCGCGCCTTCAACGTCGCGAATCTCCATAATACTACGCGACAGCTCGTTTTCTTGCGCCTGCTTCAGCTTTACTTGTTCAATTGCGCGGCTTGCGCCAATCGGCATCTGCGTAAGCATTTCATAGCCCGAAACAGATGCCTTCGGGAGCCCTGCCTGCGCCAGAAGCATCTTTGCTTTGTAGAAGTCGCCACGGGGCACAAGCACTTGGCCTGTGGATTGGTCAAGTTTCCCCTTGATGCCCTGGGTCTCCAGGGTTTGCATCACCTGCGCCTTGTCCTCGTCGCCCAGCCGCGGAAAAAGCGTCGTCATAGAGGGTTCTCGCAGAGACCAGATCGCAAGGAGGCCGACAACCATGATGAGTGTTACTACGATCAACGGCGCAGCGCGAACGATCGCCGGCTGCCTCAGAAACGTCTGAGCAGTAGCCATGCCTTGCCATAGCTGAGCCCCAAGGGGACCAAACGCTTCAGGCGATGAGATTGCCACCGTCTTGGACTCTGCCACTGAAAGAATCTCCTGTAGTCCACAAATTCGTTAATTGACCCGCGATCAAACAGGCATCGAGACGATGTCTTTATAGGCGCTGAGCAGTTTGTTGCGGATTTGCAGCGTCGCCTCGAATGCAAGGGATGATTTTTCGCGCGCCAACATTACTTTTGTAACGTCCACTTCTTCGCCTGTTTCAAAAGCTTTTGTTATCCGTCCGGATTCTTCCTGCGCTTTTGAAACCTGCCCGAGCGCTTCTTTCATCTGGGCACCAAAATCAGATGTCTTGTCAGCGCCGCCTTGCTTTAGTTTTGGTTCCGCTACAGCCAGAATTTGCTGAGCGAGAACTACTTTTCCAATAGCGCTCATGGGCAGTAGCTCCATTTAAACTGCGGCTTTGAGCCAGTTCGGTTCGCGTTCGGCGACTGAGAGAAAATCCTGCAGATCGATCATTAGGTGGTCTGAAGTGATTTCTTTGCCGCCGGATAGAACGAGTGCACGTTGAAGTACGTTCTCTAGTTCGCGCACGTTGCCGGGCCAGTCGTAGCTCTCGAGTTTCTGGGTCGCCTCTTCTGTCAATTCGGGCATCTTCGCAAAACCGCCTACGTGTTTGGCCAGCAAGGAGACTGAAATTGGGAGGATGTCGCCACGACGTTCGTTGAGCGCGCGTGTGACAAGGGGGAATACATTGAGGCGATAGTAAAGATCTTCGCGGAAACGACCGGCCTTTACTTCGTCGAGCATGTATCTGTTGGAAGTTGCGATAACGCGCACATCAACGGGGACAGGCTTTGCGCTGCCCAGTGGCGTGACTTCCTTTTCCTGCAATACGCGAAGCAATTTGGCCTGTAAGGACAGAGCCATTTCGGAAACTTCGTCGAGCAGCAAAGTTCCGCCGTCGGCGGCGCGGAATATGCCCTTGTTGGGATGATGGGCTCCAGTGAAGGCCCCGCGTTCATAACCGAACAACACAGCCTCAAGCATGGTGTCGGGCACTGCGGCGCAATTGACGGCGATGAACGCATTGCTTTTGCGCGGAGATGAGTTGTGGAGGAATTTTGACAGCACTTCTTTGCCGGTACCAGTGGGGCCTACTAGCATTACGGTCACGTCGCTGGCGGCGACGCGCCGGGCAAGCCGCAAGAGGTTGAACGTTGACGGATCTCCAACAGCCACGCCCTGATCTTCATCGAGAAAGCGGGCAACCACCTCAGCGGTGAAGCGCCAATTATCCAGAGATGGCTTAACCTGAAGAGTTGTTCCGTTGAATTCGCACTTCAGCGAGAAAGTTTCGCTGCGTTCTCCCAGAACGACGATGCGCTCAGCCTTGAGTTGGCGACACCATTTTACAAATCCCGTTGGATCGACCGCAAGTTTCCGCGCAGCGCTGTGGGAGAGCAGCAAACCGCAACGAGGCCAGCGAGCTTCGACGCCGCCAAGGGTGGCTAGTGTCGTAGTGCTGGTGTCGTATCCGCGTTGATGTAGCTGGGTGAGCCACGCCTCACCGTCTGACAATCCGTCCGTGATACACAGAACCGCACTCACGCCGTTCTCCTTTGCTGTTAGCATCTGTGGCAAGTCAAGCAATTGGTATGCCAGCGATTGTCATAGCGTAAGGCGAATTCTTCTCCCACGTCGTTATTTCGTTCAGTTTTCGTGAAAAATCTTTGTAAATACGAGTTCTTTTGAATAAGCTCAAAATGGGTTTTATTGGAATAATTGATATTATATTATTATATTCGTCGATCTTGGTTCATTTTAGGCTGTGGGTAACGCCCTCCTCATCTTGTACTGCGCATTCTGCTCAGTCAAAAACCCGACAGTTGGTCGTATTAGGCCGTAGGATATTAGATGACGAAGGACGAAGTGCTGCGCTGCCTTTCTCTGCCAAGCGCTTCCATGCGTGAGGCCGTGGATCTAGTGATGCGCGTTGCGCCGTCTATGACCACGGTTTTCATTCATGGGCCGTCCGGCAGCGGAAAGGAATTTGTCGCTCGAGCCGTGCATCTTCTTTCGCTGCGCGCCCGCGGGCCCTTCATTGCAGTCAATTGTGGCGCCATTCCACGCGATCTTCTCGAAAGTGAGTTATTCGGCAGCGAGAAGGGTGCCTATACAGGATCTGTTCGTACGCGCATTGGTTTGTTGGAGACTGCCGCTGGCGGTACTTTGTTTCTTGATGAAATAGGCGATATGCCGCACGACATGCAGGTTAAGCTTCTGCGGGTGCTCGAAGACAGGTCGTTTAGCAGGGTTGGGGGGGGGGCTGTTATAAAGGTGGACGTGCGCATCGTGTGCGCGACCCATAGAGACTTGAGTGTTCTTGTTGAAGAGCGAGCGTTTCGTGAGGATCTTTATTATCGTATCAATGTGTTTCCGATCACCCTCCATGCGCTGGATAACCGGAAGGAAGATATTCCGCGTTTGGCGCAATTGATTATAGAGCGTTTCAGGGCGCAGGGGTTTTCACATTGTCCACATTTGAGTTCGGCAGCTATTTTCTCGCTTCAGCTAGCTTCCTGGCCAGGCAATATCAGGCAATTGCGCAACGTAATCGAGCGCGCTGGCATTTTATATCCTGGACAGGAATTGGGCGCTGCGGAAATAGAGCGACTGGTCTCGCATCGAAAGCCGATTGAACGCGGTGTTGAGGCGCTTGCGCTTATGGATGTTGTAAGTGAGATGGCGGACGAGACGCACTATGCCGAGCCAGTCTTCATTACTCCTTCGGCATCGATGAAATGCGCATTAGCTGACAGCCTTCGTAAGAGTGACACCTTTAATCTACGCGAATATATGGCTGAGCTGGAGATCGAATTCATTCGAACAGCGCTCACAGACACCAACAATTCCGTTAGCGCTGCGGCACGTATGCTTGGCCTTCAGCGAACAACGCTCATAGAGAAGATGAAGAAGTTCTCGATCAGTCGTGACGCGATATGAGTGTTCAAGCTGGACGTAATGCGATGGTTCTCCAAGCTTCTGCGATTTCGGAAATCGCGTGTAGCACTTCTTCAATCCCTGCGATCACATTGTCGCGGCTTGCTTCGATAATACGACGACGGGACCACTCGTAAAGCTGCGCGAGCGATACGGCGACTTCACCGCCTTTGTCGAAATCCAAGCTTGTTGCCAGCACGTGTATAATCGTCAATGCTTTTGATACGCCACTCGATTTTGTTGCTAGGTCGGCGCTTGCTAGTCCCTTTTTGGCTATGCTGAGAGACGCAATCAACTCGTTGAACAAAATCTCGACCAGACCGTGCGAGTCCGCGCCGTCGACGAGGAACTCCTGTTCGGCCTCGTGATAGGCACGGATGGCGTTACGGTGCAGCATATGTTTTTCTCCTCTGTTCTGAAACACAAGACGGCCGAAGTTCTCGCGGCTTTAGCGGGGCGAGTGATTTCATTTTTCTTTTATTTTCAGCGCAGAAGAGATCTGGAATGGCGCTCGCGACTGTGGCACAGAATTTGCTAAAGATTCCTTAGAAAATTGCTTACAGGCTCTCATCGTGAGAGCCTTGCAAAACAAAA
>CANJPM010000123.1 GCA_947476075.1 Beijerinckiaceae bacterium
GGCGGCACTACAACACGATCAGGCCGCACTCATCACTGCGATATCACCCGCCTGCACCAGAGGTTCTACAGTGGCCGGCTGCGCAACCCCAACCAGCTTCGCCGGCCACCCCAGCGCTAGCTACAAACCAAATCGTCAACTAACATAACAACCGGATCACATCATGGGGGCTGGCCACGCTCATTCTGCAGGTTTACTTTCCTCGACGGCTGAAAATGCGTAAATTGTATGCGTTATATATGGATGGTTGAAAATTTTTTCGAGTTTACAGATGTAAATTTGCAGACATAAGCCGCCGAGCTGTCAACCGTCCGAACATTTTGCTGAGATTGCAGCTTAGGTTAGCGCAGTTTCGACCTCATATTGGAGTTGATGTTAAGCAGCAATCTTGTGGTGCTGAAAGCTTCGATGTTGGATAGTCTAGTGTTTGATCATCTCGCGCTGCTTTATGATTTTCCCAAGTAGGTTTCGGCTGGCGTTACATTATCGAGATTGAGGTGACATTGCCGTAATGGTGCAGATTTAATCTTGATTTTATGTCGAATTGATGAGCCTCAAAACCCAATATCCCATAAATTATATCGGACGATTTTTCCGGAGGCAGGCCATGGTCTGGAGATACCTCGTGGGCAATATTTGGATGAGGGTTGCCTGAGGAGTTTTGAGTGATTCACATGCCGTGCTTTTGAAATTTGCGCGGTCTTGTCAAATTTTGTACTCCGTGACAAATTTGTTATGAAAATAGCGTTTCTGAGCGCTGCGTACTAGCAGGCACCGTTGTTTTTGAAGATAAATTTGGGAGGGGAAGCCATGCTAAAAGTTTTGCTTTGCATCGCCGCAGCGCTGGTTGTTGCCGTTCCCGCGCGGGCCCAACTACAGCTGCCTAAAGCTCCTGTGAACGTTAAGGCCTGCGGTGGAGATGAGGATGGTGGTTACGCCGCAGCGCTTCGCAAGCTTGGATACAAACCAAGCGTGAACAAAGGCAGCCTCGATATTCTCGAGAAAATCGACGCCGGGGTTTGCGATGTGGGCATGGTGCAGGGCGACGCCTTACTAGTCTATCAGCGCAGAGCCAACCCTGGCCCCGTCAAGAACAGCGTCATTCAGGTCCCCTATCGCGAAGCGGCGCTTTTGATCTGCAATGAGTACACGAAGATCAAGACTATCGCAGACGTGAAGGCCGGAACGAATGTGTTGGTGGGTCCGGCTGAGGGCGGTCCCTCGCTAACTTGGGACAGCCTGTCGATCATTTTCCCGAATCTGAAGACCGCCACGCTGAACAAGTTGGGAAATCCAAATTCCGACCGTACGCTCGCGCGTCTGCGCTCCTCCACGGAGAAAGTGGATTGCGTGTTCAATGTGACTGCGCTGGGCGCGGCCACCATCAAGGCCTTCGACGATGCGGGCGCCAAGTTGGATCTCATCGCAATCGCTGACAAGCGGATCGCCACGCTCCAGACTTCCGACGGGCGTAAACCCTATTTTGATGCGACCATCCCCGCAGGGACCTACAAGAACCTTCAAAGCGCTGTGAAAGGTGCCGCAGTGCCGACCGTCACGGTCGACGCTCTCGTGGTCGGCAACAAGGATTGGATGGCTAAAAATCCGGACGAGGTGAAGCGGATCGCCGCCGTCAAGCTAAACTAAAGCCTGTACTATCGGGATGGTGCACAAGCAGAGGCTTCATGCAGGGCGCTTTTTGATCGCATCATTGCAGAGAATGCCATCGCTTGTTGCACTCATTTCGTATGGCCTTCTATGGGTCGAATTAGCAAGAACGGGAAAGGCTATGCCTATAAACGGTGTAATCCAGAAAGGCGCTACGGCTTCAAATTCGTAGTGTTGACTTCTTGTAAACGGCTATCATGCTCGGCATGAGACCATCAGGTGAAAGATCAAGAGCTTTCTTTTATTTATTAGATACTCACTCTTCATCTTGGGAAAACCATCTCAGGATGGAGCGGCTTAGCTTTTAAATCAGGTATTTTCTGTCGTACAAAGATGCAGACAGTTTTCTGAATTAATAGGCTCGCATGACCGCATGAGACATTGAGAATGCCTTTGCTTTAATCCGGGATCATTTCCGATATTATTTCTATAATCCTATTCTCGAACACAATTTCGCTTTCGATGAACTCCCTTGATCAGTATCTTGCCGGTTGAAAGATCGATCTTGATATGATCGGGGTGCGGCCGGCCAGCGTTGGGGCAGTTATCGCCTTTGAACTCCCAGAGCCCCATCTGCTTCCAAGGGAGAGGCTTGTTTCTCCAATCTTGGATGCGCGCCTAATGTGCGGGAGGTTCCCCAAACCTGATAAGCCAAGCCACCCGAGCTAGCGTCCTGACCGTCCATGAACTAACATCCAAAGCGGGCGAGGCAATGGTGCTGATAATGTCGCCCAGGCGATAGTGCCTATCGGCTTTGGAATCCTTACATGACGTGTTTGTCCACCCGCCTTTCCCGGCGCCTCGCCGGCTTTGTCGCGCTGATGATTGCGCTTGGCGTGTTTGTCGTTCCCACCCACGCTGCGCAGGTGGAACTGTCGCCAGCTCGGCCATCGATCCGGATCGACACGCCGCCCGGCTGGGTCAACACCCGCATTCCGCGCGGCGTGCAGACGCGCACCAAAGACGAAGAACTGTTTGTCTGGATGGAGGTGTACCGCGACGGCGAATACAACGCGGTGATCGCGGAGCACAGCGCATACTGGAAGGCAGAAGGGGTCGTCATTCGAGGAAGCAAGCAGGAGACCGAGGAAAAGGACGGCCGTACCTTCTCCATTACGCAGGTCGACGCGTTGTGGAACGGCGAGCCCACAGTCCTCTACTACATGGACCTAGATCTCAAGCTACCGTCAGGCCGCAAAATTGTGTTCACCTATTGGGCCTCGCCAAAGGCGGACCAGGAGCACACCGCGCGGGTCGAGGCGCTTATGGACAGCATCACCGTTACCGAACGCTGAAAAAGGCTGGCTTGGCTGACCAGCCCCCATTAGATGATCCAAAGACGACCGCTTTCAGGTTGTCTGGAAGGTGCTTTTTATGCCCATTACGCCCCCAGATCCAGGCTACCACATAGCGTTCAGCCTCCAGCCCCTGCGCCCCAGCATCGCCGTCATCCGGCAATATCCATAGCAACACTACTGGATAGCAAGAGCCGTGATATCAGCGGTCAGCGCCATAGCGAGCGCACGATCCATATCTACTCGCGCAGCGCAACAAAGGCTATGATGTCCTATAGCAACTCGGCAGTGAAAATGTTCGCCAGCAGCGTGGCGTGTTTGTCGTTGCCGATCTAACCATCATCGAGACATGGATTTCTGCTGGATCGCCCCGCGCGCCGCTAGACAACATTGTGACCTTCGGCGGCGCGTGGGCGGACTATTTTCGGGATCCGTTGAACGCGCTTGGGCTCAGGAACCCTGTGACCGCGTTGCTGTAACAAACCCGTAATGATCCTCGACCCTGCCCCGCTTGATCGACACTGCGACACGGAAGACCTTCGAACCGCGAATGAATGCGCTTGAGGTTGCGTGGTCGATTTGCGGGACCAACGTGCCTCGACCTAGGCACCACCAACGCTGCGTTGGAACGAAGCGCGTGCGCATTTCCTACGCGCTAGTATCGAACTATGCCACCAGATCCCGTCACCAAACGTCAAAAGCCCGCTTCTTTAGAGTGCCTCAGCAGCGCTGACCTTTGCCGCCTTAAGCTCCGTCATGCGCGCAGTCGAAACGTCCAAAATCGACTGCTTGAGGTCGGCGTCCAACGCCAACAGCGCTTCGAAGTCTTTCTTGTTTAGCGTGAGGCAGACGCATTCGGTCAGTGCTCTGAGAGTCAATGTGCGAGGAATGCGTTCTATCAAAGCGACTTCACCGAAGTAATTGCCATCATCAATGACGAACCGCGCCTGTTCGGCACCCGCCGCATAGGCCTCCATACGGCCACGCGCCAGAATATAGAACTTGTCGCCGGCATCGCCCTCTTCGAACACGACACGACCTTTTTGAAAGGATTCCGTGAGCAATTTGCTTGAAAAACTGCGCAGGAGATCGTCAGAACTCGCAGAAAGAAACGGGATCTTGCGAAGTCTCTCAAGTTCCACTTCCGCCGTGCCGGTTTCGTCGATTGTGAAGCCGCTCTGCTTGCTCCAGAGTTCGGCATAAAGACCATTGCGCGCCAGCAGCTCCGAATGGCTGCCGACCTCCGCCAGTCTGCCTTTTTCCATGACATAGATCAGATCATAATCAATGATATGCGCCAGTCGATGGGTCACGGAAATGAGCGTGGAGCCACTCGGCATATGCGCCAATGTCTTGTTAATTGCCGCTTCCGTATTTGCATCAAGCGCCGAAGTCGCTTCATCGAGGAACAGGATCGACGGATTGCGCAGGAACGCGCGGGCTATGGCGACGCGCTGCCGCTGCCCCCCCGAAAGAAGGCCGCCCTGACTACCTGTCGAAGTATCGTATCCTTCCGGCAAATTCTGGATCATATCATCCAGCCCGGCCCGCTTCGCCGCAGCCTCGACTTCCGTGTCGGTCGCAGAAAGACGACCCATGCGAATGTTTTCACGAATGCTGGTGTTGAACAAAGCCGTATTTTGGAGAACTACGCCAGTATGTCGGCGAAGAGACGCTTCGCTCACCTCACGCAAATCGGCGCCATCAATAAAGACGGAGCCAATTTGGGGGTCGTACAAGCGCATCATTAAAGCAAGGACAGTGGATTTTCCGGACCCTGAACCGCCGACAATCGCGACAGTCTTTCCAGCAGGAACTTCCAGCGTCACTTCGGAAAGGATGTTATGCGACGGATCATAGCCAAAGGTGACATCTGAAAGTCGGATCGATTGACCGATCGGACCTATTTCACGGGCTTCGGAAACCTCACGGATTGCCGGTTCATGTTCTAGCAAGCTGAGGATGCGGCTATACCCGCTCGCACCTTGAACCAACAACGGAATGGCTTGAGTCAGATTGTCCGTGGCCCCGCCGACATTGAGAAGCAAGCCGATGAATGCAATCAGAAAACCTGCACTCAGATGGCCGTTTATAGCGAGCAATGCGCCAACGCCCAGAACGATAAGCTGCAGGATACCCACAGCAAGTACAGCCGATCTCCCAACCAATTGCACATAAAACTTGGCAAGAAAGTCATTGTCACGCAGCGTGCTCAGCAGCCCTCGCATTTTCTGGAGGCGCTGCCCCTGAAGGTTGAACGTACGGATGGCAAGATTGACGACGATATTTTCCTGAACGAGTCCTGCGATAACCGATTGTTGGTCATCGGCCGCTCGGGCGGCCTTGCGCGCACGAGGACCAAACGGCTTTGACGCAAAAAAGATCAGCGGCATCATGCCAAGAGCGATCAGAGCCAATTGCCACTGGATCACAAAGAGCAAGACTACGCTGGTGACGATGGTTAGGAGCCGCAAAAGAAAACTTGGAATTCCACGAACTACAGCCATTTCAATAGCAGTGATGTCGGGACCAAAGGCCGCCACAATGTCCGACTCCGGAACGAGCGTGTAAAACCCGCTTGGTTGCGTCTGAATATGCGTGAAAAGCTTTTCTTGCAGATCACAAGCAAGACGAGAGCCGATACGGGATGTCCCATAATCCTGCAGAACTCCTGCAAGACCGTTGAACACATAAATACTAACCATAAAAAGAAGCACATAAATCAAAAGCGTCAGATCATTATTTTTAATCGCATCGTCAAAAATAAATTTGTAGGAGACAGGCAGGAGCAGATTATAAGCAGCCTGAACGACAAGCGCCCCACCTACCGCAATCGTCAATCCCCGAGATGACATGGACAGCCGGATAGCTGCGGCTACAAATTGCAAAATGCCAATCTGCTTCATCTCGGATCGCCTTTATGCGAGAATATTAGCGGAGTTGCCGCAACCAGATTCTCTGGCGTTTGAATGCGAAAGAGCAACGAATAGAGAACCGGAATTACGCCCAGCGTAAGCAGCGTTCCTAAAGCGAGCCCCCCCATGATGACTACAGTCATGGCAAACCATAGCTCGCCGCCAAATATCATCAGCGGCACCAGCCCCAGTATGCAGGTCAGCTTCGTCATCACGATCGGACGCAGACGTTTGACTGCCGCCGAAATGATGGCCTCGTGAGGCTTTGCGCCGTCTTGAAGCTCCTCATTGATCCTCGATATCAGCAGGATCGCGTTGTTGACAATAATTCCCGCCAACGACAACAGGCCCATTATCGCCATGAACCCGAAAGTCGCTTTCGATACAAGCAACCCCAGGACTGCGCCTGTGAGACATAACGGTATGGTGAGAGCAATAATCAACACACATCGGAATGAGTTGAATTGTGCGAGAAGAAGCAAGAGCATGGCTCCGAAACAGAGGGGAAGAAATTTAAGCAATGCATCTTGAGCGTTACCTGAAGCTTCCAGCTCTCCGCCGATGCCAATCTGATATCCAGGCGGCAATTCAAGTTGCGACAATTGAGGACGAATCTTTTTAGTCAGCTCTGACGCCTGAAGCACAAGATTCTTGCTTGACACAGTGATCGTACGCTGTTCGTTACGCCGGCGGATGACGCCGTCTTCAGGGATCCCAATAAAATCGGCGACCTGTAGAAGTGGCACTGACTTCTTTCCATCCGATGAGAAAACATAAAGCGTCCGAACCTGATCAAGTGAAAGATTCACGTCGCTCTCGCCGCGCAACACGATTGGAATGACCTGATCGCCTTCTCTATAAGCGCTGATCTGCGCGCCCTGCAACGCAGTACTCAATGATCGTGCTATGTCCGCCGAACTGACTCCCGCAAGGTTGGCGCGGTTCTGATCAATCTTGACAACGAACTTCATCGTGCGGTTTTCCCAATCGTCCTTGACGTCGATTGTTCCGGGAACGGACCGCATTATATCTTTCACGCTTTCAGAAAGACTTTTGAGCGTGTCGGCGTCATTACCAACGATTCGAAGCTGAATAAGACCGGTCTCGGACCCGCCCAGCCAAAACTTTTTAACCTCCCCGGCGATCTCCGGGAACTCCTTAAGCATATGAAGGCGAACGCGTTCGACGATAGGACCCACATCGGTATTGACGGGTACGTTCACCAACGTAAACGCTCTCTGGCTGCCAGGCTGAATTGGGGCCATGGCAAGGACAATGCGTGGCCCGCCATATCCCAGATAGGACATCACGCTTTCAACTTCGGGGTTCTGCTTCCTGTCCAGCAGCCATTGATTAAGCTCAATCATGGATTCGCTGGTCCGTTCAATTCCCGTTCCGGCCGGAAGATTGATAACAACCATAAAAGCGTTGCGGCTGGAATTTGGAAAAAATTGTTGTGGCACGATTTTGAAGCCGATGATTGAAAGACAAAAAAGACCGAAGATTAGTGTCATGAAGGAAATACGGTTGCGCAGAAGCTTGTGAAGAACAAGCCGATAGCCGCGGTAGAATTTCGTATTATAGTTTTCCTCTGTCTCGCCCTCATGACCGCCTGATTTGATAAAGTAAAAGCACATGACCGGCGTGATCGTGAGTGCAAGAATCCAAGAGCTTACCAGCGTGATTGCAATAACCTGGGCCAGCGAGCGCACGTATTCGCCGGTCTGGTCTTCCGCCAGCAGCAACGGCATGAAGGCGAGTATCACGGTAAGGGAGGATACCAACAGGGGTATAGCCAGAGTCTTGCCGGCATTGATGCACGCGGCGCGCTTGTCCTCGCCGCCAGAGAGACGACGAATTATATCCTCTGCGATGACAATTCCATTATCGACGAGCAAGCCGAGCGCAATAATCATAGAGGCTATCGACACGCGTTGCAGATCGATTTCCATCATGCGCATAATGATAAGCGACAAAAGCATGGTGATAGGAACAATGGAGCCTACGATCATGCCGGTACGGACCCCGAGGAAAAGCATGACCACGACAAGTACGATCAAGAGCGTCTCGTAAAGGGTGCGTTCGACTTCATTGACCGAATGAGAAACAACGTCAGGCTGAAATGTTGGGAAAGCGACCTCAAATCCAGCAGGCAGGACTTTTGAACCCAGAGCCACGGCCTGTTTCAAGCGAGCGCCAAATTCGACGACATTCTCTCCATCCTTCATCGAAATAGCGAGCACAACGCTTTTCTTATTATTATAATAAGCGGCCGATGCGCGAGGCTCCTGATATCCCCGACGAATGGTAAGGATGTCTCCCAGCAAAACGCTTTGCATGGTAGATGGCACCCTGATTGGCGTCTTTAAAATATCCTGAACGTCTTCAAAATTTCCCGTCGGGGCTATAGTGACCACCATGCCATCGGCGACGATCTGTCCACCTGAAAGAATTATATTCTGCTTCTGAAGCGCATCGAGAATGGCGCCAATGGACAAGCCCAATTGCGAAAGCTCGGCTGCTCGGCCTTCAAGATAGACCCGCTCGGGAAGTATTCCATGGATTTCAATTTGTTTAACGCCACGCAGGCCTGTCAACCTGTCACGAAACGGCCGTATGGCGGCGCTCATTTCCGCCATCGTGAAATCTTCTGCGGTGATCGCGATTGTGGCGACCGCTACCGATCCAAAACTATCATTAACGAAAGGACCGATTGTTCCCTCCGGTAAAGATCCCCGCACATCGGCCATCTTGTTTCGTAAGTTTTGCCAGTAAGATTGAAGATCAAAATACTTGTCATACAATTTGACGGAGATGGTCGTGCCGCCTGTGTAAGCACTCGAAGTAATACGCTCGACCTCCGAAATTTCACGAATCTTTCGTTCCAGTGGTTTTGTAATAAGATCTTCAATACGCTCGGGAGACATGCCAGGAAAGCTTGCCGTCACCACGGCCTCGCGTACCTTTATCGGTGGATCTTCCTGGGCAGGGAAGCTCAAAAACGTTGTAAACCCGACAATTACAATAAGCAAAGTCGTCGCAATGACAACGCGGGTATGGTCGATGGCGAGCTGCGCGAGGTTAATCATCTTACGCTTACCGACGGACCCGACTTGATAGTCTCGGCACCCTTAAGAATTGATGGGTTGAATAACGACACCTTCTGGCCATCGGCTAGGAATGCGACGCCTGCTACCGCTATAAGGTCACCCTCTTTCAAGCCGCTCACCACTTCAAGGTAATTGTTATTGAGGTCAATAATATTAACCTGGGTTTTTCGGAGGATGTTCTGTTCGACGTCGTAGACAAACACATACCCTTCCATAGGCTTGGAGCCCGGCAACATTGACCGAAGAGGGATCATGATTTTGCTGACCGCGCCTGCCTGACGCTCGTACCTGAACTGAACATTAGCTGTCATTCCTGGACGCAAGGCTGAGTTGGCCCCTTCGACAGCGACAATCACCTGAAAGGCATTGCCGGCTTCGACGCGCGCTGCAACTTCTGATACCGCGCCCCTATAGTTTTGCCCATTCGCTCGGATATTGATCAGCAATCCTCGCTCTGTGCGCTGCATCAAGTTGGCGGGAACCCGCACTGCGATCTGAACTTCTCCCAAAATGTCGACGCGCATCACGACTTGGCCAGCCGTGACGTCCACGAAAGGATCGGCCGAACGCTTGGCGACGATACCATCTGCGGGCGCGACAAGGTCCGTACTATCGAGGCTGAGCTGAGCAAGATCGCGAAGAACTCTACGTCTGGCGACAGCGGCCTCCGCGTCGTTCAGTTCGGTTTGCGCCTGTTCAAACGCGCGCTGCGAGGTAAAGCCGCGGTCTCTAAGGTCCCCTTGCGCCTGATACCTATTTTTCGCAATCACGAGATCTCTTTCGCCATCTCGCAGATCCGCTTCGGTCGATATCAACTTGAGCCTGTAAGATGTTTTATCGAGACGGGCGAGAACCTGCCCCTTCTTTACCTCGTCACCCTCGCGGAACATTACCTCTGTAACGCGCCCGCTTACTTCAAAGCCCAGTGCCCAATAACGCACCGGCTGAACTTCACCGACAAATTCACGAACTTGCGAATCGCTCGCACTCATGACGCGGTCAACCTTGACTGAGCGAACGCCCTCTATTGCCGGCTGTGCGGAAAGGCGCGGCCCGTCAAAAATGACGAATGAGGTGACAGCTCCGTAGATCAGCAATCTTGAGGCACTATTGCTAGGCAGCTCCCACAGACATCTTGCAACCGACCAAAGGAGTTCTTTTATCATGAGCGATCTCTACGTAATCGGTCGGGAACGATATCCTCAAAAAAAGGTATAATCTGAGAAACATTATTTTAATTCGTATAAATGTAATTAAATGATACATTTCTTTTTTTTTTAATGTTACAAAACTCGCATTGGCCTAATAATGGACAATTGTTTTCAATATGCCGATTGAAAATCGGTAAACAACCTTGTCGGACCTCTTCATCCAGAGGGGCGCCCCAACGCACCTACGCTCGGATAAAGGCCCTGAGTATATCGCCCGGAACTTGCGCGAATGGCTGGCCGCCGTGGGCGCCAAGACCACATACATAAACCCGGCAGCCCCAAGGAGAACGGCTATTACGAGGACTTCAACTCGAAGCTGCGGGATGAACCTCTAAATGGCGAGATCTTCTATACTCTGAAGGAGGCGAAGGTCGTCATCGAGGGTTGGAGGCGGCATTACAATACGA
>CANJPM010000124.1 GCA_947476075.1 Beijerinckiaceae bacterium
AAATGAAGATAATAAATAATTAATTTTGACTCACGACGCCTGTCTAAGCCCCTGCTCGCCAACCCCTGTCGCCATGCGCGCGGCCAAATCCCGCAGAGCAGCACAAGCCTCATCAACAGCTTTCGTCACCAACTCCTCATCGTTGCCCTCTCCCATCACGCGCACCACAGGCTCTGTTCCGGAGGACTGCACAATCAATCTACCATGCCTTCCCAGTCGGGCGGACCCCACCTCCCCAGCTTCATCTATGATATTAAGCGCAGGCAATTGCCCCGGAGCAAAGCGCACATTCTTCAGAATCTGCGGCATCGGCTCAAATACCCTACACACCTCACTCGCGCGCTTGCCGCTTTGAACCACCGCCGCGATCACCTGCAATGCAGCAATCAACCCGTCTCCAGTCGTCGTAAAATCAGAAAGGATTACATGACCCGATTGTTCACCGCCTAGGTTGAACCCATGAGCACGCATATGCTGCAGCACATGCCGATCACCAACATCAGTGCGATCAAGACCCAAATTCAAGCCGCGAAGATAAAGCTCAAGTCCAAGATTTGACATTACAGTCGCTACAATGCCGGGCCGTGACAGACGGCCTTCTTGCGCCCAACGCCCGGCTATCAGCGCCATAATCTGATCACCGTCGATCGTCTCGCCCCTTTCGTCGACGACGAGGACCCGATCAGCGTCGCCATCCAAAGCGATACCGATGTCTGCGCGCAACTCTCGTACTTTACGTTGCAAAGCCCGAGGCTCTGTAGATCCTACATCCCGATTGATGTTCATTCCATCAGGCGTATTTCCAATGTTTATAACTTCAGCGCCCAACTCCCAGAGCGCCTCCGGCGCAACCTTATAGCCGGCGCCATTAGCGCAATCGAGGACAATCCGCAGCCCATCAAAAGACATGTCCCGCCCCAATGAACGCTTTGCAAATTCAATATAGCGAGCATTGACGCTGTCGACGCGGATAGCCCTGCCCAGATCAGCTGACCTCGACAACCCAGTGACCGGCGATACAATCAACGTCTCAATATCCGCCTCAACAACATCGGAAACTTTGTAACCATCCGGCCCGAAAAGTTTGACGCCATTATCCTCAAAAGGATTATGAGACGCGGAGATCATCACCCCTAGATCTGCCCGCATCGCCCGCGTGAGCATGGCGACCGCCGGCGTCGGGATCGGTCCAAGCAGCAATACGTCTACGCCAACGGAAGTGAAGCCAGCGACAAGCGCGTTCTCGATCATATAACCGGAGAGCCTTTTGTCTTTCCCTATGATCGCGCGATGACGATGTTCGCCGCGACGCAACACGCGTCCCGCAGCCTGCCCCAGCTTCAACGCCACATCAGGCGTAATCACCTTGTTCGCACGCCCACGCACGCCATCAGTACCAAAATATTTCCTATCCATCGAACTTCTCCAAACACGCAATTTTCAATCGCAAACGCCGTGCCAGAAAAACTTGGAAAATGCAGACAGGAGATTTGCAATTAGCAAAGATGTTTATGCGGATTCACAAAGGAGAGCGGACTTTACTATACAATACCCAATGGCATGGAGGTTGCAGCGAGTCATAGGTAGAATGGAGCTTATCAATGCGAACATTGCATATTGAGGGTGATATGGACGCGTCAGCAATGAGCGACATGAAAGCTCTCTTTGAGGAAATCGCACACTCCAACGAGGACGTACGTATCGATATGCGTAAAGTCGACTTCATCGACTCGTCAGGAATTGGTGGAATCGTCTTCTTATTCAAGCGCCTGAAAATGACAGCGCGGCGTCTGGAAGTTGTGAATCTATACGGTCAACCACGAAAGTTGTTTACACAATTGAACCTCGCTTTCCTTTTGTCAGAAACCAAATCTGAATCTGCAGCATGAGAATATGGGGAATGCTCAAGGCCTTATGGCGCCTCCACGTTTGGATCGCAACCGGATCCATTCGCTTATACAAGCGGCTCCAGACAAACCGGGAATTACGAAAATCAAGCACTGATGACCCGCGTCCAGACGTAAACTTCGACCCGACTTGCTCCGCAATCGAGGCTATATATCAATTTGCCAACGCCCGATCATCACGCATAATCGGGCTTGTCGGAGTTGATCATGATAGCGGAGTAACGTCGGCAGCTATTGCGGTGGCGGTGCGTTATGCCCGTGGCGATAAACGGACACTTCTCATTGAAGCAACAGGCTTGGCGAGCGCGAGCCCTGAGCCGAGCGACCAACAAATTCTGGCATCTAGGCCATCGCGGGACCGTCGTGGCTTTGATCGCGTCGCTCTCCGTCCAAGCGTTCAAGAATTGTTGCCCATGCGTGACATCGCAAGACTTCGCACTTTGTTCAATGAAGAGTTCAGCAGCTATCAGGTCATAATAATAGACATACCTCCAGTCAGAGATACGTCAGGGCACGCGCTACCGACTACAATTATCGCAAACGCATGCGAGACAGTGCTTCTGATTTGCCTAACAGCAACCGTCACAAGAACCCTGATCGAAGACGCCTGCTCGGCCCTGCGCGCCGTCAATGCGCCCATAGCAGCAATCATTATAAATAGACGAGAGCAACAAACGCTCGGCGATGAAATTGCACGTGAAGCACGTCGATTTAGAAACCGTTTCCCAAAGACAGCTGCAAAGATTGAACACCGCGCCCTGGCCGCAGACATTCTCAATGTTCACGCGTGCCCCCCCGTGCGGCTCCGATGACGATCACCGTCCAATCATCTTTTGGTTTAGCGCCCAAATTAGTGCCCGCGACAATCTCAAGCTCTCGACCGCTCAATCTAAATAAATCCTCCTCCGCACAACCAGAAACCAACCATTCTGGCAAGACGCCGCCTACCGAAACATCTCCGGAATCAACGCCATCAGTCACAAGCACAAGCCGCTCGTCCTTTAGAAGCCGCAAAGACGCTAACTCATAAATACTTGGCGCGATGACTCCGAGCAGCGGCCCGCTAACCGGCACCTGCGATGATCGCGTTTTACTAATGACCATCGGCGACGGATGCCCAGCTGAGGCAATTTCTACTAAGCCATCCTCGAACAGGTCAACGACAATCGCTGTCGCGACGACAGAGTCCATGGCGGACTCGTTCCATACGACCTCAGAAAGTCTTTTTAAAAACTCGGCGCAATTATCAGAGGGACTTGCATAACAAAGCCCACGACACAAAGCAGAATACGCAATTGCCCATGCTTTGGCAGAAACTCCATGACCCATAACATCGAGAAGAATGATCCGTCGCCGCGCTTGATAACTGTGCTCATAAATTAAATCACCGCCGCCTGCATCAGCATTACCACGAGCGACGACTACGTCTCGTCCGCAAATGAATGACGGCAGTTTACCTAGCAGAAGTCCGTCTAGATCCCGAGCAAAGGCACTTGCCACACGTGCGTCCCGACTAGTGGTCCTTGTGATTGCGAGATCCACGCTAGCGCGCAATTGTGAACCGCTTACCGGCTTGGATAAAAACAATTCAACGCCACCCGCGAGGGCTTGTCGCGGAACACTAACATCATCAGTTCCACTCACAAGGACAAACGGGACAAGCGGCCCGAAATCATCCTTGGTCGACTGCAACAAAGATGTCGAAAGCCCGTCGCCGAGATGCAAATCAGCCACAATTACCGAGACGTCAAGATCGCGCACGACCATTAGTGCGTCCTCGCAGCTGCGCGCTTTTACAGTACGGAAATCCCGAAGGTAGTGGGCATAAAGATCAAGTAACGTATCGTCATCTTCCACAATTAGCACAAGTGGTCTTGATGAAATTATCGACTTCCAGCCTGTGAAGCGATTAACCGGTCCACCCTCATAGGAAAATCGATCGAGACTATCGTTTATCAAAAAGAGACCGCGTCCGGTCTCAGACATAATGCTTGTCTCGTGCATGCTAACACTGGAGAGACGATCAACAAACGATTGAAACGAACCGCCATCGTCGCTCGTCTCAAGCCGTAAATGTGCCCCGATAAGCTCTAAACGAACACCCAAGAAGCCAGCGGATGGAGCGCTATGTTTAATGATGTTTGAGAGAATCTCCGCAAGAGCCAAAACGATAGCAGCCGTTAGCTCCTCCGGAAGTCGAAGATCCTCAAGCCGTCTCCGCAATTCATTCCGAAGACGCGACGCCTCACGCAAGTTAGCTGGCCTCGTTTCATTAAATATAATCACCCTGAAAGGCTCCGCTCATATATCCAAGTCGAATAGCATTTTTGCAAATTGCAACATATCTTCAATCGTACAGCCGCATCTTTTTCAAAGGTTTGCAAAAAGCATAAGGCTCCCCAGATCATCATGGCATCCCACTTGCTCGCACTTGCAGGGTTCGCGCCAATCGGGGAATATTTCATGCAAGATGACAATTTCTTCATAGATTTCATCCGTCGAAAAGAGACATTTTCTTAATGATTGACATACGAGCCAATATGACGTGGCTGGTCCCATATGTCGCAAGCGTAGTTCTCACAAAGGGCGTCGCGTTGATCACGCTGCCACTTCTGACCAGCCATCTCACGCCAGCAGAGTTTGGGAGGCTTGATTTAGTCGTAAGTGTAATAGAAGTCGCTGGGCTTATCCTTTCCTTCTGTGCAGCTGACATACTTTTTCGTTTTTCCGGGTCAGGCGATGCCGCTGAATCGCGTCGGAACGCTGCCTCAATCGCAGGCGGCGTATTGGCCCTGTCAATCAGCATTGGATCACTTCTACAAATCGTGCTTGTATTCGCGCGATCCTCGCTCGAAGGAGCGATCGACGTCGACATGCTTGCTGTCGGCTTGTTGTGCGCTTCTTTTTCAGCGCTGATCGAGCTGCCCCTGGCATGGTTACGGAGCCATGGATCGGCAACGACGTTTTTGTATTATGTTGGCGCACGATCTCTAATTCAAACTGGCGTAATGGCGCTAACGCTCACGAACGGATACGGAGCATTTGGATTGTTGGCGGGCAACGCAGCAGTTGACGCTTGTTTTGCCTTCACCTTGCTGTGGAGGCAAGCTCGCGAAACTGGCTTACGCTTGGATGCAGATTTGTTCTCGCGAGCAATTCGATACGGATGGCCGCTCGTTTTCGGCGGTGTCGCAATGTTTATTCTTGGAAATTGTGATCGCTGGTTCCTCGCATCTTCGGTGAGCAGCGAGGCGCTTGCGCATTATGCGCTGGCTGTGAAACTCGCCACAATCGTTGCGCTTGCGATGCAACCATTTGGACTTTGGTGGAACGCAAGACGCCTCCGTATCCTTCAGGAACCAGAAGGAGATCGCCGCAGTGCGGAAGCTATCGCCTGGGGCTTTGCATCCCTGTCTATTGGAGCGATCTGGGTCGCAGTCGTGGCGCCAAAATTGATAATATATTTTGTTCCGGCCGCATATGCTCCCTCTATAATATGGCTGCCCTGGGTTGTCCTGATCATTGCGATGAATGAAACAAGCGCGCTCATGAATGTGTCGGCCTATATCGGCAAGCGCGCAACGGCAGCTCTTATGGTGAATGCAGGCGGAGCCATGGCTGCTCTTGCAGGCTATATAATCCTTGCACCAGGTTGGGGAATTGCAGGCGCAATCGCAGCAACGATTGCCGGACAAAGCGTGCGCATGATCGCATACGGACTTCATGGCGCGCGTTATGCACCGATTCCATATCGCTGGATACGAATGACGACTATGGCAGGAATCGCTTTTCTGACATTCTATGCGGCGCAGACACTCGACGACATGGTGCTCCGTTTCGTCCTGATGACATTTTCCAGTTTAGCAATCGTCTTACTTGCTGCGATCGGTCGTGAAAAAGATCACTGCGCTTTAGAAAAAAGCGCAGCATGAAACAGGATCTGTCCATTGGTCAGATCAGTCTTGATCGGCAGTACAAACAAATCAAGTTGGCTCTTGCCTTCTGTGTTCTTGGTTTCTTCGCCACAGTCTTCACCGGCAAGCCATTAGCAGGTGCGGCGTTTGGCTTCATTCCAATTATCATTGTTCTTGCTGCACGATCCCTCGACTATCCGTTCGAACTTTGTCTAGCGTTCGTTATATTCTCCTTTTTTCGAATTCATGAGGTTTTCCCTGTTCTTATGCCATTGCGAATACCAAACACGCTTGCGATTGGGGCCTTCGCCGCGCTTGGATGGCATATGTTCTTGCGACGCACGATCAAACCAATATGGCCACGGGAGCTGATCCTTTTTGGAGCTTTCTTCCTCCATGTCACAATGGGCTTGCCATTTGCTACCGATCGCCCTGCAGCCTGGGAATATTGGCAAGGAACATATTCAAAAATCGCGGTGATCGTTTTTGCAATCGCCTGGCTTATGCGAACGGAAAGACACTTTCGGAGGCTTATGTTAAGCGTTGTCCTTGCGGGAGCGTGCGTTGGGTTCGTTGCAATATACAATAAATTAAACGGGATCGGGCTTGTAGAAGAAACTCGGGTCACGATTGGACGCAGCTTTGGATCTGCCCTGGGCGACCCAAATGATCTTTCTCTTGTGTTGCTGTTTCCAATGGCCTTTGCTGCATCTCTTGCGATGACCAAGGGTCTCTTTAAAATTGATCGTGCGATCGGGATCTTTTGTATCCCTGTCATTATGTACGCTGTCATCTGCACACAGAGCCGTGGCGGATTACTTGGTTCGCTGGCAGTTTTCGGCGCGATTGCAAACCACTTCATTAAGCAGAAGTGGCTCCTCATCGGCGGTGGAGGCATCGCCGGCTTCACGCTTATGATTGCAGCCGGGATTTCAAAGCGTGCGTCCGGGGGCGCTGACGAGGAAGGCATAGACGAATCTGCCATGGGACGATTGCATGCTTGGAATGCTGCATGGCGAATGGCCCTCGGGCGACCTTTCACTGGCGTCGGCGTGGATAATTTTTATCAGAATTACTTTTTCTACAGCGATCACTGGGACGGCGTTCCCCATGCTGTGCACTCTACATGGTTTGTTGTCATTGCCGAGAGTGGGTTCCCGGGGATAATCATGTTCGTAACGCTATTCGCTATGGCGGTTACCGGGGCTATAGGATCTCTGCGCTTGTTACAGAATGCACCGGGAGTACCCCGAGCGTTGGCGCTCGCTCTTGTAGCAGGACTTGCGGGATTTGGTGTATCAGGCACGTTTCTTACGCAGGGGTATACGTGGCCGTTCTACATCATGCTTGCGCTGGTCGTGGGGCTCTTGAAGTATGCGAAAAATTTTGACGCACTTCATTGCGAAAAGCAAAATATAGATAAAACTGAACCGCGGAAATCTTAACCCCTTTTTTATTTTGCAATCAATCGACCGCTGTGCAGAAGAAATCTACGGCACAGGCTTTGCTGGGGACCGCCCGGCATCGAGTGTGGAGTGTAAAATGTGCGGAATTTTTGGCGCTGTCGAGGATGCGCCTGTTGCAGACCTGCTGGTCGAAGGCCTTAACCGACTTGAGTATCGAGGATACGATTCTGCCGGGCTCGTAACTATTGACGAAGGAGCCATCAATCGTGTCTGCGCCGTCGGCAAAGTAGATGAACTTCGGCAAAGACTTGAGAAAAAGCGCCCAAGCGGCAATATCGGCATCGCACATACGCGCTGGGCGACCCATGGCGCTCCAAGCGAAGAAAACTCACACCCGCATATTGCTCCTGGTGTAGCAGTTGTCCACAACGGGATTGTAGAGAACCACGCGGAGCTTCGTTCAGCGCTTAAGTCAAACGGCTGCGCGTTCACGAGCGAAACCGATTCTGAAGTTATCCCTTGGTTGCTCGCGCGCTCACTTCTATCTGGCGCCACTCCGGCCCGAGCGATGCATGAACTCTCCGATCAACTAGAAGGTGCCTACGCAATCGGTGTTCTGACGCAACAGGAACCAGGCGTCATTCATGCCCGTCGGTCAGGCAGTCCACTGGTTGTCGCCACCGGTCCAAAAGGCGGATACATTGCTTCGGATACTACCGCACTCGCAGGCTTTGCTAAAGACGCGCTGCTGCTTGCCGACGGCGATCGCGCCGAGATTAGGCGTGATGGCGTTATAGTATACGATTCTACAGGCCGCCTCGCTCATCGTCGACTTGTACGCGTTGAGGGACCAAGCGCAGCGATTGACCGCTGCGGATTTGATCACTTCATGTTGAAGGAAATCAACGAACAGCCGGATATTGCATCCGCCATTACCCGTCACTATGCGACCGGCGACGGCTTTGACGATGTAAAAATTGACTTTAATCGACTTGATCGTATTCGCCTGATCGCCTGCGGCTCATCGTATTATGCATGCCTTGTAGCGCGTCGTTGGCTTGCGGAGGTGGCTGGGCTTGAAGCCGAAGTAGAACTTGCATCAGAATATCGATACGCGCCGGTTATATCTCATGGAGCGACAGAGATAGCTATCTTCGTATCTCAATCTGGCGAGACGGCCGATACGCTCGCCTCTCTTGAAAAAGCCAAGTCTTTGCGTATGCCAACGATTGGCGTCGTTAATCAGATGTTCAGTACGTTGGCGCGAGACGCTGATTATGCTCTGCCATTGCTGGCGGGCGTTGAGGTCGGGGTCGCCTCGACGAAAGCATTTCTCGCTCAAATGCTGGTGCTGGCGCATTTCACCGCACATATTGGCACGATACGCGGGCACCGCTCAGCGGCTGCCCGCTTTCGCGACGGGCTTGAGCGGGTTGCCGGCTGGATAGCTGCAACGCTGCATAATGAAGCGGCTATTATATCCGTAGCCGAACAATTCAAGAATGCCACAAGCTCCCTGTTTGTTGGGCGGGGCGCTCTTTATCCACTCGCACTCGAAGGAGCTCTCAAGCTCAAGGAAATTTCCTATATTCATGCAGAAGGGTTTGCTGCTGGCGAGCTGAAACATGGGCCCATCGCGCTGATTGATCCAACAATGCCAGTTGTAGCGCTCGCGCCCAGCGGTGAATTGTTTGGCAAGGTAGCCTCCAATGTCCGCGAAATCGCGGCGCGCGGCGGCCGCATCATTGTCTTGGGTGACCGACGCGCAATCCTTGCGCTCTCAGATGTTGCCGCCTCCGCATTAACGATACCGGCCTGCGACGACCTCATTCAACCAATCATTGTGTCGATTCCGCTGCAATTACTGGCTTACCATGTTGCAGTTTTACGCGGGTCGGATGTTGATCGTCCACGCAACCTCGCAAAATCTGTGACGGTGGAGTGATGACCGCCGCGCAAATCAGGACATGGGCGAAGCGGCGGGAACCCCCCCTCGCCCGAAGTGTTTATCGTTTGGTCAAGGGCGTTCGCAGCGTTTCAGTACCATTGGTTCGTTGGGTTCACAGTCCGCTTTATCTAATTGATCGAGCTGTTCGCAGCGCGATGTCAAATGCGTTACGTATGATGTGGACGACGCCGCTGTTCCAGTCACGTTTGACCCAGCCGGCGCCCGGCCTGTTTCTTTACGGAGGAATACCGCTGGTGCTTGGGCCGGTGCGCATTTCTATTGGGGAACATTGTCGGATCAGCGGACAGACGACGATCTCGGGGCGCTCAAGCGGCGCCACCCAACCTGTTTTATCGATGGGGCGCAATTGCGACATCGGATGGCAGTCGACGATTGCGGTCGGCTCCACAATCACATTGGGCGACAATGTCCGCATTGCAGGACGGGCCTTTCTGGCAGGCTATCCCGGTCACCCCATCGACGAACAGGCACGCGCAGCCGGTAGCCCTGATACGGACGATCAAGTCGGAGCGATCATCCTTGAAGATGATGTCTGGCTCGCCACAGGCGTGACGATCTTGGCGGGCGTACGCATTGGACGCGGCGCTATAATCGGGGCCGGGAGCGTGGTCACAAAAGATATTCCGGCATTCACGCTTGCTGCGGGCGCACCGGCGCGCGTCATCAAGCAGCTGCCATGAGTGACAACCGGGACCTACTTGTCTTTGGCGAAGACTGGGGAGCACACCCAAGTTCGACGCAGCATCTGGTGTCGCGACTGGCGGCGGATCGTCGGGTGCTATGGATCAATTCAATTGGCCTGCGTCGCCCCCGCCTGCAAGCACGCGATGTTTTTCGTATTGGCCGCAAACTGGCAGCTATGACCGGATTGCCGGATACATTCGGCGCCATTGCGCGAGAGCATCACCCCACGAATCTTAGTTTGCTGGCGCCGCGCGCCCTGTGCTGGCCCGGCTCAGGGCTTGTATCCAGGATCAATAAGTCAATCCTTGGAGGCCAGATCAAGAAGGCGCTCGGCGACAGCAACATCGCGCGCCCCATCATCTGGGCCTCCTTGCCCACAGCGATAGACGTTGTTGGCGATATTAATAGACACGCGCTTGTATATTATTGCGGCGACGATTTCAGCGCATTGTCCGGCGTCGATCATGAGCCAATTGCGCGCATGGAACAAAAGCTGGCGGCGCAAGCTGATCTTATCATTGCGGCGAGCGACGTCCTCGCGTCCCGGTTTCAAACCCATAAAACAATATTGGCGCCGCATGGGGTCGATTATGATCTTTTTGCCATGCCCGCCCCGCGCGCGAAGGACTTGCCGCAGGGGCGCCCTATTGCAGGATTTTACGGCGCGCTCGCAGATTGGATCGACGTTCCGATGATTGCATCTGCGGCGTAT
>CANJPM010000125.1 GCA_947476075.1 Beijerinckiaceae bacterium
CGAGTTCCCACGCCAGAAACCGCCCGTGTAGCGAGCGAAACGGGCGGCTGCGGCGCGGTCAAAGCCAAAATCTGCTTGAGGCGATCCCTTGGCGGGCGGACTGGACATGAAACTCCCGAAGGCCTCGGCAAACCTCGTCGCCCGCCAGACTACGGCCGCAAGTTTAAGGGCAAGCCCCAGTGTTTGGGAAGCAAAACCTCCGATACGTCACAATCTTCTAGAAGCGCCATCTTGCATTGCGGAGGAGGTAGGGCCATGTTCGGGACATAGACTGCGCTGTTTCCATCCCCGTGCGGTCGCACGTCAGACAGGTCATGAACCAGCAAACTCCCGTCCCCCCACACGAAGATCCCGTTCTGTTTGCGCCCGCTCCGCGCCCCACCTTCGGGGCGGGTCTGCGCACCTGGTTCCTCACCGGCCTGATCATCGCAGGTCCGCTCACGGTCACCGCGTGGATCGTGTGGTGGTTCATCAGCACTGTGGATGGCTGGGTGAAGCCGCTCGTGCCGGTTTGGATGTGGCCGGATCGCTATCTTCCGGTCAGCATACCTGGCGTCGGCGTCGTGATCGCCATTCTGGGTCTGACGTTGCTAGGCTTCCTCGCGGCAAATCTGGCTGGCCGCACTTTGTTGGTGATCGGCGAGACGATTCTTAACCGCATGCCCATCGTGCGCGGCATCTATAAAAGCGTGAAGCAGATTTTCGAGACGGTATTCTCCCAAACTGGCACGGGCTTTCGCCGTGTTGGACTGGTCGAATTCCCCTCCAAGGGCATGTGGTCGATCGTGTTCATCTCCACGCCGCCGTCGTCCAGCATTTCGCAGCACCTGCCGGGCCGGGAACATATGTCGGTGTTTCTGCCCTGCACGCCAAATCCTACGACGGGCTTCTATTTCTATCTCCCGGTCGAGGACGTGATCGAAGTGCCTCTGTCGCCGGACGAGGCCGCCAAGCTGATTATGTCAGCCGGTCTGATCCAGCCTGAAACGCAAGCCAAGCTAGCCCAATTGGTCGAGGGCGTGCGGTTGGAGGCGAAGTAAGGCTTCCTCAATCGATCTCGCCTCACCCCGCCCGCAACAATTTGGCCGCTTCGTCTCTCCCAAACAAATATAACAGCGTGCGCAAGGCGTCGCCGCGCCCGGTTTGAAGCTCCGGGTCGCGAGCGAAGATCAATTGCGCATCGTCGCGCGCGGCCGCCAGCAATTCGGCATGGACGTCGATCTGGGCCAACCGGAAGCCGGGCGCGCCCGATTGCCTGGATCCGAGCACTTCGCCCTCGCCGCGCAGGCGCAAATCTTCCTCGGCGATGCGGAAGCCGTCCTCTGTCTCGCGCATGATTTCGAGCCGCGCCCGCGCGACCTCGCCCAGCGGCGCTTTGTAGAGCAGCAAACAGGATGATTTGGCCGCGCCGCGCCCAACGCGTCCGCGCAATTGGTGTAATTGCGCCAGCCCGAACCGCTCGGCGTGTTCAATCACCATGATCGAGGCTTCCGGCACGTCGACGCCGACTTCGATCACGGTGGTGGCGACGAGAATCTGCGTCTCTCCACGCTGAAACGCCTCCATTGCCGCGTCTTTCTCGCGTCCCTTCATCTGTCCGTGGACCAGGCCGACGCGGTCGCCGAAAAATTGTCGCAGCAGCTCAAAGCGTTCGCCTGCCGCCGCCAGATCGAGGTCTTCATTCTCCTCGACCAGCGGACACACCCAGTAAATGCGGGCGCCGGCGGCCAGAGCGCGGCCCAATCCATGCACCACGTCGTCCAGCCGCTCGATGGGTATGGCGCGGGTGTCGATGGGCGCACGGCCAGCGGGTTTCTCGCGCAGAACCGAGACGTCCATATCGCCAAAATAGGTCAGAACCAGCGTGCGCGGAATCGGCGTCGCCGTCATCACCAGAATATCGACGGCCTCTCCCTTGTCGCCCAAAGCCAGACGCTGATGCACGCCGAAGCGATGCTGCTCGTCGACGACCGCCAGAGCCAGATCCCGGAAGGCTACGCTGTCCTGAAACAGCGCGTGGGTGCCGATCACAATGTCGATATCGCCGGCGACCAGCGCCGCCAGCGTTCGATTGCGCTCGGCGACCTTGTCGCGGCCCGTCAACAGGCCAAGCCTTATGCCGGCGGCGGCGCACAGCGGCCCCAGCCGCTCAAAATGCTGACGCGCGAGGATTTCCGTTGGCGCCATCATCGCCGCCTGTCGGCCAGCCTCCACCACATGGGCCATGGCCATCAAAGCCACGAGCGTCTTGCCGGAGCCCACGTCGCCCTGCACCAGGCGCAACATGCGCTCCTCGCTGGCGAGATCTTCCACAATGTCCCTGATCGCACCGCTTTGCGCGTCCGTCAGCGTGAAGGGCAGGGCGTCTGCGATCTTCCGCGCCAGCACGCCTTGCGCCACAATCGCGCGGCCGCCTAGTTTTTTCATGCGGGCGCGCACCATCACCAAAGCCAGCTGATTGGCGAGCAATTCGTCATAAGCCAGCCGCAGGCGGGCGGGCGCGCGCGGATCAATATCTTCCGGCTTTTGCGGATGATGGATCGCGCGCAAGGCATCGAGAAAGCCCGGCCATTTGCGCGCGCGCCCATAGGCCGGATCAAGCCAGTCCGGCAGCTCGGGGGTGCGCTCCATGCCGGCGTCAACCGCCTTTTGGACGTTGCGCTGATAGAGCCCTTCAGTCAGCCCATAAACCGGCTCGACGGGGGGCAGTTTCTTCAGCCCTTCTTCGTCCAGCACCCGATCGGGATGGACCATTTGCAAATGGCCTTCCCAAAGCTCCAGCCGCCCTGAGACCCAACGCTTGGCGCCCAGCGGCAGCATGCGCTCGATCCAGTCGTGATTCGCCTTGAAGAACACCAGCTGCACGTCGCCCGTCTCGTCCTGAACGAGAATGCGATATGGCCCGCGCCCATTGCGTCCCGGCGGCGGACGATGCTCGGCCACGGTGACTTCAAGCGTCACAATCAGGTCGCGCCCCGCGTCCGCGATTTTGGGCCGCGACCGTCTGTCGATGGTGGAATGGGGCAGATGAAACAGCGCGTCGAGCACGCGCGCCTCCTCAGGGCCATGGGCGAGGAGCTTGTCGAACAATTTGCCGGTCTTTGGCCCTACGCCCGGGAGGGCGCGCAGGGGTGCAAACAGGGGATTGAGCAAAGCGGGACGCATGAAGCGTGATAGCTGGCGCCGCCGTTTCCGCCAAGCGGAGTTCATAGAACGCCCCGCAACATCAGCTTTGCTTGAAGTTGGGGATAACCTAACGGAATTGCCTCCTTTTTTACCTTTCACCCTTTTTAAGGCGTGAGCGGGGCTTTTGATAGCGCGATCCCAATGCTAAAGGTTAAGAACAAGGTGCAGCTGATGCTTGCGCTGTCTTCACTATAGGGGACGGAGGGTAATACGATGTTGGGGATGCAAGGCGCAAAGCTCACAATTGGACGGTTAGCCCGGGCTGCTGTGTGTATGGATCTCGTGTTTCAGCACATCACGCGCAATCCTGAGGGGGTGGCGTTGTGTTTCTCGCAGCACGGCCGCGTGCATCTTGTTTCCCCTGAGGGAGAAGTTTTACGTGGCGGTTATGAATTGGCGGGCATTGCCAGCATGCTGCGGCGCTTCCATGAAAACGCCGAGATGCTGAACGTGCGCGTCAGCGACATTGATTGGTCCGGCGACGCGTTTTGCTTCAGCTGGACCTGTCAGGTGCGCAATTGGGGCTCCGGTCCCAAGCTCGAAGCAAGAGGCTCTTGCCGCGGGATCTTCCATGGCTCGCTGATTCGCGAACTGGACCTTGTTTGCTGCCCCAAGCTTTACCAGAACCTCGCCTTTAGCGGCGCGTGATGCGACGCCGTGAAGCGCGACGTCTCGAAGATTTTGGGCTATAGCGACCCGTATCGGGTATTCTTGCTCATCATCACCGGGGCGACGCCGTGACGGGAACCATTCTTTCTACCGCCTCTCTCGATCCGCGTCGCCGCAAGATGCTGTTTCGCGCCTGGCATCGCGGCATGCGCGAGATGGACATATTGATGGGCCAGTTCGCTGACGCCAGGCTCGGGGAAATGGCCGATTCCGACCTCGACGCCTTTGAGGAATTGATGGAGGCTCCGGATCCGGAGATCTTCAAATGGCTGACGGATGCGCTGCCGGTTCCCGCTGAATACGACACGCCGCTGTTCCACATGTTCAAGTCGCACCACGATCACGACAAGCCTTTACATGTTTAGGAAGCCTTGGCGCGTCTAGCGCGGTTTGCCTCATCTCTCTATATGTTTGCCTGTGCGCACGCCGTCGGAACCCCGTCGGCGGCGTTCTTGTTTGTTCGCGCTGCAAATGCGCCCGGAGATTTAAGCTGTGAAGGCTCTGAAACGCGCGATCGATGAACTCGGCAAGGGCGCATCGATCACGCTCGCCAGCGTGCCCGATGGCTTCGACGCGTTTGTCGCCGCCGACGTAGCGCGCGCCCGCGCTGCTTCCGGCAAGCTCGGCAAAGACGGGCAGGGTCCGGCCGCTCTCGTGCATGTGGCGCGCGATGCGCAACGCTCGCGCGCCTTTCAGGAGGCGCTGGCCTTTGCTGCGCCGAGCCTTGAGATTTTGAATTTCCCGGCGTGGGATTGCCAGCCCTACGACCGCGCCTCGCCCAACGGTCCCGTGGCCGCGCAGCGCATGACGACGCTGGCGCGCCTTGCCCGCACCGGCTCGTCTGCCGAGCGCCCGCGCGTGTTGTGCACCAGCATTGACGCGCTGCTGCAACGCACGCCGCCGCGCAGCTTCATCGAGACCGAGAGCTTTTCAGCCGCGCCCGGCAATTCGGTTGATATGAACGCGCTTGCAAAATGGCTGGAGGTGAATGGTTACTTGCGCTCCTCCACCGTGCGCGACACTGGGGAATACGCCGTGCGCGGCGGCATTCTCGATCTGTTCCCGCCGGGACTTCCGGCGCCGCTGCGGCTTGATTTCTTCGGCGATACGCTGGAATCAATCCGCGCGTTTGATCCGGAAACGCAGCGCACAACGCAGCAATTGCGCGCGCTCGATCTTGTGCCGATGAGCGAGGTGCAGCTCACCACAGACACCATTCGTCGCTTCAGGCAGGGCTATGTCGCGACTTTTGGCGCGCAGACGCGCGGCGACACCATGTATGAGGCGGTAAGCGAAGGCCGCCGCCATCCGGGCATGGAGCATTGGCTGCCGCTGTTTTACGGCGGCGCCGATACGCTGTTTGATTTCATCGGCGATGCGCCGATCATGCTCGACGCCATGGCTGATGACGCTGTGGGAGAGCGTCTTGGCGAGATTCGCGATTATTACGATGCGCGCCGGGGACGCCAGGAGCTTGATCACGCATCCCCGGCTTACAAGCCTTTGCCGCCTGATGCGCTCTATCTGTCGCCGGACGAATGGCGCAAGCGCATTGATGCGCATGTGGTGGCGCGCGTGTCCGCTTTCGCGCCCGTTGACGACGATGCAAGCGCGGTTGATTGCGGCGGGCGCACAGGCCGCAATTTTGCGCCCGAGCGCACCAATGAAAACCTCAATATCTTTGAAGCCGTGGTCGAACATGTGCGCGACCTGCAAGGGCAGGGCAAGCGCGTAATCGTCGCTGGATTTTCCGAAGGTTCGCGTGAGCGTTTATCGAATGTGCTGGCGGAGCATGGATTAAAGAAATGTATGCCGGTCAACGCTCTGTCTGTGGCGCTGGCGATGCCGCGTAACGAGACCGGTTTTGCCGTCGTTGCTCTTGAGCAGGGCTTTGAGGCTGGCGATCTGGCCATAATCGGCGAGCAGGATATTTTCGGCGACCGCCTGATCCGCAATCGTCGCAAGCCAAGACGCGCAGCTGACATGCTGGGCGAGGCGAGCGCTTTGTCAGCGGGCGATCTTGTCGTGCATTCCGATCACGGCATCGGACGCTTTGTCGGCTTGCAGGCGATCAGCGCCGCTGGCGTTCCGCATGATTGCCTTGAGATACATTATGCAGGCGGCGACAAGCTGTTTCTGCCGGTTGAAAACATCGAGCTGCTGACGCGCTACGGTTCGGAAGACACCGAGGTCCAGCTCGACAAGCTCGGCGGCGCCGGTTGGCAAAACCGCAAGGCGCGGATGAAGAAACGCATCCGCGAAATGGCGGGCGAGCTCATCCGCATCGCAGCAGCGCGGCAATTACACGAAGCGCCGCGCCTGTTGCCGCCTGATGGCGCCTATGATGAATTCTGCGCGCGCTTCCCCTATGACGAAACCGAGGACCAGCAAGGCGCCATTGACGCTGCGCTCGACGATCTGGCCGCCGGCAAGCCGATGGATCGCCTGGTGTGCGGCGACGTTGGTTTTGGCAAGACGGAAGTGGCTCTGCGCGCCGCGTTTGTGTCCGCGATAAACGGGAAGCAGGTTGCCGTCGTTGTGCCCACAACTTTGCTTGCGCGCCAGCATTATCGCAATTTCACCGCGCGCTTTGCTGGCCTGCCGATCCGCATCGCGCAATTATCGCGCATGGTGACAGCCGCCGACCAGCGCGCCGCCAAAGCGGGACTTGCCGACGGCACGATCGACATTGTCGTTGGCACACATGCTGTTCTTGGCAAGAGTGTGAGCTTTGCCGATCTTGGCCTCGTCATCATCGACGAAGAGCAGCACTTCGGCGTTTCGCATAAAGAGCGGTTGAAAGATTTGCGTGCCGAAGTGCATGTGCTTACGTTGTCAGCGACGCCAATCCCGCGCACCTTGCAGCTTGCGCTGACGGGCGTACGGGAATTGTCGATTATCGCAACGCCGCCGGTTGATCGTCTGGCCGTGCGCACGTCGATTATTCCTTTTGATGAATTGCTTGTGCGAGAGGCTCTTCTGCGCGAGCGCTATCGCGGCGGCCAGAGTTTCTACGTCTGCCCGCGCATTGAAGATCTGGAGGACGCGACCGCGTTCTTGCGCAAGGCGGTGCCGGAAGCCAAGTTCATCACCGCGCACGGGCAGATGTCGCCGACCGAATTAGAAGACCGCATGTCGGCCTTCTACGACGGCAAGTATGACGTGCTTGTCTCAACCGCCATTGTTGAATCGGGCCTCGATATTCCAACCGCCAACACGCTGATCGTGCATCGCGCCGATATGTTTGGGCTTGCGGCGCTGTATCAATTGCGCGGCCGCGTCGGTCGCTCCAAGACGCGCGCTTATGCATTGTTCACGCTGCCCGCGACCCGCACCATGACGCCGCAGGCCGAGAAACGCCTGAAAGTGCTGCAATCCCTCGATACGCTGGGCGCCGGCTTCCAGCTCGCCAGCCACGATCTTGATATTCGCGGCTCCGGCAATCTGCTGGGCGACGAACAATCGGGCCACATCAAGGAGGTGGGTTACGAGCTCTATCAGCAAATGCTTCAAGACGCCGTGACGGCGCTGAAGGCTGGCTATGAGGAGCCGGCGGAGGAAGCGTGGTCGCCGTCAATCACGATTGGCGCGCCGGTCACGATCCCTGAAGATTACGTGGCCGATCTTGGCGTGCGCCTCAATCTTTATCGTCGCATGTCGATCATGGAAACCGACGACGAGATCGAAACCTTTGGCGGCGAGCTTGTCGACCGCTTCGGGTCCATGCCCGAAGAGGTCAAGCAATTACTTAAGCTCGTGTCCATAAAAGCTCTGTGCCGCAAGGCTCACGTAGACAAGGTTGATGCCGGCCCCAAGGGCGTCATCATCGGCTTCCGCAACAATTCCTTCGCAAATCCGGCGGGTCTTGTGCGCTATGTCACGGAGCAGGGGCCGCGCGCAAAGGTGCGTCCCGACATGCGCATCGTGTTCATGGCCGACTTTGACGATTCCGATGAGCGACTTGAGGGCGCGCGCCGCATCGTGCGCACGTTGTCGGAGATCGCTGGCGCAGCCAAGAAGAAAGCGACCTAGCTTCAGGCCGATTTCATGCTGGCGCGCAGGCGTTGCAGCGTGCCGCCGATCTTCACGGCGCCGGGCAGGGGATGGCCGACGATGTCTTCGGCCAACTTTGCGCATTCGATCAGCTGTTCGAGATCTACCCCGGTCTCGATGCCCATTTCATGACACATGAGGACGAGGTCCTCTGTGCAGACATTGCCTGCGGCGCCTGCGTTTCCGGCAAACGGACAACCGCCCAGACCCGCCAGAGCCGCATCGTACCGGGACACGCCCATTTCAAGTCCAGCATAGGCGTTTGCGATTCCAAGCCCGCGCGTATCGTGCAGATGCAGCGCCCATTCCACATTCGGGTAGGCGTCCTGCAGCGCTCCTGTCATACGCTTGATCGCGAGCGGACTGGCCCAGCCCATGGTGTCGGCGAGCGAAACGTAATCGAGCGAGACGTCGTTCTCGTGTGCGATAGCCAGGATCTCGCCAACCAGTTTCACCACGCGCGCTATCGGAACATCGCCCTCGTAATTGCAGCCAAACGCCGCCATCACCCCGCCGCGCCTGATTGGGACGTTGAGCGACTTATAGCGCCGCACGAGCGCACGTTGCGCTTCAAGCTGTTCGTCGATGCTGCGGTTCTGGTTGCGCTTCAGGAACAGGTCCGACGCGCCAGCGACAATCGTGCCGCGCATGTCGAGCCGCCTGGTGGCCAGCGCGCGCTCGAAGCCCCGTTCGTTGAGCCATAATCCCGTATAGACCACGCCTTCTCGCGGCGTGATCCCGGCCACCACGTCTTCCGCGTCCGCCATGCCCGGCACCCGGCGCGGATCGACGAACGAGACAATCTGTAATTGTTGCAGTCCTGTCTGCGAAAGCGCGTCGATCAGCTCGACCTTGCGGGCTGTCGGTATCGGCCCCTTTTCGATCTGGAAACCCTCGCGCGGGCCTTCCTCCAGAATGAATATGCGCGCGGGTATCTGGGTCATGCGCCGCCTGTTGTTTGCAACCGTGCGAGCATGGCCGAGCTGCGCTTTGCTTTCAAGCGCTTTACATGTCGCCTTCCGCTATGCTCAATCAACTCTGATGACGGGCCGGAGAAGAGCATGGGCGACAACGACATCTTGCTGATCGAGACCCTGGACCGCGTGCGCCTGCTCACGCTTAACAGGCCTGAGCGGCGCAATGCCTTGTCGCGCGATCTTACGCAGGATTTGCGCAAAGCCATTATTGCGGCAGACGCAGACCGCGACGTGGCCGTGATCGCCATCACTGGCGCGGGCGCCGCCTTTTGCGCGGGCGCGGATTTGAAAGACGCACGCGCTATTGATGAAACGAGCGGGGATTATCGCGGCCCGTTGCACGAGCCTGAGCGCGCACTTGGAGAAGTGCTGCTGGATTCGCGCAAGCCCATCATCGCGATACTCAATGGTCCTGCGCTCGCAGGAGGCTGTGAGCTGGCGCTGGCTTGCGACATGCGTGTTGCCGCCGACAGCGCATATCTTGGCTTGCCAGAAGCCAGGCGCGGTATGGGCGCGAACTTCGCGTCCGTTGTCTTGCCGACCATGGTTCCGCCCGGCATTGCGATGGAATGGCTGTTCACCGGCCGCAACATTACAATCGAGGAGGCTCTGCGCTGGGGCCTTGTGAATCGCGTGGCGCCTGCTGCTGATTTGATGAACGTCGCGATGGAATTGGCGCACGAGATCGCTGTCAATGCGCCGCTGTCTTTACAGCGCCTCAAGCTCACCTTTCGCAAGGCGCAGGGGCTGCCGCTGCATGCTGGTTTGCGGCTGGACGTTGGGCCGGACGTCTACGCGTCAGAAGATCGCAAGGAAGGCGCGCGCGCGTTTCTCGAAAAGAGAAAGCCCTTGTGGCAAGGGCGCTAAAGGTTCTTTGCTAGAGCGGAATATAGCGACACGGATCGCCTGCTTTAGCCGCCGGCGCATGCGGGGCGCGCACGATCAAGCCCTGCGCTTTGGCCAGGATTCCAAGCATGGAGGAATCCTGTCGCGTAAACGCGGTGGCGACGGGGAGGCCCTCATCAAGCCCGGTAATTGTCGCGCGCAGATAATCCTGGCGCAGATCGTTCTCCGCTAAATCCGCGCCGAGAATTGCCGGGCGGGAGGGATCGGCGCCGGCGCTTTGATCGCCGGTGAGCGCGCGCACGAGCGGCACAAGAAACATGATCGCGCAGACGATGGCGGCGACCGGATTTCCCGGAAGGCCGAGAATACGGGTGTCGCCGATACGCCCGTGCATGAAAGGCTTCCCGGGACGCATGGCTATGCGCCAGAAACCAAGCTCCATGCCCTCGCGGCGCAATGCGGTTTGCACGAGGTCATGGTCGCCGACTGATGCTCCGCCCAGCGTCACAAGCACATCTGCCTTCTCATCGCGCGCGCGGCGAATGCAGGATTCTAACGATGCGAAATCATCGCGCGCGATGCCAAGGTCGATAACGTCCGCCCCTGCAAGCCGGGCGTAAGCACCCACTGCAAAATTGTTGGACGCCACGATCTGGTCACGTCCGGGCTCATTCCCGGGTGGCACAAGCTCATCTCCGGTAGCCAAAATTGCAACGCGCGGACGACGCACGACGCTGACCCGGGCGTGGTTCATGGCCGCAGCTAACGCCAGTTC
>CANJPM010000126.1 GCA_947476075.1 Beijerinckiaceae bacterium
GTCATGGACATCACGGGCGGCGATCCGATGCCCTACGGCATCGAGCCCAATCGCGCCGTGATCGAGAACCTCATCAGCCACGCCAAGAAGCAGGGCATTCTGGGCGGCTCGGAGCGGATTGAAGATTTGTTTGTGAAAGAAACGCTTGGCCTTATTGGCTAACCTGGGAGCAGCGCCATGGCCGACATCGTACCAACGCATCGCCTGACTCACGAGGCGAGCCTGAAGATGATTGCGGCCGGGGTGCAGAAAGCCGATGAACTGGGCGTGAAAATCAGTCTGGCGGTGGCGGATCGCTCCTGCCAGCTGATCGGTTTCCTGATGATGGACGGCGCCCGCGTCTTCTCCGGGCGCACGACGATCAAGAAAGCCTATACGTCAGCCTCGCAAGGGTTGCCGACGGGATATGCGGAGGAAAGCCGCGTGCTTTCGATGCAGATCCGTATGGATGGCGATTTCACCAACGTGCGCGGCGGCTTTCCTGTCATCGTCGGCGGCGAGGTGATTGGCGCCGTGGCGGCGGGCGGCGCCAGTCAGGATGAGGATGTCGCTGTGGCGCAGGCTGCTCTGGCGGCGCTTGGAGCGCTGGGGTAGTGAGTGCTTTTTCCTTCTCCCGCAAGGCGGGAGAAGGTGGCGTGCGTAGCGCGACGGAGGAGGCGACTAAGCTCACCTCACCAATTATGCGCCTTTAAAAACCCCACCACGCGCGTCTCGGCTGCGTCGCGCGTTTGCCCGTCAACGCCAACGTCCCAGTAATCGGATCTGGGCAGGCATTCCTGCAAATAGCGCGCTGCGGATGTGCCGTGGAAGGCGTCGGCGCCGGGCACGATGAGCGCGGGAATGTCGAGCTGCATCATATCTTCAGGCTCGGCGCCCGCCGCCGTGTCGCGGTCGAACATTGTGCGCAACAGACCGTCGACGATGATCTTGTAGCGCTCGACGTCCATCGCCGCAAAACGTGCGGCAAAGTCGGGATCGGCTTTAATCACTGCGGCCCAGGGCCCGCCGCGCGGATCTGCGTTGAAGGGCTTGCCGTCGCGCTGCACCAGATCGACCACGGCTTGCAGGCCCTCGCGCTGCACGAAGCCCAGATGATCGGCAAAGCGCATGTGGCTTGAAATGCGATATTTCGGCCCGCCCGTCGGCCACCACAGCACCATGGCGCCCACGCGCTCAGGGTGTGCGACGGCGAACGCTGTCACGGGCGAGCAGCCCATGCAGCCGCCCATGACGTGGGCGCGCTCGATCTTCAGATGGTCCAGCAGGCCAGCGGCTTGCGTTACGAAATGCTGGAACGTGACGCGCTCGACGCGCCCGCCCGATTGGCCGCATTCGCGACGGTCGAACGCAATGCAGGTGAAATGCTGCGACAGCCATTCGAGCGGCTTCACCTTGGCGTAAACGCCAAGGCCGGACCATTGCTCGACTACGGCGTTAAAGCCGCCGGGAGAAAACAGCAGCAGCGGCGGGCCGGAGCCAGACACTTCGTAGCGGGTGCGAATGCCGTCGATATCTACAAACGCCATTGCCTCAGCCTTTGATTTGCTTGCCCGCGCGAGCGTCGGCGACAAGCGCCTTGAAAGCGTCAATCGTGCCCTGCGCCGTGTTAAAATAGGTGTCGGTCTTCGAGCGGATCCACTTCTCGCCATAGCCCAGAACGGTCTGCGCCAGACGCACGCGGCCATCGAGCCACGGGCCGCCGCCAAAGCCGCCGATGCAGGGAATTTTCACCGCCTTCACCACAGCCTCGCCAGCCACCGGACCGGAATTGGTGAAGTCGAGCGCCACAGCGCCAGCTTCCTCCAGCATCAGGCCTTCTTCTACCAGCTTTGCGGCGGCCTCAGCGGTCGCCAGCGCAGCCGACGAGCTTTGGGCGGAATAGGGGATGCCGTACTTCAGCGCGGTCTGCGGCGTGAGGCCGAACTGCGCGAACACCGGAATGCCGGCCTGTGTCATCGCACGCACGACTTCGGGGAAATTGGCGGCCGCGTCGACCTTGATCATGTCGGCGCCGCCTTCCTTGATGATGCGCACGGCGGCCTTCATGGCGCTCGACAGGCCTTCCTGAAGTGGGCCATAGGGCATGTCGCACGACACCAGCATGCGATCCGTAGCGCGACGAACGGCCTTGCAGCACAGCAGGATCTCGTCAAGCGTCACTTCCAGCATGGTGGAATGGCCCCACAGATTGGCGCCCACGCTATCGCCCACGACGATGAAATCGACGCCGGCGCGGTCTGCAAATTTGGTGGTCGGGAAATCCCAGGCGACGACGCCAATGCTCTTCTTGCCGTCGCGCTTGCGTTGCTGAAGCAGCGGGATGGTGACGGTCTCAAAAGCGTCGGACATGTCGATCCTCTTGGGGTTTCCTCTGCGCGTCGCGCGCGCCTGTCGCTTATTGCACGCATGGGGCGAGGCTCGTCAATAATGGCGCGTGAAATGGCGCTGTTTGCGCACCCGGACGCCCGGTCTATACTTGAGGCAATTCTAATTTGGGGGGAATATCTTGGACGAGACAATGCGTCGGGCGCTGAAGCCCGGAGATTCCGAAATTCGCGCACTGCCTTTGGGCGCCAATACCAAATTCGCTCGCCAATTGCTCGGCGACGGTCGCGTGCGTGCGCTCGACATCGGCTGCGGCGAGGGCAAGTTTACGCGCGGGATCGCGGCTTTCATCGGCGAGGTCGTGGGCGTGGACGTGAAGGAGCGCGCGATTATGAAAGCGCGCGCCGCAGCGCAGGCCGAGGGCGTGGCGGTTGAGTTTCGAATCGCCAGCGGCGAGGCGTTGCCATGGGCCGACGGCCATTTCGACGTGGTGATCTTCTCCAATTCGCTGCACCACATGCCGGATGCCGCCAAAGCGCTGGCGGAAGCCGCGCGTGTGCTGGCGCCCGGCGGGCTGCTCTATGTGATGGAGCCGGTTGCGGCGGGCCATTACCACGAGGCGACAAGCTTTGTGAACGACGAAACGATCGTGCGCACGGACGCCTGGGTCGCGCTAAATTCGATGCTGGGGCAGGGGCTCTCGCGCGCGCAGGAAAACCTCTACCGCTCGCGCCGCACGTTCGCCTCGTTCGACGAATGGAAAGACGACCAATTGGACCGCGACGAAAAGCGCCGCGCCAAGTTCGACGCGGATCCTGTTGGCGTGAAGACGCGGTTCGAAACGCTGGCTGACAAGGAAGACGGCAAGCTGGCGTTCGATCAGGTGTTCCGGGTGGATCTGCTGTCGAAGGCGTGAGGGGGCGGAGGGTGATTTTCTTGCTGTGCGCTTTGCAGCAGCAACGCCCGCCGCATTATCCGCTAGGTTCCAAACACGTCTTGGTCGCGAAGGCGGCCATCCACGGCAGGCCGCGAACTCGTTGCCTGCCGTGGGTCCCGGCCTTCGCCGGGAAGACGCGCGCGGTCCAAAGCGTACCCCCCCGCAAAAAAAAACGGCCGGGCGTAAACCCGGCCGCTCTCTCAACTCAATCCCAAAAAGCTTACAGCCAGGGCATCAGCGATGCGTGAATCACGTCCTTCACGCCGCCTTCCTTGTTGCCGACGGACTTGATCGCCAGATCCACTTCGTTCAGGCCGAACTTGTGGGTGGTCACGAGGTCCAGCGGGAAGCGCTGCGAGGCGAGCTGCTGGAGGGCGAGCTCGCAGGCCAGGTACGAATGGCCGCGCGCGGAATACATGGTGATGTATTTCGTGGTCATCTTGCCGATGGGGAAGTTCGGGAATTCGGGCATTTCGCCCTGAACCACGATGCGTCCGGCTTTGCGCTTCAGCGCTTCGATGCCGAGCATGATCGGGATCGTGCCGGCGCCGGCGGTGCAATCGAGCACCACGTCCACGCCGCGACCGCCGGTCACTTCCATGATGCGCTGCAACGGATCTTCCGCGTTCACGTCGATCGTCACGTCGGCGCCGAGCTTCTTGGCGACTTCGAGACGGGCGTGATCCTTGGACGTGCCGGTGATGATGATCTGCTTGGCGCCCGCCTGTTTGCAGATAACGGTCTGCGAGAGACCCTGCTGGCCGGGACCCTGAATCAGCACAACGTCGTTGTAGCCGACTTTGCCCTCAAACAGCGACCATTCGATGCCGTTGGCCATGGGGGTGACGAGGCCCGCCAGCTCCGGCGATACGCCCTTGGGGACGTGATGGACGACCGCGTTCCAAGGCAGGTAGACGTATTGAGCAAAGCCGCCCCAAAGATGAGGGGCCTTTTCAGCCGAGGTATAGCCGTAGCGGATGCCGTCCGGATTGGTGCGCCAATCGGTGTTCTCGCAATGGCGGTATTCGCCCTTGTGGCACCATTCGCACTTGCCGCACATGACGTAGTGCTCGACGAAGACGAGATCGCCTTCCTTGAAGCCCTTGCGGCGGGTGAATTCGCGGCCGCACTTGGCGATGTAACCGATGTTCTCATGGCCCATGATGACGTGCGACTTGGTCGGCGGGCTGCCGTATAGCTTCACGTCGGTGCCGCAGATGCCAGCCACTTCCATCTTGAGGAGCGCAGCATCCTCCGGGATGTCGGGCATGGGATATTCGAGAATCTCGGTCTTGCTCGGCGCAGTGCGCACGGCGGCCAGAACTTTCTCAACCATGAGCGTCTCCTTCTTGTGTTTCTTGAACGGATGCGCCGCACTCTAGGACCAGCCCGAAAAGGGTCAAGTCAAAAAGGCGTTCATGCATCGGTGCTTGGTGAATCGGCGGTAAATCCATGCCGCTTTGGGGCCCCGCCGCGCATCGGCGCAAGGCGCTCGTCGCCTGCAATCACGGCAGCAGCCAGAGCGCGAAAGCGCGTCGCTTGTGCGTGCGTCGCCGCCTCTTCGGGCGGGAGCCTTTGGCCGAGTTCGCCCAGTTCAGGAAACGTCGCCAGCCATGGCTCACTGAATTCAAGACCAAGTTCAGACAAGCCCGGACGGCAGACGAACGCGAGCGAAAGCCGGTCATCGGGGAGCGAATCGTCTTTGAACGCGCCCACTACAAGGCCAAGGCGAAGCATTGGGTATTTTGGCATGCCCGCAGGCTCGGCGAAGTAAACCGCAACCGGCGCGCCGTCCTCGTTAACCGCCCCCCGAACGCCCGGCGCCCCCGCGCAACAGGTGCACAGGGCGACGTCGTCCTCGGGGCTGGGTTCGATCTGGAATGTCATTGTGTTTGGCGAGTAGCGAGTAGGCAGTAGGCAGTACGATGGTGCGGAGCTCTTCCTTCTCCCGCTTGCGGGAGAAGGTGGCGCGCGAAGCGCGACGGATGAGGGGTCTCTACCCTCTATTCGCCACCCGCCCCCTACATCCACGGATCAATCGACACATGAATGGAGCGTTCCTCCATTTGCCCGCCGACGATCTTCAGCGCCTTGTCGATCTCGCTCAGGCCGAACCTGTGCGTAGACATAAGCTCAAGCGGCAGCTTTTTGGCGGCCATGGTGCGCAGCGCCATTTCCACTGCCTCAAAGCTGTGGCCGCGCAGGCCGCGCAGCGTCAGCTGATTGTTGATGAGCTTGTTGACGTCCAGCGGGTCCGTGCCCTCGCCGCGCGAAACCGTGAGCAGCACGCCGCGTTTGCGCAAGAGCGCCAGCGACGGATTGATGTTCTTGGGCCCGATGCCTGCGCAATCGAGCACAATGTCGGCCATGCGTCCGCCGGTGATGCGCGACACTGCGGCGCCAAGATCTTCCTGATCCACGGCCACGGTGTGCGTGGCGCCCAAAGCCTTGGCCAGATCGAAGCGAGCTGAATCGTGCGACATGCCCGACACGATGATTACGTCGGCGCCCGCGACCTTGGCCGCGATCACCCCGCCAAGTCCCTGCTGGCCGGGGCCTTGAATTACGATGTTCTTGCCGGGGCCGGCGCCGCCGTCAAAATACATCCATTGGAAGCCGTTCCCGATCGGCAGCGCCATGGCCGCAATATGGGGCTCCACGCCCGCAGGCACTTTATGCACGACGGTGCGCGGGTGCATGTAGGCGAACTGGCTGTAGCCGCCCCAGAGCGAGGGCTGAACGGAGATGGGCGTCGAGCCGAAGCGGATCTTGCCTGGAAGGCGCTGATCCGTCTCAAGGCACGAGCGCATTTCCCCGCCACGGCAATATTCGCAATGGCCGCAGGGCAGATATTCCTCCAGCGCAACAAGGTCGCCTTCCTTGACGCCCCAACGGTATTTCGCCGCCTCGCCGATCTTCTCGATCGTGCCGACCATTTCATGGCCCAGAATGCGCGGGCCGGGCTTGTCGTTCTTGTACATGCCCCAATCGCTGCCGCAGATGCCGGTTACGGCTATACGGAGCAGGCCGGCGTCAGTGGGGATCTCGGGAAGGGGGAAGTCCATCAATTCGGTTTTCACCGAACCTGTTGCAACCGCCGCGCGTGACATCATGTTCGCCAAGGTCATCTCCTCCAAATTTTCTCCTGTTTGGCTGCAAACAGCCGTTAAAGCAATAGTTGTGGAGCAGGGACCAGGCGCTTTGGACTGTCGGCATCCAGCCCGGACCGGCGTCGTCGCTTCAAGAATTGGCCATTAAAAAAGGCGGGCTCGGGGCCCGCCTTTCGCTCGTCGCAGCTCCTGGCCTCAGCGCGCTGCAGGGGGCGGCGACGACGGAGCCATCGGGCGCGACGTGTCCATTGGCGCAATCGGAGCGCGCGGCGTGGTCGCTGTAGTCGATGCCCGATCACGCTGCGCCCAGGTGTTGTCGTATTTGAACTCCGGCGCGGTCTTCATCTGGTCGCGCGTTGCGTTAAGCACGACGCGCCAAGCGTTTCCGTCCTGCATCATGTTGAGGCTGTCGTAGTTTACCGCAACCCAGCGTTCGCCGATGCCAAGGAAGCCGCCGACGCTGATGATGGCGGCCTTCACGTTGCCTTGACGATCCATAATGAGGTCTTCGATTTCGCCAACTGAATCGTTCTGATTGTTGCGAACGCTGGCCCCGACGATACGCAAAACGCGATGATCCTCGGTGCGCTGCGAATAATAGGTAACGGGTTTTGTCGCCTGCGCGGCGCTGCTTGCGGGAGCCTGCGGCGCCTGAGCCAGTGCTGCGCCCGTTGATAATAGTGCGCCAGCAAGTGTCGCGGTGATGAGCTTTTTCATGTCTGTCTCCTTTTTAAAAAATTGCAGAATCCAGGAACGATCAAGCCTTGACGTGTCGATTAGCCCAGGCGTCGATCTGGCGTTCGGCTTCTTCCTTCGCCATTCCGTAGCGCTCTTGAAGCTTGCCTGCGAGCTGGTCCTTGCGGCCGGCGATGATGTCAAAATCCTCGTCAGTGATTTTGCCCCATTGCTCCTTCGCATTGCCCTTGAGCTGCTTCCAATTGCCTTCAATGCGATCCCAATTCATGGCTATCCTCTTGTCTGTTCGGTGGGTCGCAACAGCAAGCGGCTTGCGCTTCTCTGTGCCGCCACCTGAGCTATTAACTGCATCGTTTTAATTTCGTTCCGTTTCGCATCGTTTCTGAATCGTGAAAACAAAAGCCCGCGCTTTTGGCGCGGGCTTTTGTTATTCCTGAACGCGCGAGTCGAAAAAATCAGATGCCGCTTTGCGCCGTCACTGAGCGAGTTCGAGCGTCAGCCGAAAGATCTTCCGGCCCATCGATAGAAAGGATTTCTGCAAGCTTGGTGCGCGCGCGATTGACGCGGCTCTTGATGGTTCCAACTGCGCACTGACAAATCTCTGCTGCTTCTTCATACGAGAAGCCAGAGGCGCCCACCAGAAGCAGCGCTTCGCGTTGATCCGGCGGCAGCGATTCAAGCGCAAGTCGAAAATCCTGTACGTCAAGATGCGCGTCCTGGGAGGCTTGAACGGAAAGACGTGCGGCATAGGCGCCGTCTTCATCCTGCACTTCGCGCCGTCGCTTGCGATACTCCGAATGAAAAAGATTTCGCAGGATCGTGAAGAGCCATGCGTTCAGGTTTGTGCCAGGTTGAAAGCTGTCGGCATTCGCCCAAGCGCGCATGAGCGTGTCCTGCACGAGATCATCAGCTCTTTCCGCGCGCCCGCTCAACGAGATTGCAAACGCACGAAGCGAGGGAAGAGCTTTCATGAGGCCGGCTGTGAATTCTGCGCGATCATTCACGATTGACCTTCCTTGCGCTCTTTTTCTTCGAGCTTCACGAGAAGTTCGACGAATTTTTCCGGGATAGGTTCGTTGAGTAGTTCGTCGTAAAAAGAACGGAGTTTCGTTCCAATGCGACGCTGAATGTGCTCGTCGATCTGAATTTCTTCTTCGAGATTTTCCACCTCGGCTTTGACATGTTTTCTTATCATTGAGTATAGCCCCTCATGGAAGCTGGTTCGCAATCATGTAAGTAACGCATGAATGAATGATCCATCAGTGAAGGTTTGGTCAACAGATCCGGGTGTCTGTACGTGATAGCCAGCCTGTATGTGATAGCATGCGCCATGACATCCTCGATCACCTTTTTTCTTACGCAGAGCTTTCGCTTCATGCTATCTTTTCGAATGTTGAATTTGCGATAGCTGATCCGCACTCAATGCGCTAAAGTTGAATTTGCTACCATTTATTATATGTGCTGAAGCGCATCCGAGACTAGCCCTGTCCGTTTATTTCAAGGAAGCCGCATGTCGATTGTCCAACAGCTAGCGCCCCATCTTCCTTACCTGCGGCGTTACGCACGCGCCTTGACCGGGTCTCAGGCCTCCGGAGATGCGTATGTCGTGTCTGTGCTTGAAGCGCTGCTGGAAGATTCTTCGATATTCGACCGCAGTCTGCCCTCGCGCGTTGCGATCTATAAATTGTTTGACGCGATCTGGGGCTCTGTGGAGCTGAACAATTCGGTTTTCTCTGTCGCTGACAGCTTCGATCCGCAGCGGCGCATTGAGGGGCTTACGCCGCGCTCTCGCTGTGCATTTCTTTTACTTGCGATGGAACGTTTCGACGAGAAGGAAACCAGTCAAATTCTTGGGATAGACGTTACGGAAGTGCGTAGCTTGATCGAGGAGGCCGGACGCGAGATCGCCAACCAGATTGCTACCAGTGTGCTCATCATCGAGGACGAACCCCTGATAGCCATGGACCTTGAGGGGATCATGGAGCAATTGGGGCATAACGTCGTTGGCGTAGCGCGCACGCATCGTGAGGCGATTGAGCTCGCGCGGGGCCAAAAGCTCGGGCTCATCCTCGCCGACATTCAGCTTGCGGACGGCAGTTCCGGCCTTGAAGCTGTGAACGAATTGCTCCGCAGCGTTCAGGCGCCGGTCATCTTCATCACGGCGTTCCCCGAACGTTTGTTGACCGGCGAGCGGGCGGAGCCAACCTATCTCATCACCAAGCCGTTTCAGCCGTCACTCGTTTCCGCGCTCGCCAGTCAGGCTTTGTTCTTCGACGAGAAGGCACGAAGCGGCGCGATGATCTAGAGCGCGCGTTTCAGAAAGCACTTCGGCGCCTGGCAGAGAGCTGGTTTTTCTGCCCGCCCGGGGGGCAATCATCTCCGACAACAAGCGCGGCAGTTTATCACGATTGCACCGCGGCCGCGCCCGGCGATCAAGCATTGGGCGCGGCCTCGGTTGCTGAATTGGTGTCGCGGCCTCGACGCAGTCTTTATCTTGATCTAAATTGTTTGGATTGGATTTTGATTTTGCGGTGCCCGTTTTGCCTTTGAGTCAACTTATTTCTCTCGCCAGCGTTCATCGCACTGACGCCTGGCTCAGGCAGACTCCTGGCGGGGCTGGCGTTTGGGGCGGTAATGAGTTCCGCCCTCATGAGTCCTCGGCTGGGACGCTGATCGTTTGCGATGATCTGGGCGGTGATTTCCCCACACGCGCCCCGCGTGGCCGCAGGGTGCTCGTCGTTACCGAGCCGCCGGGAATAAGAACCTACAGGCCAGAGTTTCTTGCACCATTTGGCCTGATCCTGTCGCCCTATCCAATGGACGGCGGGCAATCGCCTGTGGTCGTGACGCAGACGGGCTTGCCCTGGTTTCATGGACTGAGATTTGATCGTGACGGGATGCGCATCGGCCAGTCGTTCGAGGATCTTGTTGCGTTGCGACCTGGTCCGAAGGACAATCGTCTCTCTGTTGTATGTTCAACGAAGTCCAATTTGCCACGTCATCGCGAGAGACTAAAGTTCGTGATGGCGTTGAAGGATCGCCTGCAGGACAGGCTTGTCATAAGGGGCAGGGGGTTTGAGCCTGTTGTCGACAAGGGCGAAGCAATAGGGCCGCATCGCTATCATCTGGTTGTTGAAAACAACAATCTGGGATGTTTCTGGACGGAGAAACTGGCTGACGCTTTTCTCGGCTGGTCGTTCCCGCTCTTTGCCGGGGCCAGGGACGCGGTTGACGATTTCCCTCTAGGCTCGATGGTTTATCTCGATATAAGAGATCACGCCGCCTGCATCGCTCAAGTTGAAAAGGTGCTGGACGACGATCTCTATGAAACCCGCCTTCCGGCTCTGACCGCCGCCCGGGAAAAGCTGCTTTATGAGCATAATTTCTTCGCGCTGATTTCGCGCGAGGTGGAAAA
>CANJPM010000127.1 GCA_947476075.1 Beijerinckiaceae bacterium
CTCGTCGGGTGGGCGTCGCAAGCGCTGATGCTTCGCGGACATTCCCGTCGCCTCGCGCGCGGGGTGCTGCCGTGCGCGCTGGGGCTTGCTGGCGCGTTTTGCCTGCTGGCCCTTCCGTTTGCCGACAGTATGGCGGCCAAACTCTGCCTTGCCTGCTTCGGCGTTGTCTTGCCCAACGCTATTGTGGCGCCGGCACAGGCGATCATGGGCGAGCTATCGCCTGTAGCCCAACGCGCTGCGGTGCTGTCGATTGGAAACGCAATTGCGGGTACTGCGGGCGTCATCGCCCCTTATGCAACCGGCGTGCTGATTGAAAGTTCAACCTCTCCGGCATCAGGCTTTGCGACCGCCTTCGCGCTCTGCGGCGTGGTGATCGGCGGGGCCAATCTGCTGGGCCTGGCGCTGATCCGCCCCGCCCGCGAGGCTGCGCGCCTTGCAGATCAGCCGAGGGCTCGCCGCAACCCAGCCTGACATCCGCCAGGCCGCCTTGCTAGCGGGCGTTTTTCTCTCCGGCGCGGATTGCTTCCCACACCCGCAGCGGGGTGGCGGGCATGTCGATATGGGTGACGCCAAATTCCGCCAGCGCATCGACGACCGCGTTCATGATCGACGTCATCGAGCCCGCACAGCCGGCTTCCCCGCAACCCTTCACGCCCAGCGGATTGGTCCTGGCAGGATCAGGCAGCGAGAGATAGGCGAACGGGGGAGCGTTGTCCGCGCGCGGCATCGCGTAATCCATGAAGGAGCCCGAGAGCAATTGCCCGTCGGCGCCGTAATGGGTTTCCTCCATCAGGCATTGGCCGAGCCCCTGCACGACGCCGCCCTGCACTTGGCCCTGCACGATGATCGGGTTCATGACATTGCCGAAATCGCCCACCATCGAATAGCGCACGACGCTTGTTATGCCCGTCTCGGGGTCGATCTCCACCTCGCAGATATGGCAACCGTTCGGGTAAGTGGCTGCGCCTGCGGTTCCCACATGATCGACATCGAGCGATTGCGGCGCGTCGTCGGGCAAACCAGCGCCTGCGTTGAGCTTTTGCGCCATGTCCATGATCGAGATCGAGCGATCCGTGCCCGTAATTGTAAACTGTCCCGCCTCGAAGGCGATATCCTCGACGCCTGCCTCCAGCATGTGCGACGCGATGATGCGGCCCTTCTCGATCACCTTGGCGCTGGCTTCAACAAACGCCGTGCCTGAACACATCAGCGACTTTGAGCCGCCCGTTCCGGTGCCGGTCACGAGCTGATCGGAATCGCTCTGCATTAAGCGTATTTTGTCGAACGGCACGCCAAGTTGCGTGGCCACGATCTGCCCGAACGTAGTGCCGTGGCCCTGCCCGTGATCGTGCGAGCCCGTCAGGATCGTCACGCGCCCGTCGGCCTCAAAATGCACGCCGCCATATTCGGCCTGCAAGGGCGCAGTGACTTCAAGAAACTGCCCGATGCCGCGCCCGCGCAATTTGCCGCGGCTTACGCTTTCGGCCTTGCGCGCCTCAAATCCGCTCCAGTCGGCCAGTTCCAGCGCCTTGTCGAGGATGGCGGGGAAATTCCCGGAATCATAATTGGAGCCCGACGGCGCCTTGTAGGGGATCTGGTCGGGCTGGACATGGTTGCGACGACGCAGCTCTACAGGGTCAATTCCCATTTCGCGCGCGGCGTTGTCGATCAGCCGCTCCATATAATAATTGCCCTCGGGGCGCCCTGCGCCGCGATAGGCCGTCACCGGCACTGTGTTGGTGAACACGCAGCGCGTGCTGACTTCCACCAGCGGCGTGCGATAGCACGAGTTCACATGCTTCACGATGTTGAAGGTGGAAAACAACGGGCCGATCTGCGTCATGTAGCCGCCAAGATCGCCAAAGCCCTTGCAACGCACAGCCAGAAACGTTCCGTCCCCGGCAAGCGCCAGTTCGCATTCAAATTCCTGCGCGCGGCCATGGTGATCGGACAGGAAGGAATCCGAACGCCTGTCGGTCCATTTCACCGGACGCCCCAAAGCGCGCGCGGCGTGCAGCGCGCAGATGTATTCGGGAAACACAGCGCCTTTCATGCCGAACGAACCGCCGACGTTTGTAGCGATGAACCGCACTTTGTCGGGCGAAACCTTCATCATGTCGGCCACATTGGCGCGCGAACCCGTAACGCCTTGCGTCGGCGCCCAGAGCGTGAAGCGTCCGCTGGCCGCATCATAATCGGCGACAGCCGCGCGGGGCTCCATCGCATTGATGACGATGCGGCTGTTGGTTATGTTGAGTTTGGTGACGTGCGCGGCCTTGGCGAACGCCTCTGCGACCTTTTCGCTGTCGCCAAAATGATAATCGAGCGCCACATTGCCCGGCGCCTCGTGGTAAATCTGCGGTGCGTCGGCTTTCACGGCGTCCGACATGGCGACGATGGCGGGCAGAGATTCAATTTCGAGCATCACGGCTTCGGCTGCGTCCTGCGCCTGCGCCGCCGTCTGCGCGATCACGCACGCCACCGGATCGCCGACAAAGCGGACTTTGTCGGTCGCAAGCGCGAAACGCGGCGGCTTTGCCATAGCGGCGCCGCCGCGCCCTTGCAGCGCAACGCGATAGGGCATGGCGGCATAGCCCGCCGCCGCGAGATCGGCGCCAGTGTACACTGCGATTACGCCGGGCATGGCTTTTGCGGCCTCAACGTCTATGCCCCGCAAAAAACCGTGCGCCTGCTGCGAACGCACCATGGCGCAATAAACCTGACCGGGCCGATTGACGTCGTCGGTATATTGCCCACGCCCCTGCAAGAGCGACGAATCTTCCACGCGCCGCACGGGTTGGCCGATGGCGAATTTCATGATCGCCAGATCTTCGTCCTTGACGCGGATATTCATCGGCTCATCGCCTCCAGATTGCGAACGCTGCTGCTGAAGCGGATATGAACCCGCGCGAGGCGAAGGGGCAAGCAAAAGAGCAAGAGCTTCTCGAAAAAAGGAAATACGCCTCAGACCTCGGCGAGGCGCTCAAGCCGGGCGACATCGAGCAGGCGCACGCCGTCAGGCACGATCACGATGCACTTTTCGCGGGCGAGGCGCGTCATGATCCGGCTGACCGTCTCAACCGTGAGGCCGAGAAAATCGCCGATATCCTGCCGCGTCATCGGCAGCAGCACGTGCACATGATTGCCGTTCACACGCATCCACCGATTGCGCAGGCCAATCAAAAACGCCGCCACCCGCTCCTCGGCGGTGCGGCGGCCCAAAATCACCATCTGGTCTTGCGCAAGGCTCAGCTCATGGCTTGCCATGGAATGGAGACGCCGCAGCAGGTGCGGCTTGGCGTCGAGAAAATCTGAATAGGCCTCGCGAGAGAACCGGCAGGCGGTGGTTGGCGTGAGCGCATCGGCGCAAAACATGTTGCGCTCGCTCATTGCAAGGCCCAGGAAATCGCCCGGCAGCGCAAAGCCCACGACCTGACGACGTCCGTCCGGCAGCAGTTTGTAAAGCCGCACTGCGCCAGCCGTGAGATTGTAGACGGAATCGGCCGGCTGATCCTGCTCGAACAAAGTCTGACGCGCGGAGAAGCTCAACGTCTGCGAAAGCTTGTCGAGTTCGTGCAATTCGTCGGGCTCAAGCGCGGCGCACAGGCTCAACGCCCGCACGCGGCATTGCGAGCACTCAATCTGGGGCTTTGAATTGGAACACAAGCCTAAAGCGGGCGAAACCGCTTCAGCTTTCGTGACTGTGACGTCCATGGTTGTGTTCCTGCAAGAGTTACACATTGCACGCAGGGGGCAACCATTGCAACTTCTCAGAAGCCTGGCGCGGGCGCTTGGACGCGCGTCCCGCCGTTTGACGCAAGTCAATGTGCTTAATCCATATTTGCCGAATCCTGTTTCATGTTTCCGCCCAACACTGCGCCAAACGCCGCTCATGCCGGCGACCCGCCCTTGTTCCACACGGTGGCCGTAAACCGGCGCGTCGCGCTGCGGGCGTGGCCATTGGTGCAATCGTCCTGCCCCAGCACGCAGCTGGAGGATTGGCGCGCCTATACGGCGGCTCTGAACCGGGGCGCCGGCAAATCGGCAGGCTTGGTGGCGGTGGAGGACGAGCGCGGCTACATCCACGCCTTGTTCGCCTGGCACATCCACCGCGCCATCGGGCGCCCGCGCGCCCTGCGGATCACCGACCTTGTTGTGGGCAGCCTGCCGGGCAGGGAATTGGCGCAAAGCATCGTCATCGCCATTCGCCGCGTCGCCGAGGCGACCCGCGCAGACAGCGTGATGGTGGAGATCGGCGACCGGCAACTGGCGCCCGACGCCTTGCTCAGCGACGGCTTCGAGCGGCTGGTGATGGATTGCATGCGCTCTCCCCGCGGCTGATCGCCCGGGGCGCGCTTTCCCCCGGGCTTGCCAAGGGCTATGTGTGCAGGGTGCGCGAAAGCGGCGCACAGGGACACGAACATGAGCGCACCCACAAAGCTCGGAAACGGGCGCATAGCCTTTCTCTCCTCAGGCACGCCGGAAGCCGAAGACGCACGCGCTTCGTTCGTCAAACGCTATGGAGAGGTGGACTGCGCCGACGCCGACGTGATCGTGGCGTTTGGAGGCGACGGCTTGATGCTGCAAACGCTGCATCGCTTCATGGGCTCGCAAAAACCAATCTACGGCATGAACCGCGGCTCGGTCGGCTTTCTGATGAACGAATATCAGGAAGACAGCCTGCGCGAGCGGCTGGAGGCGGCGCTCGCCTCGACCATCCATCCGCTCACGATGAAAGCCACCGACGTGAAAGGCGCTGTGCATGAGGCGCGCGCCATCAACGAGGTCTCATTGCTGCGCCAGACCTATCAGGCCGCCAAGCTGAGGATCTCGATTGATGGTCAGGAGCGCCTGGCCGAATTGATCGCCGACGGCGTGCTCATTGCAACGCCCGCCGGCTCCACCGCCTATAACCTTTCGGCCAATGGCCCGATCCTGCCGCTCGATGCGCCGCTGATGGCGCTGACGCCAATCTCGGCTTTCCGTCCCCGTCGCTGGCGCGGCGCGCTCTTGCCCGACAAGGCGCGCGTCACCATTGACGTTCTGGAAGCGGAGAAGCGGCCCGTGTCCGCTGTCGCGGACCATTATGAAGTCCGCAATGTGGCCAGCGTCGACATCGCGATGGACCATGCGACCGGCTGCATGATTTTGCACGATCCCGGCCATTCGCTGGAAGAGCGAATCCTGCGCGAGCAGTTTGGCGCCTAGCGCGCAAGCGCATCCAGAACGCGCGCCCAGCTGCGCGTGCCTTTGTGATAAGATTTCAGCTCGTATTTCTCGTTGGGCGAGTGGATGCGGTCGTCGTCGAGCCCAAAGCCGATCATCAGCGCGTCCATGCCCAGATCTCGCTTGAAATCGCCGATCACCGGAATCGATCCGCCGCCGCCCGCCATCACCGCCTCAACGCCCCATTCTTGTGAAAGGGCGCTGCGCGCCTTTTGCAGATAATTTGAGTCAAACGGCAACGAGATCGCAGCCGATGCGCCGTGCGAGACGAACGTCGCCTTGCAATCGGCGGGCAGGCGCGCGCGCACGAAGGCGTGGAAGCTCTCCAATATCTTGTGCGGCTCCTGCGCGCCAACAAGGCGAAACGAAACCTTCGCGGACGCGCGCGCAGGCAGAACCGTCTTTGTACCCTCGCCCGTATAGCCGCCGATGATTCCATTAACGTCGCAAGTCGGGCGCGCCCACACATGTTCAAGAACGCTGCGGCCTTTCTCGCCGGCGGGGACGCTCAAGCCGACGTCCCCCAGAAAGGCGCTCTCGCTGAAATCCAGCGCGCGCCATTGCGCGGCAACGTCAGCGGGCAAATCCTGTACGCCCTCGTAAAAGCCCGGCAGCGTCACGGCGCCATTGTCGTCATGCAAATCGGACAGAATGCGCGCCAGAACACGGATCGGATTGATCGCGGCGCCGCCGAACAGGCCTGAATGCAGATCGCGCGAGGCGGCGTCGATAACGACTTCCTCCAGCACCAGCCCGCGCAGCATGGTGGTTATGGAGGGCGTGTTCCTGTTCCACATATTGGTGTCGCATACGAGGACGACGTCGGCGCGCAATTCCTCCCTGTTGGCGGCCAGAAATGCAGGGAGCGACGACGAGCCGCATTCCTCTTCGCCCTCAAACAAAATGGTGACATGGCATGGCAAGCCGCCATTATTCATGAAGGCGCGGCACGCTTCAACGAAGGTCATCAGCTGGCCTTTGTCGTCGGCTGCGCCGCGCGCCACGATACGCTTGTCGCCTCCCTCTTCCACCATATGCGGCGCGAACGGATCGCTATGCCACAAGTTCAAAGGGTCCACCGGCTGCACATCGTAATGACCGTAGAACAGCACGTGCGGCGCATCGGCCCGCTTGGCTTTTGCGTGCGCCACGACCATGGGATGCCCCGCCGTTTCGCGCACGCTCGCCTCAAACCCCATGCCTGATAATTGCGCGACCAGCCAATGGGCGGCGCGCGCGCAATCGGCCTTGAACGCAGGGTCCGTGGAGATCGACCTGATCGCCAAAAGATCAAACAGCCGCGCAAGCGAGCCGTCGAGATCATTATCAATATGGGCGAGGACTTTATCGAGCGCCACGGACGTCTCCATTATCGTTTGCCGCCCAGCATGCCGCCGAGCACATTACGCAAAATTGCGCGCGAGATTTGCGTGCCAATCGAGCGCGCAGCAGATTGCGCGGCCGATGCGATGATCTTCTCGCCAATCGATTGCCCGCGCCGACCCGGCAGCGGCTTGCCGGTGCGCGGATCGACCTTGGGCGCACCATTGCCGAACATGCCGCCCAGCATGTCGCCGAGCTGACCCATGACGCCACCCTCTTCCACTGGCGGCGCATTAGCGGCCTCGATGCGTTTGGCAAGCATTTCAAACGCTGACTCGCGATCAATCAACGTATCGTATTTGCCTCCCAGCGAGCTCTTGCGCTGAATGGCGGCGCGCTCTTCAGGCGTGATGACGCCGACGCGGGCTGATGGCGGCGTCACGAGCGTGCGCGCGACTTCCGACGGCGCGCCCTTGTCCTGCAAGGTGGAGACGAGCGCCTCTCCAACTTTCAATTCCATGATCGCCTTGGCTGCATCGAACCCCGTCTTCTGACGGAACGTTTCAGCCGCCGCCTTCACTGCCCGCTGATCGCGCGGCGTGAATGCGCGCAAGGCATGCTGCACGCGGTTTCCCAACTGTCCCAGAACGGTTTCCGGCACATCGAGCGGGTTTTGCGTGATGAAATAGACGCCCACGCCCTTGGAGCGGATCAGGCGCACCACTTGCTCGATGGCGTCGAGCAAAGCCTTCGGCGCATTGTCGAACAATAAATGCGCTTCATCGAAAAAGAAGACGAGCTTTGGTTTTTCAAGATCGCCTACTTCGGGCAGGTTCTCGAACAATTCAGACAGCATCCACAGCAGGAACGTCGCGTAGAGGCGCGGGCTGCGCATCAATTTGTCGGCTGCCAGAATGTTGATTAAGCCGCGCCCGTCGCGGTCCTTGCGCATGAAATCATTGAGATCAAGCGCGGGCTCGGCGAAGAAAGAATTGGCGCCCTGATTTTCCAGCACCAGTAGCGCGCGCTGAATAGCGCCAATGGTTGCAGGCGCGACATTGCCATATCTGGTTTTGATCTCGGCTGCATTGTCGGAGACAAATTGCAGCATCGCCCGGAAGTCCTTCAGGTCAAGCAGCAACATGCCATTGTCGTCGGCGACGCGGAACGCGATATTGACCGCGCCTTCCTGAACGTCATTGCACTCCAGCAGGCGCGAGAGCAGCAGCGGCCCCATTTCCGAAATTGTCGCGCGCACGGGATGGCCCTGCTCTCCGAAAATGTCCCAGAACACGACGGGAAACTCATCCGCCTGCCATTCAAAGCCCAAGTCCTTTGCGCGTTGAACGAAATGCGGCTTGGGTTCGCCAACGGCTGCGATCCCTGAAAGATCGCCCTTTACGTCAGCTGCGAACACCGGCACGCCCGCGTTGGAAAAGCCCTCGGCCAGCGCTTGCAGCGTGACGGTTTTGCCAGTGCCTGTTGCGCCCGTGACAAGACCATGACGATTGGCCAGCGGCAGATTAATGAATTGAAAGGCGTCTTCGCCCTTGCCAATAAATACTTTTCCATTCTCGCTGCGCGGATCTGCGGTCATTGCGATCTCCCGGCGTTTGAAATGTCGTGGCCTCTTATAGGCGATAGCCGGGCCGCTCGCCACGCACAAAAGCGCTCAACGATCCAAACACGTCATTGCGGCGACGGCCACCATCCACGGCAAGCCGCGAGCTCGTAACCTGCCGTGGGTCCCGGCATCCCGGGATGACGCAGGGCTTGGACCGCGCGCATCTTGGGACGCTTAAAGGAGGAGCGCGCGGGGTCCAAAGGCGGCTAGGCCGCAGGTTTTTGCGCGTAACCCAATCTGGCGTTCAGCTCCTCAAGCAGACGTTCGGCGCTGTCGGCCACAGGCGTTCCGGGCGGGAAGATCGCAGCCGCGCCCGCCTGGCGCAGCGCTTCGAAATCCTGAGGCGGAATCACGCCGCCCACCACAATCATGACGTCTCCGCGCCCGAGCTTTTCAAGCTCCGCTTTCAGCTCCGGCACCAGCGTCAGATGGCCCGCCGCCAGCGACGACACGCCCACCACATGCACGTCGTTTTGCACCGCCAATTGCGCGGCCTCGGCGGGGGTGGCGAACAATGCGCCAACGTCCACCGCAAAGCCAAGATCGGCGAAGGCGGAGGCCACGACCTTCTGGCCGCGATCATGCCCGTCCTGACCCACTTTCGCGATCAAGATGCGCGGCGGGCGACCTTCGTTTTCCGCAAACGCAGCGGTGAGGCGCTGCACGCGCGTCACCGCCTCGCTGGCCTCGCCCGCCTGGGCGCGATAGACGCCCGAGATGGTGTGGATGGTGGCCACATGACGATTGAACGCATGCTCGAGGCTGAGCGAAATTTCGCCCACCGTGGCCTTTGCGCGCGCCGCCTTCACCGCAAGATCGAGCAGATTTGCGCCGCCGCGCGCACCGTTCGTCAGGGCCTCCAGAGCCCCGTCGACCTCGCTTTGATCGCGCTCTTCCCGCAGGCGCCGAAGCTTCTCGATCTGCTGGGTGCGCACGGAGGAATTATCGACCTTCAACACGTCAATCGGCTTCTCGTCGTCCAGTCGATGCTTGTTGACGCCGATCACCGCTTGCTGGCCCGTATCAATGCGCGCCTGCGTTTTGGCCGCAGCCTCTTCGATGCGCATTTTGGGAATGCCGGCGTCAATCGCTTTGGCCATGCCGCCCAGCTGTTCAACCTCGGCGATATGCGCCATGGCGCGCAAAGCCAGATCGGCGGTCAGCCGCTCGACGTAATACGAGCCGCCCCAGGGGTCGATGATGCGGGTCGTGCCGCTTTCCTGTTGCAGGAAGATTTGCGTATTGCGCGCAATGCGTGCGGAAAAATCCGTCGGCAAAGCCAGCGCCTCGTCGAGCGCATTGGTGTGAAGCGATTGCGTATGGCCCTGCGTTGCAGCCATCGCTTCAATTTGCGTGCGCACCACATTGTTGAACGCGTCCTGCGCGGTCAGCGACCAGCCGGACGTTTGGCAATGGGTGCGCAGCGCCAGCGACTTTGGATTTTTCGGCGCAAACGGCGCCAGCAAATTTGCCCATAGCAGGCGTGCGGCGCGCAGCTTGGCGACCTCCATGTAGAAGTTCATTCCGATCGCCCAGAAGAACGACAATCGCGGCGCGAACGCATCAATATCCATGCCCGCAGCCAAACCTGCGCGCACATATTCGACACCGTCGGCCAGCGTATAGGCCAGCTCCAGATCCTGCGTCGCGCCTGCTTCCTGCATGTGATAGCCGGAAATCGAGATCGAGTTGAACTTGGGCATGTTCGCCGACGTGTAGGCGAAGATATCCGAGATGATGCGCATCGAATGTCTGGGCGGATAGATATAGGTGTTGCGCACCATGAATTCTTTGAGAATGTCGTTCTGGATCGTGCCAGACAATTTGTCCTGTGAGACGCCCTGCTCTTCGGCGGCCACGATATAGAGCGCGAGAATGGGTAGAACCGCGCCGTTCATGGTCATCGACACCGACATGCGATCCAGCGGAATGCCATCAAACAGCGTGCGCATGTCGTAGATGGAATCAATCGCGACGCCCGCCATGCCCACGTCGCCAGCTACGCGCGGATGATCGGAATCATAGCCGCGATGGGTGGCCAGATCGAAGGCGATGGACAGGCCCTTCTGGCCTGCGGCCAGATTGCGCCGATAGAAGGCGTTGGAATCCTCCGCCGTCGAGAACCCCGCATATTGGCGGATCGTCCACGGCTGATTCACGTACATGGCGGGATAGGGGCCGCGCAGAAACGGCGCGATGCCTGGAGCGCCATCGAGGTGGCCCATGCCTTCAAGGTCGACGGCGCCATAGGCGGGACGCACCGCGATGCCCTCCGGCGTCAAAAACGGCGCGCCGGAA
>CANJPM010000128.1 GCA_947476075.1 Beijerinckiaceae bacterium
GCCAAGCAAGGCCAGGCAACCATACAATCCACCCTGATAGCCAAGGCCCAGATTGTCCGACAGCAAGCCGGTGAGCAACGGTCCGAGGATCAACGAGAGATCTTGCATCGTGCGCAACAAGCCCATGGCCGGGCCGCGTTGATGCTCGGGCGCGATGTCGGCGACATAGGCGATGAGCGTTGGCGAGGCCATGCCGGCGCCGGCGCCAAAAAGAACGGATGCAAACCACAGAAAGACCGGATGCTCCCCAAAAGCCAGCATAGCGCAGGCGCACAATGTCAAACCGCTTGCGATCACGATGATCCAGACGCGCCCGCATAAACGCGCCAGCGGCGGCGTGATCCCGATGACGCTGAGATTGGCGAGTGCGCCGCATGTAAGAATGAGTCCAATAGTGGTCAATTCCATTGCATGTTTTGTCTGCGCGATAAGTGGGAGCAAAATCCAGTTCGACGCCACGCGAACATAAAAGATGCTGAAATACATGAACCCGACGCCCATGCCCTGACGCGCAAGCGAGCGTAATTCGCCTTTCTGCGGAATGGATTTTTCGCGTGACTTCGGCTCTTCTTTCCATGGCATCAGCGCAAAAGCGGCCACGCCCAAAAGCGCAATCAAACCATTTATGAAATAGGGCGAACCAAAGCCCCAGAGCCCGGCGGCCAAGCCGCCAAGAGCTGGCCCCATGCTGGCGCCGATCATGTTCGCTGCTTGATAATACGAGGCGTCCTGCATGCGATGGCCCGGCGTGCCAAGATCGGCGACAGCGGCCAGTGCTGACGTCATGAAGGCGGCCGACGCCGCTCCCATCATCAACAGGCATAAAAAGAAGCCGGATACTTGCGTCGTCATGACGACAGCAAGCGAGGCTAGCGCCGACACTCCGCAGCCAAAGCTCATCATCGCACGGCGACCGAACTTTTCAGACGCATAGCCCGACGGCATGTTCACGATCAGCCGCGCGCCGCCGTAGGCCGAGATCATCATGCCTATGACAGCGGTGCTGGCGCCAAGGCTCTGGCCGTAGAGCGCGATCACTGACCACACCATGCCATTGCCGATCTGCTTCAGAAACACCAGCAGCAAAAGGATCAACAACGGCTTTGACGGTTTTCCTGGTAATTTTGAAAGGAGGTTCATCGTCAGGTGTCAAGCGTCGAAGGGTCGAACAAGCTTTCAGCCGGATAAAGTGCGCCGATCAATCCCTGATCATGCGAATAGCCAATAAAGCGCTCGACGTTTGATTGATTACGCTTGAAGCCGTTCTCCCATGGATCGCGACCGAACGCGCGCCGCTCGTCTTCCAGCGCGTGAAGCCCCCAGGCGAGGCGCGACCAATTTGGGTCTTCATAATAACTTTCCGCGACGGCGTTTGCATCGTTGAACATTTTATACAGCGCCATGCAGAGCCACGGATGCGCGTCAGCAAGCTCCTGCCGCAGAGCCATAATGTGCATGATGGGATAGTCGCCGACTTTGTTGAAATAGGCCAGCTCTTCGGCTCTGGAATCGGGGAACAAACGGCGCGCCCGCGTCTGGCCGGTTGATACTGAATGGGGCGGATGAGGTAGAAAGAATGCGTCGATCTCGCCCTTTTCCAGCGCTTGTCCTAGCCCCTGCCTGTTGCCGATGAAGTCCACTTTCACGCCGGGCTTGACGTTGAACGCTACTTTTTCCTCTGATGTGAGCAACCAGTGAATGCTCTCCCCTGCGATTCCATAATATGATTTCAGATCGCCTCTGGCCAGCAGCGACAGCGTGGTTTGAAACGCGCTCAGCGCAACCTTTTTGCCAGCAAGATCGCGCGGATGCCAAAGGTTTGAATCAGGATGCACCCACATCTGACTTTGGCTGAAAAGGCGTCGCGGGAAAATCGGAATCCCGGTAATGGGCAGTCCTTTTTCTTTGGCGATGAGATAGCTCGACATCGAAAATTCAGCGATGTCGTATGCGCCCTCCAGCATCCGTCCATGGCGGTCTGTGCCATCGCGCAACCGGGTGCTTTGCCCGATCTGGTCAACGTGAAGTTCGATGGAATCTGGCACTGGGGCGGTTCCGTCGAAGAACGGAAAGTGCCGGTCGTATCGGTCGATTCCGATTTTTAACCGGAGTTTGTGCGCCATTGTTTCCCCCGAAGTGTCTTTTTGCGCGGGCCATAAGCCCCGTCTTTTATCGTCGAGTCGATTGTCTGACGCAAATCCGGCTGCTTTTGGCGCGCAGGCATTCCGCGTGATCTTGCTATCCGACTGAATACAGGCGATATCCTGCGCAGCTGTGGCATGTAGGGCTGCGCCGCGCTATGAGGAACGCCATAACCGTTCGCCGCGATGCTCAAGCAATCAGCGCAGGCGAGCATGCAATCTTTTCGCGAGGGAGAGAATACATGAACATTTCGTTCAACAATTTTGCCGGGGGCGTCGCCCTTGTCGCAATCGCAGCCGCTCTGCCGGCTCAGGCGCAGACTCCCGAGGAGTTTTATCGCGGCAAAACTGTACAATTTATGGTCGGCTATCCGCCCAGCGGCGCGTTTGACGCCTACACACGCGTGGCGGCGCGTTTCATCGGCAAGCACATCCCCGGCAATCCGACTGTGATCGTCAATAACATGCCTGGCGCGTCGAGCCTGCAATTCGTGCGCTATCTGCAAAGCGTTGCGCCCAAGGACGGCTCGCAATTTGGCATGTTCAACCGTGGCCTTATGCCCAAATCCGTTCTTGAACCAAAGGAGACCGGCGTCGACTTTACCAAGTTTACGTGGATCGGCAGCATGAACAGCGAGCTCGCCATTTGCTACATGTGGGGCGCCAAGGGCATCAAGACGATCAAGGATCTTGGCAAGGCGCCAATCACGCTTGGCGACACGTCGAAAAACAGCGGCGGTTATATTTATACGTCGATCCTGCGTTCGCTCAGCCCGGAGAAGACGAAACTTGTCCTTGGCTATGCGACGACTGGGCATATCTGGCTTGCGATTGAGCGCGGCGAGGTCGACGGTAATTGCACGCTCATGACCAGCCTTGAGAGCCAGAAGCCCGATTGGCTGCCCGAAAAGAAGATCAATCCTCTCGTTCAGTTCAGCGACACCAAGCATCCTTCATTGCCGGACGTGCCGACGATCTTTGAATTATTGACGTCTGAGAACGAGAAGAAAGCGATCAATTTCCTCATCGCCTCCGAGCAGATCGGCCGTCCCATCATTGGACCGCCCGGCATGCAGGCTGATCGTGCGGCGGCTTTGCGCAAGGCTTTTGACAGCATGATGAAAGATCCGGAATTCCTCGATTATGCGCAGAAGTCCAAAATGGATATGGATCCGATCTCCGGCGAAAAAGCGGCCGCAATCGCAGCTGCCATCCAGAACACGTCGCCGGAAGCTGTCGAGATCGCCCGCAAATTTATGGATTGATCTGCGGTTGACTTAACGCTGCGCGGTTGAGCATGAAGTGGAGATGTGTGCGTGCTTGGTGTCTTTCTCGCTTTATGTTCAGCCGCTACCTTTGCGTTGAACAATACGTTCGCGCGCCGCGGCGTGCTCACAGGGTCTGCGGTGCAGGCGCTTTCAATCTCGGTGCCGCTTGGGCTGCCGATGTTTTTGCTGGGCGCGCTTGCAATGTCCAGTCTGCATTGGCTGCTCGACTTCTCATGGCGCGCATTCGGATTTTTGGCGTTGGCGGGAATCGTCCACTTCGTCTGGGGGCGCTATTTCAATTATCGCGCGGTGAAGGCGATTGGTTCGAATCTCGCTGGGCCGCTGCAGGAATCGAGTGTGCTGATCGCGCTGGCGCTTGCGGTTCTGGTGCTGGGTGAATCGCTCACGCCGTTGAAGGTCGTCGGCATTTTTCTCGTGCTCATGGGCCCGGCGCTCGCCGTTCAACTGGGCCAAAAGAAAGCGCCGCCCGCACGCGCTGAATCAGCGGTCGAAAAGACAACCAAGCCCACTTTCACGCCGCTTTATGCGCAAGGCTATTTGTTCGCCGGCCTTTCAGCGCTGGGCTATGGCGCGAGCCCGGTTCTGGTTCGTTCTGCGCTTGAGAATGCGACGCCGGGCGCCAGTCTTGCCGGCGGGGTCATTTCGTATGGCGCAGCCAGCCTTGTGGTTCTTTTGGTGGTTGTGGCGACCGGTCAAATCGCGGACGTGCGCAAAGTGTCCGCCTCCAACGCCAAATGGTTCTGCGCTGCCGGCTTCATGGTCGGGCTGTCGCAAATGTTGCGCTATCTTGCGCTTTCCATGGCGCCCGTCTCGGTGGTCGCGCCTATCCAGCGGTTGTCTTTGCTGTTTCGCATGTTGTTCAGCTGGCTTTTCAATCGCGAGCACGAGGTGTTCAGCGCGCGCTTGCTGGGCGGCACGCTCGTCTCGCTCTTGGGAGCCCTCTTGTTATCCGTGAGCACGGATGTCATTGCGCAACTACTCCCTCTGCCTGAATGGCTTTTGCGCATCGCTGCGATGTCATGGAGCTTTGGGGGGTAATGCCTCTGCTGGCTTTTTGATCGCCTTCAGCTCACTGGCGATGGGTTTCAATCCATAAGGCGCCACAAGCGTCCAGATATGCGAGGGGATCATGTTGCGCATGCGCGCCGGCAGGTGTTGGCGCAGATGCAGTACAGTTTCCACCGCCTTCATCTCCACGCGCGCGCGGGCGAACTCCAGTCCGCGCGGTCCGATCCTTGGCATTAGCCAACCGATGATTGGACGCAGCCAATTGGGCATTGAGCGCAGCGGCAGGCCGCCGGCTGCGCGCGCCACGTTCCCCAGAAAGCCTTTGACCGGACCCTGTCGTTTGCCCGCGCTTCCCAGCGGTTTGGTTTGCAGCTCCGAGCCAACCAGATCGAGCAATTCCTCGCCGCGCGCATTGCGCACGAGCAACCATTGATCGCCTTCCCCCGCCATATAGCCTACAGTCACATCCGCCAGAACGTTGGTGTAATCGACGCAGGTGCGGCAGGTCAGCGGAAAGAAATCGCCGGGGAGTTTCGAGATCGGCAATTGCAGGAAGGGGATTTCCTTTTTCGAGCCATCCGCGAAACGCAGCTCGACATGATAATCGGCACGAAATTCCAGATACGTTATTGTGTCGGGATCTTCCGCCAGCAGCGCCAGAAATTCATGGAAACGCTCCGTCGTCGTGTTGTCTGAGCAGGGCGTGCCGATAACGTAGAGTTTTTCGAGCGCCAGTTCGTCTTCAAGCGCGCGCAACGCATAGACCTGACAGGGGATGCCGATCAATGCGAGGCGCTTGTACCCGCTGGCGCGCGCAGGCTCCAGCAGGCCAAGAAGGGGAGCGTAGCCCATTCGCATCCCACGACAAAACGCCATGCCTTGCGCCTTTGTCACAATGACGGGCGTTGGTTTCCAGCGGTCTTGCGGGTCAGGCGCCATGGTGAGCACTGCGTCGACTGCGCCGGTCTCCAAAAGGCGCTCGGCAAGGCGCGTCGTGACGCCCGACCATTGTGCGCCTGTCGCGGGCGCGGCCAGCGAGGCGCGCAGCATGCGCCTGAAGGGTCCGAAGAAGATTTCGTCAGGGCGGAGAGGATCGCGCGCGCGGCCGTGAACTTTCGTCTCCAGCGCAGGGTAATCGGGTTTGATGAACTGGCACGCGCGGCCGCAGGCGCCAGGCTCGCTTGAGCGCGATACTCCGCAATCCGTACACAGCCCACGCGGCGCCGCCGGCGCCTGCGGCGGCGCCCAATATGGACTGTCCATAAGCGATCCCTCCACCCGTTTTTATAAATTATTGCACGGACGACGCTCGCGCGGCGAGCGCTTTCTTGAGGGCGGCGGGCCACGAAAAAGGGCGGCTGCACCATGCAGCCGCCCTGATGAAAACGCCTTGCGTCCCAGATTAATCAGGTCGGCGGGCGGAACTTTTTCTTCGGCTTGGAATCCCAATCGCGCACCACGGCGGCCGGAGCAGGGCCGCGCGTATCAGGACCGCGTGAATCCTTGTTGAAAGGCTTCTTGGCGTAGGGCTTGGCGGCGAAGTCTTTCTTGGGATAATCTTTCTTTGCGATGTCCTTCTGGGAGAAGTCCTTCTTGGCGAAGTCTTTTTTCGGAGCGTCGCTCTTGTCGAAGCTTTTCTTGGGGAAGTCCTTCTTCGCGAAGTCTGGCTTGTCGAAGCTCTTCTTGGGATAATCCTTCTTGGGATATTCCTTCTTCGCGTAATCTTTCTTGACGAAGTCCGGGCGCACGTAATTTGATGCGGGCTCGTCGGCTTTCACGCCGCCGCCCTTGCGCAATTCCTGCACGGTGCCGGCTGCGGGCTGGATGTTGACGTTCTCGTCGTCGGAGGATTTGCGCACCGAGGCCATGAATTTTGCGGCCACCGATTCGATGATCTCGAACTTGGTTTCGCGATCAAAGATCTTGATGACGCCGATCTCGTTCTTGGTCACATGACCGAGGCGGCAGATCACCGGCAAGATCCATTTGGGATCGGCATTGTTGCTGCGTCCCACGTTCATGCGGAACCAGACCATGGGTTCGCTGGAGCGCTGCGAATAGGACTTGTCGACGACGGCCTCGCCCAAACCGGGGAATTCTCCGCGCGTGCGGCGTTCTTCACGGGCTCGCTTGTCGGGACGGTCGCGTTCGCGCGCCGGGCGTTCGGGACGCTCTCGGCGCTCGGGTGCGCCGCCAGCTTCAAACAATTCTTCCGGAGCTGGCAGGCGGGCGCGATACATGCGCACCAGCGCCCCGGCGATTTCCTCAGCGGAGCGATCAGCCATCAACATCTTGGTGAGAGCCAGGTCTTCTTCCGAGCTCGGCTCGGTGAAGATCGGATCTTCCTTCATGCGCTGCTGATCGGCGAGTCGAATTTCTTCAGCCGTTGGCGGGTTGCCCCACAGCACGTCGATGCGCGCCTGCGCAATCAGCGCCTCCGCCTTGCGGCGCTTGGTATAGGGGACGAGCAACACGCAAGAGCCCTTGCGGCCAGCGCGGCCCGTGCGTCCGCTGCGATGAAGCAGGGTGTCGCGATCGCTCGGAAGTTCAGCGTGAATCACCAGCTCGATGCTCGGCAAATCGATGCCGCGCGCCGCCACGTCGGTGGCCACGCAGACTCGGGCGCGCCCGTCCCGCAGCGATTGCAGCGCATGCGTGCGTTCGCTTTGCGAATATTCGCCTGACAACGCTACGGCCGAAAAACCGCGCTCAAGCAGGCTTGCGTGCAGATGGCGAACCGCTTCACGCGTCTGGCAGAAGATGATGGCGCCACGCGCCTCAACATTGCGCAGTACGTTGACGCAGGCGTGTTCGATCTCGTTGGGGGCGATACGAATGGCCCGATAATCGATATCGCCATGCGGCTGGCTTTGATCGACGGTGTCGATGCGGAAGGCGTCGTTCTGATAGCGGCGCGCAAGGTTTGCGATGTCGCGCGGGATTGTGGCGGAGAACAGCAGCGTGCGCCGTTCTTCGGGCGTGGAGTCGAGAATGAACTCCATGTCTTCGCGGAAGCCCAGATCGAGCATCTCGTCGGCTTCGTCCAGCACCACGGCGCGCAGGGAGCTGACGTCGAGGCGATTGCGCTCCAGATGGTCGCGCAGACGTCCGGGCGTGCCGACGACGATGTGGCAGCCGTCTTCCAGCGCGCGCGCCTCGCGGCGCACGTCCATGCCGCCGATACATGCGCAGACGCGTGCGCCTGTGGAGCCATAGAGCCAGATCAACTCGCGCTGCACCTGCATGGCCAGTTCGCGCGTGGGCGCAATCACCAGAGCAAGCGGAGCGCCGGGGGCGCCCATGCGCTCTTCCCCGCCAAGCAGCGTTGTTGCCAGCGCAAGTCCGTAAGCGACGGTCTTTCCGGAGCCGGTTTGTGCGGAGACCAGCAGATCGCGGTCTTCAGCTTCAGGCTGCAAGACGGCGGCCTGAACGGAGGTAGGCTCGTCATATCCCTTTTCAACAAGGGCGCGTTCGAGACTGGGATTCGTTGTGGGAAAGGGCATGAAGTTTAAGGCCGAACTAGGAGGATGGGGCTGCAATCTTCGGGCGCTGGCGATTTGAAGTGCACGCGCCTTGAGATCGGTGTGTCGATGTTTGGTTATGGTCCCGCACGCGCACATTGCCGGAGCAGATGCGGAAGGGCCCGATCATTCGGGCCAAAATTCGATTTGTAGGCAATACTCTCTCCGCAGCCCGGTCACAAGTGCGGAAGCGTCTGCTAAAGTGTCCACAATCAGGAAAGGGCCAATCTTGGACGCGATCGTTGCAGCCCTGGCTTGCGGGCCGGACCATAAATTCTCGAAAGCGCTCGCCGCGCAGATCGTTCTGCGGGTCGGCCATGGCGTCGAGGGAGATGCGCACGCCGGAGTCAAGGTCAAGCATCGGTCAAGAGTGGCGAAGGACGCCAGCCAGCCCAATTTGCGGCAGGTGCATCTGATTGCCTACGAATTACTGGACGAATTGCGCGCTGGGGGCTTTGAGGTATCGCCCGGCGCGCTCGGTGAGAACATCACCACTCGAGGATTGGCGCTGATCGATCTGCCGCGCGGCGCAAGGCTGCTTCTGGGCGACGAAGCTGTCATCGAGATTACGGGCCTTCGCAATCCTTGCAAGCAATTGGACGGGTTTCAGAAGGGCCTGATGGCTGCGACGCTGGATCGCGACGCGCAAGGCGGGCTTATCCGCAAGGCTGGCGTGATGGCGATCGTGATCGCCAGCGGCATTGTGCGGGAGGGAGATCAGATCAGGGTTGAGCTGCCGCCGCAGCCGCATGCGGCCTTGACGCCGGTCTGAGGTCAAACGCGAAACGGGCGGTCGTGGCGGCCGCCCGTTTGCACTGCACCGCTTGAATTGTCGTTTTTAGTCCTGTGCGACAGGTGTGCTGCTCTCGCTCAACAGGGAATGGGTGCCTTCCGTCTGATCCTGCACCGAGACGTTGAGGCGGGGGAAGGCCGCCGAGATCTTGCGTCCGGCGGCCATCGCCAGCTCTGCTTCCTGGTAAGACGCCTTGCGTTGCCCGTCGACGCTGAGAACATAGCGGCTCTCATGGGTGAAGCTGCGCGGCTTGCGCTGTTCTGAAGCTCTGTTTTCGTCGTCCATAGCGATCTCCAAGGATTGGCGGCGATCCGTCCATCGGGACTTGGGACCTGAATTCAATGTAGCATCTACAGCCGTGGGAAGATTGCTTTTATTGCATTTTGGGCGCCGCCACAGAAAAAGCGCCGGGGCGTGCAACAAATATGCTAGAAAGACGTTGTGCTGCTACGCTTCGTGCGCGCAGACCAGCAGCGGGGCTGCTTCATCAGGAGAATACGCGATGGCCAAGGGGCAGGCGAAGAGCAATAAGGAAGTCAAGAAGCCCAAGGCGGACAAGAATGTCTCCAAGGGCGCAGGCTCGGCCTACAAGCAAGCCCAGGGCAAGGGCGGAAGCCTCGTCGATTCGTCAGGCCGCAAAAGCTGAAAGCCATTAGACTTGCTCTCGCCCATGCTTTCGGGCCAGATGCGCTGCATATGAATTAAAGCGTCAGCAAATCTTGCTGACGCCTCTCTTTATGATTTTCGATGTTGTAATCTCAGCGGTCTAAGCTTTGCGATGCCGGCTTTTGAAGCCGATCCTGCGCGAGCGGACGGGGCATATGGCGCCAATTCTTTTGCGCCGAGCTGGCGGTCCCAATCTCGTAAAACATCCGACATTCGCCGCCAGCCCCCTCGGGAGACTAGCGCAGACCCGTATCGATACGGTAGAAGCCCCAATGAAACGCCTTAGCCAATCAACCGGAATGATAATGAGCAGCTTTAAAACCCCCGACCTCAAGCAGCGCCAGTTGAGCGCCGTCGCAGCCAAGCAGGCCTTGTTGGAGAAGTTTCGCAGCGCGTCCGACGATCCTATGGCCGCCGAGCGTGCGGCCGAGAGGGCTGCGATAGCCAAGGCCCGCGCCATTCGTGAAGAAGAACGCGCTGCGGCGAAGGAAGTGCGTCGGAAGGAAATGGCCGAAGAAGCTCGCCTTGCTGCCGAGCGCGCCGAGGCGCTCAAGCGTGAGGCGGAGGCCGCCGACGCTATGCTCGCAGCACAGGCAGCCGAGCAGCAGCTTGCTTTGCTCGCCGAACAGAAGGCCGCCCGCGATGCGCGCTATGCGGCCCGCAAGGTCGCCAAGAAAGAGCGCCGCAAGGGCTAAGCGCTGGTAGATCACAGGATTAAAAGAGGGAGGTCGCAGATATGCGGCCTCCCTCTTTCATAGGCTGATGCGCGCCGCTTCAGTCAAACGTAGCTGACGTGTTGCCTGTCTTGTTATTGTACTTGATGGTGATCCGCGAGACTTTGCACAGATCGACCGCGTACCAGATGGCCTCTGAATCATCCTCTGAATACACGACCTTCAAATCCCATTTGCAGGTCTTCTCCGTGCGTTTGAAGCGGATCAGTTGATCATCGTCGTCAAGGAGTTCGTCGTCGCCCAGTATGTCGTCTTCCCAATCGGAGGCATCGGCGGGCGATACATACACTTCCCTGATGTCGTAGC
>CANJPM010000129.1 GCA_947476075.1 Beijerinckiaceae bacterium
CTTCGCCCCGCACGCCATGGGCGGCCCCGAAGCGGCCGACAAGTATGCGGGGATTGTCCGACATGTGCGCGGCTTACTCTGAAGCGGGCGCAGCGGCGGCGGCGGCAGATGCAGCGGCGGCGGCCTGAGCGGCGGCGCGCTCCTGCGCCTTCTTCTTGGGCTGCGACTTCTGCGGGTTGTTGCGCGCATCGCGCTTGGCCACGCCCATGATGTCGAGCAGGCGCGCGACGCGGTCGGTCGGCTGGGCGCCCTTGGCCATCCAGTCTTTGGCCTTCTCGACGTCGAGCACGATGCGCGTTGCGTCGTCCTTGGCCTTCAACGGATCGAACGTGCCGATACGCTCAACAAAGCGGCCGTCGCGCGGCATGCGGGCGTCGGCGATGACGATGCGATAAAACGGGCGCTTCTTGGCGCCGCCACGGGAGAGGCGGATCTTGAGGGACATGTGTTTTCCTTTGGTTCGAGTTGAGCGTTTAGATCAGTAGCGAGTAGCGAGTAGCGAGTAGCGAGTAGCGAGTAGCGAGTGAAGATTTGCGGGTCGCGGGAGAGGTCAACCTCTATTCGCCACTCGCTATTCGCTATTCGTCCTCTTCACTTCTTCTTTCCCCCGAAGGGGTTGAAGCCGCCGAGTCCGGGCAGTTTCGGCCCCAGTCCCGGCAACCCCGGAAGTCCTCCCGGCAAGCCGGGTTTGCCGCCGACAAGACCCGGCGGCGGCGCGGAGGGAAGCTTCGGCATATTTCCCATGCCCCCGCCCATCTGCTGTTGCATGGCTGCAATTTCTTCCTGCGAGGGCATGCCGCCGCCGCCGATGCCAAACATCTGCGCCATTTGGGCCATTGGCCCTCGCTTGGCGCCGCCGCCCATGGCTTTCATCATGTCGGCCATCTGGCGATGCTGTTTGAGCAGGCGGTTGAGGTCTTCGACCTTCGTGCCCGAGCCCGCGGCGATGCGCTTCTTGCGCGAATTCTTCAAAATGTCGGGATTGCGGCGCTCCTGGCGTGTCATCGACAGGATCATCGCGCGCTGGCGCTTGATCATCCTGTCGTCGACGCCAGCTTTTGCGATCTGGTCCTTCATCTTGCCAACGCCCGGCAACATGCCCATCAGGCCGCCAAGGCCGCCGATCTTTTCCACCTGCGCCAATTGCTCGGCCATGTCGTCGAGATCGAACCGGCCCTTGCGCATTTTCTCGGCGATCGCCTGCGCCTTTTCGGCGTCGATCGATTGCGCGGCCTTCTCGACCAGAGCGACGATGTCGCCCATGCCCAGAATGCGATTGGCGATGCGGTTGGGATGGAAATCATCGAGATCGTCGAGCTTTTCGCCGGTGCCGATGAGCTTGATCGGCTTGCCGGTGACTGCGCGCATGGACAAAGCCGCGCCGCCGCGCCCGTCGCCGTCCGTGCGGGTGAGCACGATGCCGGTGATGCCGACGCTCTCGTCAAAACTCTTGGCCAGATTCACCGCGTCCTGACCGGTGAGACTGTCGGCCACCAGCAGAATCTCATGCGGACGCGCGATGGCCTTGATCTCGGCCATTTCGGCCATCAACAGCTCGTCGATATGCGTGCGGCCTGCCGTGTCGAGCAGAACGACGTCAAAGCCCTGAAGACGTGCGGCCTGTTCGGCGCGCTGGGCGATCTGAACCGGCGTCTGGCCGGGAACGATGGGCAGCGTCTCGACGCCGATCTGGCGGCCGAGAACCGCAAGCTGCTCTTGCGCGGCCGGGCGCTTCACGTCGAGAGAGGCCATCAGCACCTTGCGCTTCATGCGCTCGGTCAGGCGTTTGGCGATTTTGGCTGCGGTGGTGGTTTTACCCGCGCCCTGCAGGCCCACCACCATGATGGCGAGCGGGGCGGGCGCATCGAGATTGATCGGATCGGCGTCGGAGCCCAGCGTCTCGACGAGCACATCGTTGACGATCTTGACGACCATCTGGCCCGGCGTGACCGATTTGACGACATTGGCGCCGACCGCCCGGTCGCGCACCTTGTCGGTGAACGCGCGCACCACGTCGAGCGCCACATCCGCCTCAAGCAGAGCGCGGCGAACCTCGCGCAGAGCCGTTGCGACGTCCTCCTCGCGAAGGGCGCCACGGCGCGTCAGCTGGTCAAATATGCCGGAGAGCTTTTCTGAAAGGCCCTCGAACATTGGCGATCTCCTGTGACGTCAGCAAAAGCCCAAAGCGATTTAGCGCCCGGGGGCGCATCGCGCTGCCGGGCGTTGGCCTCCAGCCTCAAGGGCCGGTGGGCGGATCACAAGTGCGTCTCTGACGAGAGTTGGGTGTCTTTTAGGCGCGCGGGGGGCAGGAGTCAATGAAAGGGGCGTTCTGCCGCAGGCGAAAGCACGCAAAACCCAAACCGCAGGCTGGACGCGAGCCCATTTGTGGGGCCTGATTGCAATTCCATTCCAGTCGCAATAGATCGAACCAATGCTTCGCTTTGCAAATCCGGCCAATTTCCTCCGCCTCGCCGCCGTGCTGGTTCCGACGGGCGCGGTCCTGTCCGCTCTGACGTTGACGCTGGGGCTGTATCTGTCGTTCTTCGTCGCTCCCGCCGATTACCAGCAGGGGCAGACGGTGCGCATCATGTACATTCATGTGCCCGCCGCCTGGCTTGCGATGTTTTGCTGGGGCACGATGACGCTGGCGGCCCTTGGCTCGCTCGTCTGGCGCCATCCGCTGGCGGATGCGGCGCAAAAAGCGGCGGCTCCCCTTGGCGCCGCCTTCACCTTCGTTTGCCTTGTCACCGGCTCGCTCTGGGGCAAGCCGATGTGGGGGACGTGGTGGGTGTGGGACGCCCGCCTGACCTCGGTTCTCGTGCTGTTCATCATGTATCTGGGGCTGATCGCGCTCTGGCGCTCAATTGACGAGCCTTCACGCGCCGGACGCGCAGCCGCCATTCTGACGCTCGTGGGCTCGATCAATCTGCCTATCATCAAGTTCTCGGTCGATTGGTGGAACACGCTGCACCAGCCAGCTTCCGTGTTTCGCGCCGGCGGCCCCACCATTCACCCCACCATGCTGTGGCCGCTGCTGACGATGGCCATTGGCATGACCCTGCTGTTCATCACCCTGCATCTGATGGCGACCCGCAACGAAGTTTTGCGCCGCCGCCTGCGCCGCCGCGCGATTTTGGCGGCTGAGGCTGGCGATAGCCGCGCCATGCCGCAGGAGGCGTGATGAGCGCGCACGCCTGGTTCATACTCGCCTCTTACGCCATCGCAGCGCTTGCCATTGGCGGGGCGGCGCTCGCCATTGTCCTCGATCATCGCGCACTCAAGCACGCTCTGGCAAAACTGCCCGCCTCGCCTGACGAGGAGGCCCGCAAGTGAGCGGATCTTCGCTCAACGTCCGGCGCATATTGCTGGCGCTGCTGCCGCTGGCCGCTTTTCTGGCGCTGGCGACGCTTTTTTTCATGCGCTTGGGCTCCGATACGCAGCGCCTGCCCTCGGCGCTTGTTGGCCGCGCAGCGCCGACTTTTTCGCTGCCCCCGCTTGAGGGCGCCAATGCGCCCGGCTTTTCGGACGCGGACCTGAAGACGGGCTCCGTAACGCTGGTGAACGTATTTGCCAGCTGGTGCGTACCCTGCCGCGACGAGCATCCAGTGCTGATGCGCATGGCCGCCGACGAGACGCTGAAGACCCTTGGCGTGCGCATGGCCGGGCTCTCCTACAAGGACGAACCGGCGAACGCCGCCCGCTTCCTGCGCGAATTGGGCTCTCCCTATGCGATGATTGGCGTCGACCGCACCGGGCGCGCGGGCGTGGACTGGGGCGTCTATGGCGTGCCGGAGACCTTCGTGGTGCGCGGCGACGGACTGATCGCCTACAAGCATATCGGCCCGCTGAGCGAGGCGAACGTGCGCGAAAAGCTGATGCCGGAAATCCTGAAAGCGCTCCGTTAAGCCAAAGCCTGCTTGACGGCGCTTACGTGAGACGCCATGTCCCGCCCATGAACAGACGACGCGCCCTCACGCTTCTCGCCGCGCCCATCGCCACAGGCCTTGGTTTCGTGGGTTATCGCGCCAGCCGCAATCCCTATTACGACGGGCCGCCCAGCGCGCATTTCGACGGCGTGCGTTTTGGGATTGAGGGCCATTCGCATGACAAGCCCTTTACCGAGGTTCTCAAATGGCGCTTTGAGAATGGAAGGGCGCAATGGCCCGAGCATTACCCTGGCCCCGCGCGCGACGTCCCGCCCGCCCGCGTTGAGGGCGATTCCTTGCGCGTGTCCTACGTCGGCCATGCGAGCTTTCTCATTCAGACCCACGGCGTCAATCTGCTGATTGATCCGGTATGGTCGGAGCGCGCCAGCCCGGTCAGTTTCGCCGGCCCCAAACGCGTCAATGCGCCGGGGATTGATCTTGCCGATCTGCCAGGCCTCGACGCAGTGCTGGTGTCGCACAATCATTACGACCATCTCGATCTGGCCACGCTCAAAGCGCTGAGCGCAAACAAGCCGCAGCGCATCATTACGCCGCTGGGCAATGACGTCATCATGGCGGGCGAGGGCGTGCGCGCGCAAGCCTATGATTGGGGCGCGAAAGTCGAGATTGCGCGGGGCGTCAGCGTGCACATCGAGCCAATCTATCATTGGTCGGCCCGCGGGCTGATGGATCGCCGCATGGCGCTGTGGTGCGCGTTCGTGATCGAAACGCCATCGGGCAAAATCTATCACGTCGCCGACACCGGATTTGCCGACGGTGCGTTTTTTCACCAGATGCGCGCCAAACATGGCGGCTTCAAACTCGCGATCCTGCCCATTGGCGCCTATGCGCCGCGCTGGTTCATGAAGAACCACCACATCGACCCGCAAGAGGCCGTGCAGATCATGAAAATCTGTGGGGCGGAGCGTGCGCTCGCCCATCATTGGGGCACGTTCCAGCTCGCCGACGAGCCCATCGACGAACCGCCGCAAAAACTGGCGCAAGCGCTGGCCCATGAGAACATCGACGCAAGCCGGTTTGCGGTGAAGCGGCCGGGCGAGATTTTGGAGGCTTAGGGTTTGGCGGAGACTCTCCTGCCGCCTTCCTCTTAATGTACCGGAAAACAGTTAGGATACGGCCTGCCGTGGATCCCGGCCGTCGCCGGGATGACGCGCGCTTTACTCCTCACTACTGCCTACTCTCCCCCCTATTCCCTCTCCCGCAACAACCTCCGAATAATCTTGCCCGTCGTCGTCATCGGCAGTTCGTCCACGAAATCCACCAGCCTTGGATATTCGTGCGCCGACAATCGCGAACGCACGTAATCCTGAATGTCGGCTCCCAATTGTTTTGAGGGCGTAAAACCATCGCGCAGCACGATGAACGCGCGCACGATTTCCGTCCGCAGCGCGTCGGGCTTGCCAACTACCGCGGCCAAAGCGACAGCTGGATGGCGCAGCAGACAATCTTCAATCTCGGCGGGGCCAATGCGATAACCCGACGAGGTGATGACGTCGTCGTCGCGACCGACGAAACACACATAGCCGTCCTCATCGACATGCCCCTGATCGCCGGTCGTCATCCAGTCGCCGATGAATTTGGCGTTCGTCGCATCCGGCTGGCGCCAATAGCCAAGGAACATCACCGGATCAGGCCGCGAAATCGCGATCTGTCCCAGCTCGTGGGGCGCGCAGACGCCGCCGTCTTCACGGATCACCGCAACGTTATGGCCTGGCACGGGTTTGCCAATGGCGCCGGGCCGGCTAACCCCGATAGCGGCGCACGAGGCGAGCACCAGATTGCATTCGGTCTGGCCATAGAATTCATTGATCGACAATCCCAGCTCGCGCTTGCCCCACGCGAAAGTCTCTGCGCCCAACGCTTCGCCGCCCGAGGCCAGCGTGCGCAGATTGAGCTTGAAACGCGAGGCGGGGCGCTCCACCGCGCGCAACATGCGCAAAGCGGTGGGCGGCACAAACGCGTTGCGCACGCCCATGCGCTCCATCAATTCAAACGCCTGCCCAGGCTCAAAGCGCGGCGCGCGATGGGCCACGACCGGCACGCCAAAATACAAGGCAGGCAGCAACGCGTTCAGCAAGCCGCCAGCCCACGCCCAATCTGCGGGAGTCCACATCCTGTCGCCAGCCTGGGGAAAGAAATCATGCGGCAATTGCACGCCGGGCAAATGGCCAGCGAGCACGCGGTGCGCATGCAGCGCGCCTTTGGCCAGCCCCGTCGTGCCCGACGTGTAGATCATCAACGCCGGATCTTCCGCACCCGCTCGCCATGTCGGCAGGGCGTGCCGATCGGCGTCTGCAATCAACTTGTGAAAATCAAGCGCGTCGCCGTCAGCGCCATCAATGCAGAGCAGCAATTCCAGCTCGGGCAATGCTCCAGCCATCGCGCCGCACGTCAAAGCGCGCACCTTGGCCAGCCCGGCTGAATCGCTGACAAGCGCCTTCACGCCTGCGTCGCGCAATCGATGCTCCAGCGCGTCGATTCCAAACAGACAGGCCAAAGGCAAAGCGATGGCGCCGAGCTTGTAGGCGGCCATGTGGGCAATGGCCACTTCAGCAGATTGCGGCAGCAGGATCGCGAACCGGTCGCCTCGACCAAGGCCGCGCACGGCAAGCGCCGCCGCCAGCGCGTCGGAGCGCTCTTTCAGCGCGCCAAAGCTGGTCACGAGCAAGCCCCCGCCAGTAGCGTCGAGGATGGCCGGGCGGTCGGGCTCGCGCAGCGCCCGGACGTCGCAACACAGCGTGGCGATATTGAAACCAGGCGGAATGGCCCAGGCGAAGTCCCGGCGCAGACTTGCGTAATCGGGGCAAGAGGATTGATCGGGCAGCAGCATGGCTATCTCCTGAAACGCGCTTAGCGCGTCGGAGCGGTGCGGGCAAGTTTACCACAATCGGCTTGATCTGACGGGCGCCGAAACGGCATCCCAAGGGTGAACCGCGTAGACTTGCGGGCGCCTTCTCACGTAACATGTACAGGAGCGCTTACCCCAGCTTGCGGCGCCGTTGCAGATTGCGCATGTTGAGGCTTGTTGTCCGGGCCCCTCTGGCGGAATATTCCGCGATGTCGGCGACGCCTCTTAATCGAGACGGAGCTTGCACTATGGAATTTCTGTTTGTCGACTGGCTTGGAAAGCCGGTGTGGATGTGGCTTGGCTTTCACGCGCTTGTGGGCGTGTTGCTGGCGTTTGACCTTGGCGTGCTGCAAAAGTTGATGGGTAAAAACGACGCTGGTTGCATGAGCGTTCGCGAAAGCCTGTTGCTCTCGCTGTTTTACGTCTCGCTTGGACTGGCGTTTGGCGTCTGGGTCTGGTGGGCGGTGTCGCCGGAATCCGGCCTCGAATATCTTACCGGCTTTGTGATCGAAAAGTCGTTGTCGATGGACAACGTCTTCGTTATCGCGATGATCTTCGGCTATTTCGCCATTCCCCTGAAATCGCAATATCGCGTTCTTTTCTGGGGCATTCTCGCCGTCATCCTGCTGCGCGGCCTGATGATTGGCGTGGGCGCGGCGCTGGTCGAGAGCTATGGCTGGGTGCTCTATATCTTCGCAGCGTTCCTTGTGTTCACCGGCGTCAAAATGCTGTTCGTCAGCGACGAGCAATATGACGTCGAGAACAACCCGGTCTATCGCCTGCTGCGCAAGCGCTTCCGCATGACCAAAGATCTGCACGGCGAAAGCTTCTTCGTGCGCCAGGCTGATCCGGCGACCGGCAAGCTCGTCACCTTCATGACGCCTTTGTTCGTCGTGCTGGTCATGGTGAATGTCGCCGACATCATCTTCGCGGTTGATTCTGTGCCAGCGATCTTCGCGATCACGACTGACACGTTCATCGTTTACACGTCGAACATCTTCGCGATCCTTGGTTTGCGCGCGCTCTATTTCGCGCTGGCGGCCATGGTCGAGCGCTTCAAATATCTGAAGTTTGCGCTCGCTCTGGTGCTGGTCTTCATCGGCGGCAAAATCTTCGTCGCCGACATGCTTGATCTTGCGAAAATCCCGCCGACGATCTCGCTCGGCGTGACCTTTGCGATCCTTGGCGCAGGCGTGGTTTGGTCGCTGTGGAAGACGGCCCCATCACGCGCGACGTAACCGGCGCGCCGGATTTGAACTGACGCGCGACATGACGGGCGGGGCGCAAGCTCCGCCCGTTTGCTTGGGAGCCGGCGCGCCGGCAGAGCAATCTGCTTGTCGAGCTGAAGCTGGCTTGCTATAAACATCAGGATTTTAGGACGTCGTTTCAGGACCGCGTTTTCAATTTTTTGTTGAAGGAAGTTCTTCATGAAGCCAGCGCTCATCGTGGTCGGCGCCGACAAGGGCGGCGTCGGAAAAACGACCGTCTCGCGCGCCCTTCTGGACTATCTCGCCGCCAAGAACGTTCTCACGCGCGCGTTCGACACCGAATATCCACGGGGAACGCTGAAGCGCTTCTACCCGGCCGTGACCGACGTCGTCGACGTCACCAGCACCGCCGACCAGATGAAAATGCTCGACACGCTCTATTCCGCCGGACAGAAGGTGACTGTAGTGGACGTGCGCGCGGGCCAATTGGCCACCACGCTAAAAGCGTTGCGCGACATAGGTTTTCTTGACGGAGTGCGCAACGGCGATTTCAGCTTCGTGCTTCTGCATGTCCTTGGCTCCTCCATTGCTTCGCTGGACGAGATCAGCGAAACGGCGCCCTTCATCAGCGACGCCAGCTATTTTCTCGTCAAGAATTTCATCAACGACACCCAGTTCTTCGAATGGGACCCGCAGACCTATGCGAGCTATTTCCGCAAAGTGCGCCATGCGGGCGAAATCACCATCCCGAAGCTGAACGAGATGGCCTACGAACAGGTCGAGCTGGCCGCAATGCCGTTCGCCAGTTTCATCGGCGACCAGAAGATCGACGGCGAACCCAGCCCCCATTCCTTCGTGTTGCGCGGCTATGCGCGCACGTGGATGCGGCAGGTCAGCGCCGAGTTTGACCGCATCGGCCTGCTGGGGCTTGTCGACGGCAAGGATGTCGAGCGCCGCCCGGATCGATCCAGCGAGAGATTCGGCGAGCAATACTGAGACGGCTGGCGCGCAGGCGAGACGGGAAGTCCTGGCATGAGCTCGCCTCGCGCGTTCATTTCCTGCTCTCCAAGCGGTCGCGTCGGGGCTTCGACGACGGCGCGGATTCTGGTCGATTATTTCGCCTTTACGGGTCGCCCGTCTCTGCCCTTCGACACCGACCTGCATGAGCGCCCGATGGCGCTTAGGTTTGGCGATGCCGAGCCCATTGACGTCGCCTCGGTCCTCGGACAAATGGCGCTGTTTGACCGGATGCTCGCAGACGACGGCTTGCTCAAAATCGTCGACGTCTCCAGCCGTTGCTATGATGCTTTTTTTACTGTCGCTGAAAAGATCGGCTTTTTCGACGAGGCGCATGCACGCGGCGTCGTGATTTTCGTTCTGTTCCACGTCGATGGCTCGGATTCGTCAATCCGGGCGGCGCGGCGCATTGCAGCCGTTTGGCCGAGCATTGAGCTTGTGATCGTGGAGAACCATGGCGCGTCAGGCCAGGGCGAACTCGATTCCGAAATCATAGACCTCTACCCGGCGGGCAATAGCGTGCTGGTGCGCGCGCTTGATCCTGTCTTGCGGCGCGTGGTCGAGGATCCCGATTTCTCTCTGTTTGAGTTTATGATTGAGCCGCCTGAGAACATGTCCATCGTTGTGCGCGCGGCGTTGCGTGCCTGGATCGGTCCGGTGTTCGATCAATTGAAAGTTCTGGAATTACGAATAGCGCTGCGCGGCAGCTTTTTTTGAGCGATGAAAATAGAAAAGGCCCGCTTGCGCGAGCCCTGAAACATTCATGCAGATAAACAGTCCTGGCTCAGAACCCGAGCGCAACTTTCACTTCCTGCAATTGGGCGATTTTTTCAGCGGCGAGCCGCCTGCCTTCATCGCCTGCTGCGTCGGCGACGTCGTCCTGCGCATTCTTGATCTCGCGATCGAGGCGCGCAACATCCAGCTCTTCGACGGGTATCGCCTGTTCAGCGAGAATCGTCAGGCCGGTCGCCGACACGTCGGCAAAGCCGCCGCGCACGAACAGCCGCTGCTTGCTCGCGCCGCGATCAATCTCCACCAATCCAGGCTTCATCGTCGACATCGTCGGCGCATGACCGTTCATGACCGTAAACTGGCCTTCTGTCCCCGGAACGACGACAGCCTCGACGTCGCCTGAAAACAGGAGGCGCTCGGGGGAGACGAGTTCAAAGTTAAATGCGGCCATTTTTGGTCTCCGCTGCCTGTCCCCTCCCCCATAAACGGGAGAGGGCCGGCGCCAGATGTTCAGAGATAAAGCTTACGCGGCTTCGGCTGCCAGACGCTGGGCCTTCTCCATCGCTTCCTCGATTGTGCCGACCATGTAGAAGGCGGCTTCGGGAAGATGA
>CANJPM010000130.1 GCA_947476075.1 Beijerinckiaceae bacterium
ATTGGGCTTTGCGCCATATCTGATCGCGTTTTCGATCAGGTTTTCAACCACGCGGATCAGCTCGTCGGCATCGCCGACAACCCATGCGCTTTGCGGGGCGTGGAAGGCGACGATTGCGCGTTCTTCATGCGCCAGAGGGGATAATTCATCCATTGAGTGGCGTACGATCTCCGCCATATCGACGCGCGCGCTCGGGCGTACATGCTGGGTCTGCTCGATGCGCGACAATGACAACAGGTCGTCGATGAGGCGCGACATGCGGCGTGCCTGATCGGCCATGATCGGCAGAAATTGCGCATGGGCGGCCGGATCGTCGCGCGCCGGGCCTTGCAGGGTTTCAACAAATCCCAGCAGCGAGGCCAAAGGCGTGCGCAATTCATGGCTGGCGTTGGCGATGAAATCGCTGCGCATGCGCTCCAGCCGTCGCGGCTCGCTCAAATCCAGAAACGACAGCACGATGGCAAAGGCGCCCGACAGGCTGACCGGCGCCACGCGCACGTCAAACAATCGTTCATGGGGAAATCGTTCGCTCCAGGCGACCTGCCGGGCGTCGCCGCCCGCGGCGACCCGGGCAATGGCGTCGATCACGTCGGGTGCGCGCAGCACCATGGGCAGAAGAACGTCTTCGCGCAAAGCCGGCATCAGCGCGCGCGCCTGCGTATTGGCGACTAGCACCCGGGCTGCGGCGTCGAGCGCAATCACGGGCGCGTTCATGGCCTGCGCCATCGCCGCGAAGGCGGCGCGCTCGGCCTCCTCAAGGGCGCGTATGCCCACCATGATCAGCCGCGACCCAGAAACGGCTGGGCGACAGGCAGAATCGTCGCCTCAAGCAAATTTGTCTCATCGGGCAGGCTGGCCATCAGCACCGCAATGCTTGCGACTTCGACCGCCTGCATCGTATCTGCGGCGGGGCGCTTGTCCATATCGGGCACGAGTTCGGTGGCGGCGGCGCCAGGATGAATGATCGAGACCGTGATCCCGTGCGCGCGACCGTCAAGCGCCAGCGAGCGCGTCAAACCGTCGAGCGCGAATTTCGTCGTTGTGTAGCCGATGGAATCGGGGCGCGGGACTTTGGCTGAAATACTGCCGATATTGATGATCCGCCCGCGCTTTTGCGGCCGCATGACGCGCAGCGCCTCGCGCGAACATAAAAATGCGGCGGTGAGATTAACGTCGATAATCGCGCGCCAGGCGGCGAGCGACAATTCGTGCGTGGGCGTTGGATCGGTGAAGCCGGCGCAATTGACCAGCAGATCAAGACGGGCAAATTCGTTGTTGGCGGCATGGAACAGACAGATCACGTCATCTTCAACGCTGACGTCGGTCTGGCAGGCCCGCGCGCGCCCGCCTGCGGCCTCGATCTCCGCCGCCAACGCCTCCAGACGATCCTTGCGGCGCGCGGCCAGAACAACCGCCATGCCCTCAGCCGCAAGAGCTTTGGCGATTGCAGCGCCAATGCCTGAAGAGGCGCCCGTGACGATGCCGACCCGACCGCTCAATTTGCCCATGGCGTTTCCTTTATTCCACACGCGCCAGAGCAGCGCGCTGACTTGCGCCCCAAAGGCGAATTTGGCTGCGCTCGTCGTCAGTCATCTCGGTGAGATTGTTGGGCGGCATTGCGCGGGTCAGGCCTGCTTGCATGCGCACCTGCTCGCGCCAGCGTTCAATACGCTCGGGCGTGTCCAGCAAGACGCCTTTGGGCGCAATCGCCAGCCCCGGCCAGGCCGGATTGTCGCCATGGCACATGGAGCAGCGTGAGACGACGATATCGGTCACATGCGCCGGCGCCGGCGCCAGACCCGCAACTTGCGTTTGGACCGGCTCGGCCAACCCCAGCTTTTCGCGCATCACCGGGCTTGCCGGCAGACTGGCGGCGATGGCCAGCGCAATGGCGAGCGCGGCGACAATCCACATCCACCACGCATTGCCCTTGCGCAAATGACGCAGGTTGTAGAAGTGCCGCACGAAGGCGCCCGCAACCAGCACCAGCGCGATAATGGCCACGGAATAGGGGCCGGACCACACCAGAGGGTAATGGCCCGAGATCATCAGGAACACGACTGGCAGCGTCAGATAATTGTTATGGGTCGAGCGGATCTTGCCGATCTTGCCATAGCGCGCGTCGGGCTCCTCGCCCTTCATCAGCGAAGCGATGACCTTGGCCTGATTGGGGATGATGACGAGGAACACATTCCCGGTCATGATCGTGGCCATCAGCGCGCCGGTGTGCACGAAGGCGCCGCGCGCTGAGAACACATGCTGGAACAGCCACGCCATGCCCACAATGAAGCCAAAGCCAACAGCAGCCAGAGCCGCAGGATTTTCGCCCAGTTTTGAGCGACACAACAGATCGTAGACGATCCAGCCCAGAGCCAGCCCGCCCAGACCGATTGCGACAGCGACCGGCGTTGAAATGGCGCGCACGGCCGGATCGATCAGATAGACGTCGGCCGAGACGTAATAAATCCACACTAGCAGGAAGAAGCCCGACAACCACGTCGTATAGCTCTCCCATTTATGCCAGATCAGCTCGTCGGGCAGCGCGGCGGGAGCCACGAGATATTTGCGCACATGGTAGAAGCCGCCGCCATGCACCTCCCACGCCTCGCCGCCCTTGCCGGCGGGCATATCCGGGGCTGGCTTGAGCGCCGCGTCCACGTGCATGAAATAAAACGAGGAACCTACCCAGGCCATCGCCGTGACGATGTGCAGCCAGCGCAGCAGCAGCCCAACCCATTCCGTCGCGACGCCGTCCATAAGAACCCCCGTGGGAAGAAGGCCCGTAAGACCCTCGATCATGTTTTGAAGTCCAGCCGTGTTGAAGTCCAGTCGTTTTGAAGTCCGGCCCTGCTTAATACGAGGGGCGCGCTCCTGAATAGAGCTCATTCCAAAGAGAATAACTTGTCCAAATTTTAGGCGGGCCGCCGCCCGTTGATTGCGCAATTCCGATAGCCGCACAGCCGAGAGCAGCTAAGTTTCATGATCGCCGGGCTTGCGAGGGCGTGAACCTTCCCCAGTTTCTGGCGATTTGAAGGGACTTAGCAAACATATGACCGTCAGGCATCACATTTTGTTCGTGTGCTCAAACCTCGAGGATCGCACCATCGGCGCCAACCGTCTCAAAGAAAGGGGATTTGTGGTCGATGAAGCGCATGATGTCTCGGAAGCCCTGATGTTGGCCTATCGCAACCCGCCGGAGCTTGTCTTGACCTGCGCCGATCTGCGCGATGGCGATTGTTTCCCGCTGCTTCGCTCGTTCGCCGGCGACCGGCCCGTGGTGACAGGCGGGCCTCGTATGACGCCGGAACGGATCGAGGCGGCCTTCCGCCTCGGCGCCGACGACGTGCTCACATTGCCGATGGACGCTCAGGAAATGGCGCTGCGGCTGCACAAGGCGATCCGCCGCTACGCGCGCCGCGGGGCGCAATATGTCTCCTTCGGCGGCCTCCGGCTCGACCCCAACGCACGCGCCGTGATCAACGAACGCCATATGGAGGCGCTATTGACGCAGGCCGAATATGACGCGCTGCGGCTGCTGCTGCTGAATGGCGGAAAAGCGGTCCACCGCGCCCGGATATACGAAACGGCAATGGGCGGGCCAATGGACCCCGACAGCCGGGCGGTGGACATGCTCGTCAGCAAATTGCGGAGCAAGCTGCGGGTTTTGAACCGGAACGATGAGATAGCGCCCCGCATCTCCGCCGTGCGCGGCTCCGGCTATTGCGTCGCCCTTGGTAGGGGGGGGGTAGCCGCCTGAAATCAGGGGAAAGCGCTGCCTAGGCGCGTGTAGCGACGGGCGCCCTCTGCTACCCTGACCCGATGTTGACGCAACCCGACGATGCGCGCCCAGCGCCCAAGCCCGCACGCCTGAGTGAAGGCGCCGATCCTTCGCGGGTGACGCCGATGATGGCGCAATATGTGGAGATCAAGGCGGTCAATCCCGATTGCCTTTTGTTCTACCGCATGGGCGATTTCTACGAATTGTTCTTCGAGGACGCCGAGATCGCCAGCCGGGCGCTGGGCATCGTCCTCACCAAGCGCGGCAAGCATCAGGGCGCAGACATTCCGATGTGCGGCGTGCCGATTGATCGCGCCGACGATTATCTGCAACGCCTGATCGGGCTTGGCCACCGCGTCGCCGTTTGCGAACAGACCGAAGACCCGGCGGAAGCGCGCAAGCGCGGCGCAAAATCGGTCGTGCGCCGCGAAGTCGTGCGCCTCGTCACCCCCGGCACCATCACCGAAGAGCGCCTGCTGGAGCCCGGTCGCGCCAATATCTTGCTGGCGCTCGCCCGCACGCCAGCCAGCGACGATGCGTTTTTGTTCGGACTGGCCGCGCTCGACATATCAACCGGCGCGTTCATGGTATGCGAAACCGACGAGGCAGGGCTGGCCGCCGAGATCGCGCGCATCGAACCGTCCGAAATCGTGGCGCCAGAGTCCTTCGACGAGACGCCAGCGCTGCGCCGCCTGCTCAATGAGAGTCGCGCGCCCTGCACGTTCACCGCGCCCGCCGGGTCGGACGTGACCTCCGAACGACGGTTGATGGATTTTTACGGCGTGCGCACGCTCGACGGCTTTGGCGCGTTGAGCCGGGCGGAGATTGCCGCCGCCGCCGCCGCGATCGCCTATGTTGAACGCACGCAGTTAAACGCGCGGCCGCCGCTTGGTCTGCCGATGCGCCTTCACCGTGGCGCGACGATGGAGATTGACGCCGCGACCCGCGCCAATCTCGAACTCACACGCACGATGGCCGGCGCGCGCGAAGGCTCGCTGCTGGCCTGCGTCGATCTCACCGTGACGCCGGCGGGCGGGCGCCTGCTGGCCGAGCGCATCGGCGCCCCGCTTACGGACGTCTCCCGCATCAAGGCCCGCCTTGACGCCGTGCAGCATTTCGTCGAAGCGCCAGCCTTGCGCGCCGACGTGCGCGCCAGCCTGAAAAGCGCGCCCGATATGGCGCGCGCCCTCTCGCGCCTGACGCTGGGACGCGGCGGCCCGCGTGATCTGGCGGCATTGCGCGACGGCCTGATCGCGTGCGCCGCCACAGCGCAACGTTTGCGCGCCGAGCCTGACGCGCCGCAAGATCTGGCTGGCGCGCTGGCGTTTCTCGACGCTCTCGACCCTGATTTGCACACGCGCATGGGCGCCGCGCTGGCCGATGAGCTGCCGCTGAACAAACGCGACGGCGGTTTTGTGCGCGCTCAATATCTGCCCGAGCTGGATGAAGCCCGCGCGCTGCGCGACGCCAGCCGACGCGTCATCGCCTCCCTGCAAGCTGAATATTGCGAGGCGGCGCAAACCAGACAAATTAAAATCAAGCATAATAATTTCCTTGGCTATTACATCGAGACCAATCAGGCCAATGGCGAGCGTCTGTTGACGCCGCCCTTCAACGCCCAATTCATCCATCGCCAGACCATGGCCGACGCGATGCGCTTCTCCACCACGCAGCTTGTCGAGCTTGAAACCAAGATCGCCTCCGCCGCCGACCGTGCGCTGGCGATGGAAACGGGCGTGTTCGATGAGCTTTGCGCGCTGGCGCAAAAGCAGGCCGACACCATCAAAACAGCGGCGGCGGCATTGGCGGCGATTGATGCGGCAAGCGCGCTTGCAGAGCTTGCCGTCCAGCGCGAATGGACCCGTCCCGTCGTCGACGACAGCCTCGCCTTCAAGATTGAAGGGGGGCGCCATCCCGTGGTGGAAGCGGCGTTAAAGCGCACCGGGGATGGCTTTGTCGCCAATGATTGCGATTTGTCTGGCGTGGATTCTGGCGCGCTGGCCATCGTCACTGGCCCCAATATGGCTGGTAAATCGACATTTCTGCGCCAGAACGCCTTGATTGCAGCACTGGCGCAGGCAGGCTCTTTCACGCCTGCGCGCCGCGCCCACATCGGCGTGGTCGACAGATTGTTCTCGCGGGTGGGCGCCGCCGACGATCTGGCGCGCGGGCGCTCCACCTTCATGGTGGAAATGGTGGAGACGGCGGCGATCCTCAATCAGGCCGGGCCGCGCTCGCTGGTGATTCTGGACGAGATCGGGCGCGGCACCGCCACCTTTGATGGCCTCTCCATCGCATGGGCCGCCGTAGAGCGTCTGCATGAGGACAATCGCGCGCGCACGCTGTTCGCCACCCATTTTCACGAACTCACGCACCTGACCGCAAAACTGCCGCGCCTTTTCAACCTCACCATGCGGGTGACGGACTGGAACGGCGACGTGGTGTTTCTGCACGAAGTGGCGCGCGGCGCCGCCGACCGCTCCTATGGCATTCAGGTGGCGCGCCTTGCGGGCCTGCCGGCAGCTGTCGTTGAGCGCGCGCAGATCATTCTGGCGAAACTGGAGGCCGGCGACACCCGCCAGCCCATTGGCTCGCTCATCGACGATCTGCCGCTGTTCGCAGCCGCAGCGCCGCCTGCAAAACCTGACGCGCGCGACCCACTGGCCGACGCGCTGGGCGACATCAACCCTGACGAGCTGACGCCGCGCGCAGCTCTGGACGCGCTCTACGCCCTGAAGCGGCTGGCGGGCGCGAAAACAAATCGGAAACCTTAACGCAACAAGAGCGCCCGCCCGGGCCTCGCGTTAAGGGCGCTGAAGGAAAGCTGCGTTCATGTTGCGACCGCATTGGAGAGCGGGCATGAACGGATCGACGAAACTCCTCATCAGCGCCGGGATCATCGGGCTTGCCGCCAGCTACATGGCCACGAAGATGGACCCGGGTAAATCGGGCGCGCCTGCCCGCGCCGCCGAAACCACCCGTCCGGCGGAGCCCGTGCGCAGCGCCGCGCTCACCCAGGCGCAACGACCGCCTGACCAAAGCCGGGCGACAGGCGGGCGCGTCGAGATCGCCGCCGACAGCATGGGCCAGTTCAGCGCGCAGGTCGAGATTGACGGACGGCGCCTGAAAATGCTTGTCGACACAGGCGCTACTTTCATTTCCCTCAGCCATGAGGACGCGGCGAGCCTCGGGCTGCGCCTGCCGCCCTCGGCCTATACAACGCCGCTGGCGACCGCCAACGGCGAGTTGCGGGCGGCCAGAACCACCTTGCGCAACGTGCGGGTCAACGGCATCACCGCCTACGACGTGCAAGCCATAGTGCTGCCGCGCGGCGCCTCCAGCGTCAGCCTTCTGGGCATGAGCTTCTTGAGCAAGCTTGGGGGCTTTGAAGTGGCGCGAGGCAACCTCATCCTGAAGCCCTAGGCGCCCCTTCCAGTTTCGCCCTTATTCCGCCGCGCTTGCGCTCCACAGAGACAAGCCGCTATCCAGTTCCATCGACGCCCATTCAACCGAGGCCGCCCATGTCGTCTGACGCCTATCCCAAACCCGTTCCGCACCTGACGCCCAACACCTATGCGTATGAAGCCGGCCCCATGGTCAAGGCGACGGGTTTTCGCGAATACGACGCCCGCTGGCTGTTCGAAAAAGAAATCAATCTGATGGGCGTGCAGGCTTTGGGCCTCGGCCTCGGCACGCTGCTGCATGAAATGGGCGTGAAGCCGGAGCTGGCCACCGGCCATGATTACCGGTCCTATTCAGCCTCAATCAAATACGCGCTCGTGACCGGACTGATGGCCGCCGGCGTCAAAGTGCACGACATTGGCCTCGCCATGTCGCCGATGGCCTATTTCGCACAATTTGATCTCGACGTGCCCGCCGTGGCCATGGTCACCGCCTCGCACAACGACAATGGATGGACCGGCGTGAAGATGGGCGCGCAACGCCCCGTCACCTTTGGCCCGGACGAAATGGGCCGCCTGCGCGACATCGTGCTCGAAGGCCGCTTCCGTTACGCGGACGGCGGCTCGTACCGTTTCGTCAACGATTTTCCCAAACGCTACATCGCCGACCTCACCAACAGGGCGCCCCTCAAGCGCAAGCTGAAAGTGGTCGCGGCCTGCGGCAATGGCACGGCGGGCGCTTTTGCGCCGCAGATTCTGGAAGCGCTTGGCTGCGAAGTCATCCCGCTCGACGTCGAGCTCGATTACACCTTCCCGCGCTATAATCCCAACCCCGAAGACATGGAAATGCTGCACGCCATCGCCGCCAAAGTGCGCGAGACAGGCGCAGACGTCGGGCTCGGGTTTGACGGCGACGGCGACCGCTGCGGCGTGGTCGACAACAATGGCGACGAGATCTTCGCCGATAAAATCGGCGTCATGCTGGCGCGCGATTTGTCGAAAATCTATCCCGGCGCCACCTTCGTCGTCGACGTGAAATCAACCGGCCTGTTCGCCACCGATCCCGTCCTGCGCGAGCGCGGCGTAAAGGCTGATTACTGGAAGACCGGCCATTCCTACATCAAGCGGCGCGTGACTGACCTCAAGGCGCTGGCGGGCTTCGAGAAATCTGGTCATTTCTTCTTCAACGCCCCTGTGGGGCGCGGCTATGACGACGGCGTGCTGACCGCCATTCACGTGCTGGACATGCTTGATCGCAACCCCGGCAAGACCATGGCGAATCTTTATTCCGAATTGCCCAAGACGTGGGGCTCGCCCACGATGTCGCCCCATTGCGCCGACGAGGTGAAATACGGAATCGTCGACGAGATCACGCAGGTCGTCAAAGACATGCATGCGCGCGGCGACAAATTGATCGGTCAGAAAATCGTCGACGTGGTGACGGTAAATGGCGTGCGCGTGATGGTTGAAGACGGCACCTGGGGCCTTGTGCGCGCCTCATCCAACAAGCCGGAGCTCGTTGTCGTAGTGGAAAGCCCTGCGGCCGAGGCCTGCATGCGCGATATGTTCAAGGCCGTCGACGGCCTCATTCGCGTCCACAAGGAAGTTGGAGACTACAACCAGACGATCTGAGCCTGATCGCCTGCAAAGAGGATAAAACGCTCCGGGGCCAGCTCCGGGGCGTTTTTTATTTGGCTGCTATTGAGCCGTTGCGCGCCTGCGCCTGGCCGATGGTTTCCGTCATAAAACGCGGTGCGTCGCCAAGGGTGACGGTTGGATTACAGCGCGGCGAGCAATCCCATGATTCCCGCTCCATGCCGCGCTGAACGACCACGTTGCTCTTGCTTTCGACCACCCGGATGCTGGACTCGCCGACCGATTTTCCCTCACTGTCCAAAGCGATCATATTCGTCTGGCCGAACCCTTTCGCGGTCAACACCATCTGATTGGTTTTCTTGATCATCGTCACATCCGCAACAGAAGGATTGCCAATGATGACCGTTATCGCGTTCTGCGGGAGGCGAAGGATCGTCGCTCTATCCAGCGTGACGACAATCGTCTCGGTCGCCGCCTTTTGCGCCTGAGCAGTTACGATAACGGAAAAGAAACAGACCAATGACGGCAGAAAAATTTTCGACGAATGGTGGAAGACGAAAATCAAAAATCGACTCATGATCGAAATCCCGTAAACAATAAACTGCGATCAAAATGAAGCACAATGGTGAAGAAACGCTGAAACGCTCCGAACGCAAAAAGCGATGTTTTTTGAAACCAGATTTTTATCTTCAGCTTCCCTTACGGAGTCTTCCAGCTCGGCATTAACCGGCGGCTAAACAATTTCAAATATCAATCGAACCGTGAAGATATTTCAAAAAGGCCATTTCGCAATGACCAAAATACTATCTACTTGTCGTAAACCGCCTATTGGGAGCTTTCTTCGAGATGAAAGCGGCGCTACGGCAATTGAGTACGGACTCATCGCCGCATTGATCAGCGTCGTCATCATCGGCGCGGCGACGACGATGGGCACAAAATTGACGTCGACCTTTACCAGGGTGAGCACCCAGCTCAAATAAAACCAGACCTCGACCGACCGAACGCTGGCGCCTTCACAAAAATTTAAATCTCGTCCCGTAACTTTCATCCACGGTAAATCAAACGATACCGCAAAAATTATTCCAGGAGCTATTCTCATGTTCAATCAGAGCATTTTCGCCCGCTTCTTCAACGATGAAGCCGGCGCCACCGCAATCGAATACGGCCTGATCGCAGCCCTCATCAGCGTAGCGATTATTGCAGCGGCTACTACGCTGGGCACCAAGCTGGCAACCACATTCAACAGCGTCAGCAATCAGCTTAAATAATACAGACCGATAAGCTAAAAAAATGATTTGCCAAAAGTTGATATGTGATCTCATTTTTGATTCTTCAATTAAGGCAAAAAATAAAAATAGAATTATTACAGGAGCAAAGTAATGGTGGGAAAAAAATCTGTTCAGCGCTTCTTCAACGATGATAACGGCGCTACCGCAATCGAATACGGCCTGATCGCCGCCCTAATCAGTGTAGCGATTATTGCAGCGGCTACTACGCTGGGCACCAAGCTGGCAACCACATTCAACAGCGTCAGCAATCAGCTTAAATAATACAGACC
>CANJPM010000131.1 GCA_947476075.1 Beijerinckiaceae bacterium
AAGAGCTTTAGTCTCATTTCGATCCAGCCTCGCGTTGACGGCCCATATAATCCCATGCTATCCCAAATCATCCCGTGGGTTTTCCCAAGTTCGCACATGAAAAAGCGGGGCGGCGTTCGCGCAGCCCGTTTGCAGGCCGTTTGCGACCTGAATTCAAACGCCTCGGGAGCGTGGCTTAAGTCGGGTGGGTGCGTTGGACAGGTACGTTTCGCATTTTACCAATCGGCTGGACTCAAAGGGACGGGTTTCCATCCCTGCGTCCTTTCGGTCGGTGCTGACGCGGGACGGATACGAGGGTCTGTACGTTCATCCCTCTCTGGACGCCGAAGCGCTCGATTGTGGCGGCTTCGCGCTGGTGCGGGAGATCGATGCAGTGCTGAGCCGGTTCGCAGCCTATTCGGCCGAGCACGATGTGTATTCGACGGCGCTTCTGGGCGACGGCGAAATCTTGAAGGTCGATCCGGAGGGCCGGATTTTCCTGTCGGACCGTTTCAAGGCCTATGCGGGCCTTGGCGCGGAGGTCACCTTCGTGGGGCAGGGGTACAAATTTCAAATCTGGGAGCCGGAGCGTTTCCGCGCCCACCTGGAAGAGGCCAGAAACCAGGTGCGGAACTTGAGGAAACTATTGGGCGCCAGGGGCGCGGAAGCACCGCAGCCTCGAGGAGCGCGGGAATGACAACGGGTCGCGGCGAGGAGTCTTCTCTTCCCGCTGGCGGACCGGCCCGGCACATTCCCGTGCTCCTCGCAGAAATCATCGACGCGCTTGATCCGCGCGAGGGCGCCACATTTCTCGACGGCACTTTTGGAGCCGGCGGGTACACAGGCGCGATGCTGGACGCAGGCGCCAGCGTCATTGCGATTGATCGCGATCCTGACGCAATCGCCGCCGGACAGGCGCTCGTCGACCGGTCGCAGGGCCGGCTGACGTTGGTTCCGCGCGTATTCAGCGAGCTGGATTCAATCGCCCGCGCGGCAGGGTGCGAGGCTCTGCAGGGCGTCGTGCTCGATATCGGCGTCTCCTCAATGCAGATCGACGAGGCGGTGCGGGGGTTTTCCTTTCGTTTCGAAGGGCCGCTCGACATGCGCATGGGGCAGGCGGGCCGCAGCGCCGCCGATATCGTCAACAATGCGGATTCCGAAGAGCTCGCCGATATTCTGTTTTATTTTGGCGAAGAGCGGCAGGCGCGCCGGCTCACGCGCGCCATCGTCAATGATCGGGCGCAAAATCCTTTCACCACCACGCGCCAGCTCGCCTCCCTGTGCGAGCGCGTCATCCCCACCAAGCCGACTCAAATTCACGCCGCCACCCGCACGTTTCAGGCGTTGCGCATTGCGGTCAACGATGAGCTGGGCGAACTTACGCGCGCCCTGGCTGCGGCGGAACGGACTTTGGCGCCTGGCGGCGTGCTCGCCATCGTCACCTTCCATTCGCTTGAAGATCGCATCGTGAAGCAATTCTTCGCTGAGCGGTCGGGTCGCGGGCAGGCGCGCTCACGTCTGTTGCCGGGCGAGCCGGTTCCGCCAAAGCCGACGTTCGATCTTCTCTCCGGCCAGCCCGTCACGGCGGGCGAAGCGGAGCTGGCGATCAACCCGCGGTCACGCTCTGCGCGCTTGCGCTTTGCGCGGCGCAACGACATGCCCGCGCTGGGGCTGACGGGAGAGTGGGTGGAGCTTGCAAAGCTGCCTGAGCGCAAACACGCGCCCGCCAAGGCTGCGCAAAGCAACCCGGCTTACAACAAGTCCACATCAAACAAGGCCGGGGGGCGCTGATGCTGCGCTATCTCAATGTTATGGCCGTTCTGGCGCTGCTGGGCTCGGCCGTCTACGCCTATTCCATCAAATATGAGACGATTCTCACCTCCGAACAGATCGTCAAGTTGAAGAACCTCAATCAGCGCGAGCGCGAGTCGATTGCGGTGCTGCACGCCGAATGGGCGCACCTTGTCCGCCCGACGCGGATACAGGCATTGGCCGATCAGCACCTCGACCTGAAGCAATTGAGCGTTGACCAGATCGTACAGGTCACGGATTTGCCTGATCGAGCGCCTAAAGTGGATTCGATCGGTCGCAAGCTCGACCTTTTAGGTTTGGCTGAGCCGACCAATACGCCGCGTCAGGACAAGGGTGGCGCCAATGTCCGCAGCGGCGCCACAGGGGCTTCGACGCCCAATGCGCGCACGGCGCGGGAGCCCTGACATGAGCGAACGCCCTGGGTCGTCTCCACACGATTACGGCGACGTGCAAACGCCGGAAGCCGCGCCGCGCAGAACGCGTCAGCAGCGGATCAAAAGCCTGTTGCGCGCTTTGTTTGGAACCCGCATCGCCAAGAGCGGCCAGCGTATTCGCATTGTGGCGATCGGCTTTGTCGCGCTTTATTGCGTCATCGGCGGCAAGCTGGTCTGGCTCGGCTTCAAGCCTGAGCCGCAGGGCTTGCGCCGCGTGGCGCAGGAAGCAAGCTCGCGCGCGCGCCCCGAGATTGTGGATCGCAACGGCGAAATTCTGGCCTCCGACGTGCGCATCGATTCCGTGTTCGCCGAACCGCGCAACATCGTCGACAAGGACGAGGCCGTGGAATTGCTCACGGCGGTGCTACCAAACCTTGACGCCAAGGATTTGCGTGACAGGCTCGGCTCCCGCAAGGGCTTCATCTGGGTCAAGCGCGGGATCACGCCCAAGGAGCGCGAAGAGGTGTTTCGCCTCGGTCTGCCCGGCGTCGGCTTCCTGCCCGAGAACAAGCGCGTCTATCCCAACGGTCCGATTGCAGCCCATGTTCTGGGCTTTACGAACACCGATAACGTCGGCATCGCCGGCATTGAAAAATACATCGACACGCTTGGCATTTCCGATCTGAGCAGCGCAGGCTTTCGCGTATCGGCCAACGATCTTGCGCCGATCAAACTGTCGATCGACATCAAGGCTACCCACGCCGTTCGCGACGAACTCCTGAAAGGCATCGAACGTTACAAGGCCAAGGCCGCCGCGGCCGCGATCATGGACGTCGATACGGGCGAGATCATCGCCATCGCCTCATTGCCCGATTACGATCCCAACAATCCTGTCGATGCGCATGATCCCAATCGCATCAACCGCATGACCGTGGGCGTATTCGAGATGGGCTCTACCTTCAAGGCGTTGACGCTCGCAATGGCGCTGGATGCGCGCAAAGTGAACCTCAACACCCGCGTCGACGCGCGCGGCGCGCTGCGCTACGGGCGCTTCAATATTCGCGATTATCATGCGCAAAACCGGCCGCTAACAGTGTCGGAAGTCTTCACCTATTCCTCGAACGTCGGCACCGCGCGCGCCGCGTTGATGGTGGGCGTGGATGGCCACAAGGCGTTCCTGTCCAAGCTCGGCCAGCTCGAGCGCATGCGCACCGAAATGCCGGAAAGCGCTGAGCCGCTTGTACCCAAGCGTTGGGGCGAGCTGAACACGATGACGATTGCGTTTGGTCATGGTCTGGCCGTCGCGCCTTTGCAGGCGATGATGGCTGTCGGCGCGCTGGTGAATGGCGGCAAGCTCGTCAAACCGACCTTCCGGCTGCGCAGCCTTGAGGAAGCCCAGTCTGATGCGCCGCAAGTGATCCGCGCCGACACCAGCGAGCAGATGCGTTATCTGATGCGCCTTAACGCGGAGGTGGGATCCGCGCGAACCATCGACGTGGCGGGCTATTTTGCCGGCGGGAAAACCGGCACAGCCAACAAGGTCGTGAACGGCCGCTATTCCAATGACCGAGTGTTCACGACGTTCACCGCAATGGCGCCGTCGGACAAGCCGAAATACCTGTTCCTGACAGTGTACGATGAGCCGCAGGGCGTGCCGGAAACGCAGAACCAGCGCACCGCCGCATGGAATGCGGGGGCGACTACCGGCCGTATCATTGAGCGCGTGACGCCGCTGCTGGGCCTGCCGCCCAGACAGATTATTCCGACGGGCTCATTCCCCAGCGTCGCACGTCTTGGCATCGGGCTGCCCAGCAACGGGAGCAATTGGCGTTGAAGCTCGCCGACATATTGCCAGAGCTGCGAGACAGACGCGCCCAATTGGAACGCGAGGTCTTGGAACGCGAGGTCTTGGATCGCAAGGTCTTGGGCATAACGTCCGACAGCAGGCGCGTGGCTCCGGGCTTTGTTTTCTTCGCGCTGCATGGCGCGCACGACGACGGTCTGGCCTATGCGCAAGCTGCGCTCGACGCTGGAGCTGTGGCTATCGTCAGCGAACGGCCTCTGCCAACGCGCGCCGACGCATGCGTGATCGTTGAGGATGCGCGTCTTGCTCTGGCGCAGGCGGCCGCGCGGTTTTATCGTGCCCAACCGGCCCATGTGATCGCTGTCACCGGCACCAGCGGAAAGACGTCGGTCGCTGCGTTCGTGCGCCAGATCTGGTCGCTGACGGGAGCTAAATCAGCAGCGCTTGGCACCACCGGCCTCATCACCGATGCCGGGCTTGAAGAGGGAGCGTTGACCACGCCCGATCCTGTAGCCTTGCACGAAACCCTTGCGGATCTGGCGCAACGTGGAATCACGCATCTGGCGATGGAGGCTTCGTCCCACGGTCTTGATCAGCACAGACTCGACGGCGTTCGCCTGAGCGCAGGCGCTTTCACCAATCTTTCGCGTGACCATCTCGATTATCATCCCGATCTTGAATCCTATCTGGCCGCCAAAATGCGTCTGTTCGGAGCGCTTTTGGCGCCGGGACAGCCTGCGGTCATAGATGCTGACAGCGATTACGGGGCGCGCGTGATTGCGCTGTGTGAAGCGCGCGGATTGCGCGTCTTTACGATCGGGCGCGCAGGCCGCGATATTCGGATTCTCGAAGCGAGGGCGGACGCAGCCTCGACGCAGATTACGGTTTGGTTTGAGGATCGCGAACGCGAAATCCAACTGCCGTTGGCGGGGGATTTTATGGCCTCCAACGCGCTGGTCGCAGCAGGTCTTTGCATTGCAACCGGAAGCGAGCCGGAACCGGTTTTTGCAGCTCTTGAGCGTTTGCAGGGAGCGCCCGGTCGTCTTGAGCAGGTGGGCTCACGCAACGGCGCGCCAATTTTCGTAGATTATGCACATAAGCCCGATGCGCTTGAGAAAGTGCTGAAAGCCCTTCGCCCATTGACGCAGGGGCGCCTGCTGGTGGTGTTTGGCTGCGGCGGCGACCGTGACCGCGGCAAGAGAGCGATTATGGGCGACATTGCCGCGCGCAATGCAGATGTCGTAATCGTCACCGACGATAATCCCCGCTCAGAGGATCCTGCAGCCATTCGCGCCGAGATTTTAACAGCCGCGCCCGCTGCGCTTGAAATTGCAGATCGCGGTATCGCAATCGCGCGCGCAATTGCAATGCTGGAGCCGCGCGATGCATTGGTGATCGCTGGTAAAGGACATGAAACAGGGCAGATCATCGGCGGCGTCAAGCTGCCGTTTTCCGATAAAGCGGCTGCGCTTCAGGCGCTGGCGGAGGCACAATGAAGGATAGTTTCCTTTGGTCCGGACTTGGTCTCGTCAGCCACTTGAAAGCGCGTGTCGTGGGGCGCACGCCAGATGGCGTGAGCGGCGTTTCCATAGACACACGCACGCTTGAGCCGGGCGATCTGTTCTTCGCAATCAAGGGTCACAATAGCGATGGCCACGACTTCATCGCCAAAGCGTTTGCGATGGGCGCGACAGCTGCTGTGGTCGATGAAGCCCATATCGATCAACTTGGCGCCTTCAGGCCGCTTTATGTCGTACGCGACGTTCAGGCCGCGATGGAGGGCCTTGGACGCGCTGCGCGCGTGCGCTCAAAAGCCTGGATCACAGCCGTTACCGGATCTGTCGGCAAGACGTCGACCAAGGAAATGCTGCGGCTGACGCTTGGTCGCTTTGGCGAGACGCACGCTTCAACGGCGTCTTACAATAATCATTGGGGCGTGCCCTTAACGCTGGCGCGCTTGCCTGAGCAGGCGAAGTTTGGCGTCTTCGAAATAGGCATGAATCATTCTGGTGAAATCACTCCGCTGGTCGATATGGTGCGCCCGCACGTTGCGATCGTGACCACGATTGCGCCTGTTCATCTGGAGCATCTTGGCTCGATAGAGGCTATAGCTGAGGCAAAGGCTGAGATTTTTACCGGGCTCACTCCAGACGGCGCTGCGATCATCAATCGCGATGCGCCGCAGTTCGAGCGTGTGCGCGCGGGCGCATTGTCGGCTGGAGCCAAGCGCATTTTGACATTCGGTCAACACGCGGAGGCGGATGCGCGCCTGAATTTTGCGCGCCGTCGGGATCAAATGAGCCACGTTGAGGCCATTATCATGGGTCGCACCTATGATTTTCAAATCGGCGCGCCCGGCGCTCATGTCGCCATGAATTCGCTCGCGGTGTTGCTAACGGCGCAAGCGATCGGCCTTGACGTGGCGTTCGCCGCCAACACGTTCGCTGATTATTCAGCGCCTGACGGGCGCGGAGCACAAATGCGTTTGTCGTTGGCGGACGGAGACTTTTTGTTGATCGATGAAGCCTACAACGCCAATCCCGTCTCTATGCGCGCAGCCCTTGATGTGCTCGCCGCAAGCCCTCTGGGCAAAGGCGGTCGCCGCATTGCAGTTCTTGGCGACATGCTGGAGCTTGGGCCCGCAGAAGTCGAAATGCATCGTGTACTGGCCGATTCCGTCGTCGAATCGGGGGCCGATATCGTTTACGCCGCAGGCCCATTAATGAAACATCTGTTTTATGCGCTGCCTGCCAAGCGCCGAGGAATCTGGGCGCCCACTGCGCCGGCCCTTCAATCTCTGATGCTTGACGCCATTCGCGCCGGCGACGTCGTCATGGTGAAGGGCTCCAACGGCAGCAGGATGGGCCCGCTCGTCGCCGCCATTCGCACGCACGCCGATCAATTCAAGGCCGAGACGCCCTCATGCTGACTTTTCTGGCTGACTTCTCGCAGACGTTCGGAGCCTTGAATGTCTTTCGCTATATCACGTTCCGTACTGGCGGCGCGACGGTCACTGCATTGTTGCTCGTCTTTCTGTTTGGTCCCGCGATCATCAACGCGCTGCGCCTGAAGCAAGGCAAAGGACAGCCTATCCGTCTCGATGGACCCGAAAGCCATTTGCTCACCAAAAAAGGCACGCCCACAATGGGCGGGCTTATGATTCTGTTTGGCGCTGTCGTCTCAATCTTGCTGTGGGCCAATCCTAAAAGCCCGTTCGTATGGATCGTGCTGATGGTGACGCTCGGCTTTGGCGCGATTGGCTTTTACGATGATTACCTGAAGGTGACGCGTCAGACGCATGATGGTTTTTCAGGCCGCGCACGCCTCGCACTTGAGGCCGTGATCTCTGGAAGCGCCTGCGCTGCAATGACATATTTTGGCCCGTCAAACATAACCGGGCTGGCTCTGCCGCTGGTCAACGGCTTCGTGCTCGACATGGGTTTGTTTTTCATTTTGTTCGGCTCATTCGTGATCATAGGGGCCGGCAACGCGGTCAATCTGACCGACGGCCTTGACGGACTGGCCATCGTTCCGGTGATGATTGCAGCGGGCACGTTTGGCGTCATCGCCTGGGTTGTCGGCAATGCAATTTTCTCGACGCATCTGGGCGTAAATTTTGTGCCAGGCACCGGTGAGCTGGCTGTCGTCTGCGGAGCAGTTATTGGCGCGGGGCTTGGGTTTCTCTGGTTCAATGCACCGCCTGCCTCCATCTTTATGGGCGACACGGGATCGCTGGCTCTGGGCGGAATGCTTGGCACGATCGCGGTCGCAACCAAGCATGAAATCGTCCTGGCTATTGTCGGCGGTCTGTTCGTTCTGGAGGCGATGTCGGTGATCTTGCAAGTTGGTTATTTCAAAATGACTGGCAAACGCATTTTTCTGATGGCGCCGTTCCACCACCATCTTGAAAAGATGGGCTGGCAGGAGCCGCAAATCGTCATCCGTATGTGGATTTTCTCGTTTGTGCTGGCGATGGTGGGTCTTGCGACCCTTAAGGTGCGTTAAAGGGGGCGACAATGGTTTCTCGCGCAGAAAGATCGCCATTCGCCAGCTGGTGGTGGACTGTCGACCGCTGGCTCTTGTCCAGCCTTGGCGGGTTGATGGTTATGGGCATTGTGTTCACCATGGCTGGCTCGCCGCCGGTCGCCGAGCGTTTGGGCCTGTCGACGTTTCACTTCGTCAATCGCCATCTGATGTTTCTCGTGCCTGCGGTCATCCTGATAACCGGCATGTCGTTCCTGTCACCGCGTCAGGTGCGTCGCGCTGCGCTTCTCTTGTTTGTCGCCGGCATGATCGGCGTCATTGCAGCAATTCAATACGGCGTTGAAGTGAAAGGCGCACGGCGCTGGATCATGGGCTTGCAGCCGTCTGAATTTGTAAAGCCTGCGTTTGTTATCCTGGCGGCATGGGCGTTTTCAGAAGGCGCGCGCCGCTCGGATGTTCCTGGCACGACGCTCGCTGTCTTCCTGCTCCCGATCACCATCATTCCCTTCATGTTGCAGCCGGACTTTGGTCAGACGGTGCTTGTTTGCGCGGTCTGGGCCGGATTGTTCTTTATGGCTGGACTGCATTGGCTCTGGGTCGCGGGCATCGGCGGCATTGGAGCGATCGGGGCTTTTGGGGCGTATAATTTTCTGCCGCACGTCAAAGTGCGCATCGACAAGTTTCTGAACGCTGGCGACGGCGTCGCCACCAATCCCGGCAATTCGTTTCAAAGCGACATTGCAGTGGAAAGTTTCGTTCAGGGCGGCTGGCTTGGCAAAGGCCCTGGAGAGGGCACGCTGAAGCGTATTCTGCCTGACTCGCACACCGATTTTATCTTCGCGGTGACGGGAGAGGAGTTTGGCGTCGTAGCCTGCCTTCTGGTCCTGTCCGTGTTCGCCTTCATTGTGCTGCGTGGATTTCTCGTCGCCGCGCGTAATGAAGATCCGTTCTGCCGTTTTGCGACTGCTGGCCTTGTGATGTTGTTTGGATTGCAAAGCGCAATCAACATGGCGGTTAACTTGCACCTTATGCCCGCGAAGGGAATGACGCTTCCGTTCATCTCCTATGGGGGCTCGTCCCTGCTCTCGCTGGCGATAGCGATGGGCTTTTTGATTGCAGTGACGCGCAGGCGCCCGCGCTCTGAAATTTTCGAGCGTGTGGAGCAATGAACCAAACGCAACCGATATTGCTCTGCGCAGGCGGCACCGGCGGGCATTTGTTTCCAGCGCAAGCGCTGGCAGTTGAATTGATCAGCCGCGGCTGCATTGTGGAGCTGGTGACGGACGAGCGGGCGTTGAAATACGGCGCGCATTTTCCTGCCCGCGCGATCCACAGCGTGCGGGCGGCGACGCCCACCGGCGGATCTGCGTTGTCGAAAATGGCTGCAGCGTTTGCATTGTTGGCGGGCAGCGTGCAGGCGTTCTTCCTGTTGCGGGCGATCAAGCCTGCATGCGTCATTGGCTTTGGCGGCTATCCAACGGTGCCGCCGCTGCTTGCTGCATCCTTGCTGCATGCGCCAACGATTTTACACGAACAAAACGCGGTGATGGGCCGCGCCAACCGCTTTCTGGCGGGGCGCGTCAATCGTGTGGCTACGGGCTTTGCGATCCTGAAAGGCGTTAGCGGAAACGTGCGTGCAATAAGCGTGCATGTGGGAAATCCGGTTCGGCCATCTGTGATCGAGGCAAGCGCTCAACCCTATCGCGATTTTCACGAGGGGCGCTTGCGTATTCTCGTCACTGGCGGCTCACAAGGCGCCCGCGTCATGTCGGACGTAATCCCTGCAGCGCTGGAGCTTCTGTCGCTAGATCTGCTCAGTCGCATCGATCTCGTGCAGCAGGCGCGCGGCGAGGACGAGGCGCGGGTGCGCGCTGTTTATGAGCGCCTTGAGGTGAAGGCGCAGGTCGCTTCCTTCTTCGCCGATCTGCCGCAGAAGATTGCAGACGCGCATCTTGTGATTGCGCGCGCAGGCGCTTCTACGGTTTCCGAACTTGCGGTCATCGGGCGCCCTAGCATTCTGGTTCCGTTTCCGTTTGCGCTCGATCAGGATCAGGCTGCGAACGCCGAGCAGCTTGCGCAGAGCGGCGCGGCGATGGTTATTTCACAAGATGATTTTACGCCCCGGCGTCTGGCTTTGGAAATTGAAGCCGCGTTCGCAGACCC
>CANJPM010000132.1 GCA_947476075.1 Beijerinckiaceae bacterium
GAGAAAGGTCTCAGACAATCATCGCGCGCGAGCCGTCAATGCGCGCATTCTCGCTTTAACGTCTTCGGGCGCGCTCTGTATGGCCTGCAACATTTTTACTATCTCGGCTGCGTTCAGCGGACTCACGTCTGCTCCGATACGTTCGAATTCTTGCAGCAATTCACGGTCCTTCATCACCTGCGTGAAGCCGTCCTGAAGCGCCCTGGCGAGCGGCTCAGGAAGATTTGGCGGCGCGATGTAAGGCTTGGACAGCGCGAAGGGCAGTTCGATCAGGTCAAGGAGCGCCCTGTCCTTTTCGGCCAGAGACAACTCACGCGCAAGCGGCACGTCGGAGTATGCAGGATGGCGGGTGCGCCGCGCAAACTGGACGATCGGCTTGACCTGACTGTTATCCGCTACCCAGGTATTCTGAGAGGCGCGCACGGCGGACAAGCCAACAAACCGACCGTCAAGCTCGCTGCGTTCGATTGCGAGAAACAGCGCGTTACTGTCAGGGTAACCGCTGACGATCTTGATGGGCAGCTTGAGCGCCTCACGAGCAAACATCGCGAACTCGCTGCCCTCACCCGTCACGCCGACCATGATCTCACGCCTGTTGGCAATTGCATCCTGCATGTTTTCAGCCACAGACCGACGAACCCAGAACAGATATGCGTCATCTTCATAGCTGCTGGCCGAGCCTATCCATGTGAAGTCGACCGCATCAATCCGCACGGACTTGCTATCTTCCGAGAGGCCTATCAGTCCAACGTCGCGGGACACAGTTCCGAAGATCGACCCATCTTTAGGCGCGCCGGCGTAAATGAAGTTTGTTGCACGCAGGCTCGCCGCGCCGGGCATGTTCTGAACGGTTATGCCCGGCGAGCCGGGCAGATATTTTCCCATGTGTCTGCTGATCACCCGCGCATAGGCGTCGTAACCACCGCCTGGCCCATAGCCGACGATAAGACGGATCTGGCGGGGCAGATTTTCATTAGCAAGCGCTCCGAAGCTGACGAGGGCTGCGCAAGCGAAAGCGGCAAGACCTGCTCGCCAATCATTGAGGCTCATTCCGGCATCCTCCCCAAATCTGCCTGCCGAACCCTGTTTGTTGGCGACACTGTTCCGCAAGTCGGCAGGATTCGGCTAGTCCTGAATTCAGTTGCACAGTGTTTCAGCAGGTGAGACAATTTCTACATGGACAAGCTTGGAACGATAAGGTCGTTCGTGGATGCAGCCACGAGCCTGAGCTTCACGGCCGCCGCCCGGCGCCTCGGTATTGCGCGCGGCAAGGTCAGCCGGGACATTGCCGATTTGGAACAGGAGCTCGGGATAAGGCTCTTCCATCGCACCACGCGGGAAGTGAGCCTCACCGAGGCGGGCGCCAGCTATTTGGAGACCTGCCAGGATATCCTTGGCAAACTGCGCACCGACGAAGCCCGGCTGGTGGACTTGAACAAGCAGAACGAAGGACTGCTGCGGATTTTGTCCGTGCGATCCTTCGGTGAGCGTCATCTGGCTCTCGCAGCGGTTGCGTTTCGTGAAGAGAACCCCGGGATACGGATCAGCATGGAGCTTGCGCCCGGGACGAAGACACAGCTTCAATTGCACGACGGCGGCTTCGACCTGGGGGTCTGTATCGCTCCGGTGCGCAGCGCATCGGCCGTCGTCAGAAAAATCGCTGACTTCAGCTGGATCCTTTGCGCCAGTCCGGCATTCGCGCGGAAAATGGGCTCTATGCGCCTGAAGGACATCGGGACGTTCCCGGCCATTATAAATCCACGATACATGCAAAATGGCGTCTGCTGCTTCAAACGCGGTTCTCATACAATCTCGACGCGGCTTAATGTGGAAATCGCCATCACAAATTACTGGGCGATCCGCGACATACTTCTGACTGGCTTTGGCCTCTCCATTCTGCCGTCGTTTTGTATCAAGGACGATATCAGGGCTGGCAGACTCGTACGCTTGCTGCCTGAATACTCGCTCGAAGACGATCAGGTTTCAGCAGTCTATCCGCACTTCCAACACGTGCCTGCCAAGGCCAAGCGTTTCACGGATTTTCTGAGTCAACGCTTCGATCGCACGCTGACGCTCTGACCAGCGCTCACCTGACCTTGTTGGCGCCCTGGCTGCGCAAGAGGCCGAACTTGCCAGCCTCGGATGTAAGCAAATCCTGCAACCGCACACCGGGCGCTGGATCGAAATCTGCCTGAGACCTGGCGACCTCGGCAAGCAACGCATCGTCCCGGATCATCCGGTCGAAGCCGTCGCGCAATGCCTGCACGCGCGCGGGCGTCAAGCCCGGCGGCGCGAAGATCGAGTACCCAACGTCGGCTGCGCTGACATAAAGGCCCAGAAGGTCCCTCTCTACGTCGCCCGTAGCTATCTCGAGGGCCGTCGGCACCTCCTGAAGTTGCTGATGACGCGTGAGCGCATACTGGACGAGAATGTTTATCTTCTTCTCCGCTACCCAGGCTGCCCTCTGCGTCCGGATTGCGCTCCAGGACACAGTGGTGGCTTCCACCTCACCACGCTCCATGGCGAGCATCGTCGCATTCGAATCGGCGTATCCAGGGACAAGCTTGAAGCGCGTTCCCGCGAAATCGTTGAGCGCGCGCGGCAGGAGGCTCAGCGGAGAGTTGATGGAGATACCGCCTATCAGCATCTCCTTTTCCCTCACGTCCGCAATCGTCCCCGCAAAGCTGGTGTGCCATGCCACAGTAACGTTTGCGATGGAAGAAAGTCGGCCTATCCAGTTGAAGCGCGCCGCATGAAAGCGCACGCCGGGAGAGTTCAGGCCTTCAATGAGCGAGAGGGAAGGGCTGACGATCCCCAGCGCAGATCCGTCTTTCGGCGCTACATTGTAAACGTAATTCGCAGCCGTAATACTGCCGGCGCCAGGCATATTCTGGGGCGTTATCGAAGGCGATCCGGGCAGGTGCTTGCCCAGATGGCGAGCGGCGAGACGACCATAGAAATCGTAGCCTCCCCCCGGTCCAGATCCGATGTACAGGCTGATCGTCTTTGGCTGTGCATCATCGTCCGCGTAGGCAGAGATCCCGCACAACAAAAAGACAGATGCGGCCAGAAAAAGGCGTCGGGCCAGATGGTGCTTGGCTCGCATGATCTCTTCCTTCGCGCTTTCAGGAAAAGCCGTGCAATCGCGCGGGATTGGTGACGAGAATTTTGTGGAGCAGTGCATCATCCAGGTCGACGTAACGATAAAGCAGCTCGACTTCCTCGGCGTCGTTCATCATACGGGCTTTGCGCCACCGGACGTGAGGCCAATCGGAAGCCCAGATGATGCGATCGGGCGCCGCCTCGATATACGCCTTTCCAAATGGAACAGCGTCGCTCCAAATCTCTTCCTGGGCCGATGTCCGATTGCCGTTGGAGACCATCATCCACCAGTTCGGACGCTGCAGCATCTTCAGCATCCACTGAACAGCGGGTTGCTGAAGTCCGAGCGAAAAATCCACCCGCCCCATGTGATCGATGACGACATCGACATCAGTGAGCGTCTCAAGAACATCCGCGTAATCGAGGAAGTCCGGGCCATCCATATGCAGGCGAACATGCCAGCCAAGCCGCCTTGCGCGATCCACGTTTCTGAGAAACGCACTCTTCGGATAGGCGTCATATCTCTTCGCGATATGGAATCGCACGCCGCAAACTCCGAGCGCTGCGAGGTCTTCCAGCTCTTTGTCTGGTACCGTTTCCTTGATAACGACGACGCCTTTGTACGAAGCAGGATCATTGGCTTCTTTAAGCAGATCGACGAGCAGGCTGTAATCCGTGTCGTACACGCTGGGGTGAACAAGAACCGCGCGCGAGAAGCCCAATATTTTGAGCACTCGCCGCGCGTCATCGAAATTCCCGTCCGGAATTTCGTGCTGGATGTTCCAACGAACGGGATATTTCTGCGTATCGCCGTAAACGTGCACCTGACAATCACAACTGTTGGCAGGCGGCATCGGCACGGGCGGCCTGGTGTTTCGGTCCCAGTCTGGAAATCTCTCCTTCATTTCGATAAATCCTACATCCCGTTGAATTCGGTCATCGGACGTACTTCGCCCTCCTTGGGCGGTTCATAAATCCAGTCTTCCATACGGCTGACCCCGCCCTCTCTTTTCAATGTTTCCTCGTATTCGCTGCGGATGAAGGGGTCTTCCTCATCATAGGGAATCGCGTTCCCACCGTCGCGAATATCGATGGCGCCGAGATCCTTTTCCTTTTCGCCCGGACGTCCCGGTCGCCTGCCGCGCGCATTATTGGGACCAAACCACGCCGACATCCGCAGCGGCCCCTTACTGACCCCGAAATGCTGGTGGAACCAGTCGCCGCTCATGGGCGCCGCGCTGACCATTCCCACAGGTTCGTAATCGACGCGGAAAACCTGATCCGCCTTGCCGTCCTCCCATGGACGGGTGCCTGCCGAAGACGGCCACGTGTATGTATAGCCCTTTCCGTTGACGCAGATCAGAACAGCAGCAGAACCGTGCTTATGAGCCTTGGAATATCGCCCCGTTTCATGCTCGCCAATCCACATGTAGAAGCGATTGCCCGCCATGTGCGGTTCAATGCGGCGATATCCTGGCGAGCGGCGGTTATCGAGTGGCAATTCGCACCGCATGATGTCTGGCACAAGATTCGTGCGCCGCATGGCTAAACCGCGCACCGGGTCGGAGGCGACGTCTTCGCGCGGCTTGAAATAGTCCGCCTTACCGCTGAAGCGATCCGAGAATGTGAATGGATTGTTGAAAATGAATTCCTCATTGCCGTAAAGATTCATAGCATTCGGCGCTGAAGTTCCGGCAAGCAGAAGTGCGGGCGAGGAAGAGCCGTTGACGATGCGATGATAAGCATTGAGCGGTATGGCGAAGAGAGAACCCTTCTGCCATTCGAAGACATGCTTGGTTCCGCCCTCCTGCCAGACTTCGGTCGTTCCTCTGCCTTCGACGACGAGAAACTGTTCTTCGTACATATGCCGCTCCACATTGAGAGCGCCAGCGCCTGGTACTTCGATGACATAGGAGCCCCACAGCCCCTCCGTTCCCCAGAGTTGAATGAACGTTCCCCGCCCTCCCGTGCGCGCCCATGGCTTCAATGGCAAGTTTTGAACCTTGCTGACGCCGACTGCACGAACGATTGGAATGCCCTGATCTTCCATGAAAACATCGTAGGGCATCGGGGGACGCTTGAACTCGCCAAGGCCAGCCTTTTGCGAGAGGCCTGTCGGCTCGTGCCAATGTTCGTCAGCATTCATGTCATGAGGCATGTCGGGTTTATCTCCAGTCTTATCTAGGCGCAGCACAATCAGAGTCGCCATTCACGGGTGCGGCGGAACTTGTATTCAGCAGACGTATGCGTGCGCCAGCCCGCGCATCGATTCTAACTGCGCCATAGAGGCTGGCTACGTGCATCAAAGTTCCTCTGTTTTCATTATTATTCAGCACCGGACCTCTTGGTGATAGAGGCGCCGAGAGAGAAACAGTGATACCAAAAATAAGACAATTAAACCGTTCGCCTTTCAATCAAATCTTTCTATATTACTGATTTATAAAAGCTTTAACTGACTGCCCAAGGGAAGCCCAGGCGAGCTGAACCTTTAGCGTTGATAGTGAAACAGCAAACGCCCGCCTTCTCAGCAGGCGACTGCTTTGACATATTAAGAAAAACTCAAGCGAGGCTCGATGCACGAAACAAACTGCTCTGGTCAGCCCTGTGCGACCCTGCGCTTCGCCCGTGACGACCAGCGTCCCCTTCAGCAGGCGATCACACCAGCTTCCTGAGAAATGGAGTTTATGCATGCTGCGGCGTCACAAATCAGCAGCCCGAACAGCAATTCATATAGCCGCTGCGGCTTTTATGCTCATTGCAAGCCGGAGCACCGCGGAGACGGGGACTGCGTCGGGCTCAGCATCGGCACGAGCCGCGCGAAGCTCGGAGCCTATCGCCGCGCCAATGGGGCAATTGCGGCTTCTCGTGGGTTCGAACCCGGGGGGAGGCTATGATACATATGCGCGGCTGCTTGCAGCCCATCTGCCGGCCCGGCTGCCTGGAACTCCAAAAATCATTGTGCAAAACATGCCCGGGGCAGGCTCTCTTGTGGTCACAAACTATCTTGTGAACGTTGCGCCGCGGGATGGTACTGTCTTTGCAGCAGTCCATTCTCTCGCCGCGACCCACCCGCTGTTTTATCCCGAGCGAGCAAAGTATGATGCGCGCACACTGGTCTGGATCGGCAGCGCTGTGCGCGAGACTACGTTCGGGTTAACCAGCGCCTCGTCGAAGGTCCAATCGCTGAAAGATCTCTTCAACAAGGATCCTATTGTCGCGGGAAGCACCGGCTCAACCACAAGCTTCCCTGCTTTTATGAACTCCGTTCTGGGAACACGTTTCAACATAGTGAAGGGATATAACGCTACAAGCGCCGCGCTCCTCGCGCTTGAACGAGGCGAGGTAGATGGAGTTATCGGCGTCACTGGGCCCGGCTTGACAGGACTGGGAGAGCGCTTGGTGGAACAGGGACAGGCTCATCTCTTCATCCAGTTCGGCATGAAACGGCACCCAAACCACATGGATACAGATTGGATCTTCGATTACGCCGAGCGACCGGAACAACGAACAGCGATGAAGCTCATGTTTGGAACCCAGGAATTTGGTCGACCATTTGTTGCGCCACCTGGCATCCCTAACTCTATTGCAAGCAAAATGCGAAGCGCTTTCGCAAGCGTGCTCAAGGATGACGCGCTGCTACAGGAAGCAGGAAAGCGAAGGCTGGAAATAGACTACACAAGCCCAGAAGAAATTTCGGAAATTATTGCAAGCATGTACGAGGCTTCCCCGGCGACCGTTGGGTTTGTTAAGCAATTCCTCGGCGATCAGGCACAATAAGCTCGCCTCGCCTGCGGAACGCAAGGCGCCCAATTCTTGCGAAAGCGTCCGGGGAATGCGGGTTCAAGATCTCGACTTTTCGAACCATGCGCGCTTTTGCATTTTTTCCGTACATGCTGCTTCACAGCGTTTTGAACACACTCAGAAAACGTTCAGTTTGAGCGCTGGCGAATCATGCAGGGATTTATCCTGAGCCCGCGAACCAAAGCTCGGGGAGGGCCTTCTGGGCTGCTACCAGCCAGAAGAGCAAGGCTTTTTTAATGCGTTTTAGTATCATAAAATCTGCGAGCGATTTTTTGTTCCAGGCAATATTTCAAAAATACAATTTTAAAATTGAGGCGCTTCATGGAATGACCATTGGCTCTGGGACTTGGAACTTTCATTCTGCTGAGTCTAATTCTTCCATGCGCGAATCAAAATCGTATTCAACGCCTGCGGCAAGAATTTCACTCGCTGAAAAGACAATTGCGCAGCGTCCTTGCTGTCCTCGAAAGGAAGGCTTGACGCCACCAAAGGAAGCTGTTGCGCCGATGATGGCGCAAAAAACAGCAGTGCATATGATTGCTCAAACAGACAGTCCCGCAAACGATCGAACACAAACTGTTCTTGTAAAGCTGGAACGCATTAGCTTTGAGCAGCAATTTGGGGCACGATTGACGGTTTGGATTGGCGGCGTCGCGCTGGCCCTGGCTGGCTTTTTCATGGTTAAATATTCAATTGAGGCAGGCTTCTTAAGTCCCGCTGTGCGCGTTGTTCTGGGGATAATTTTCGGCGCAGGGCTTCTGTGTGCCGCAACTTGGCTGCGTGCGGGGGAGAGTTCCGCCAATAGCGCACGCATCGCGCAGGCCTTATCAGGCGCCGGGATTGCGGATTTGTATGTCTACATTTTCGCTGCAACCAACCTGTACGATCTTGTTCCCGGCTTCATAGCTTTTTCAGGCATGGCTTTGGTGACGGCGGCGGCGGTCGTTTTTCATCAATCGTTCAAGACGCACCTGCCGATCACCCTCAGAAACAGAATCTTCTGGCTATTTACGCCAGTGCAGGAAGCGCATTTCTGTCCACTGCGCTCACTATTGAACTGCGGCAAGATTTCCTGCCGGTTGCCATTGCAGCACAATTGTTATCAATGGCGTGGATTTATACAAAGGTGAGCGTAAATGCGCTGCGCCCTATCGTGGGCGCGCTGGCCTGCGTGTTTGGATTTTTGTTAATTCCGCAAATCCTTCTGCTGGTTCAACTTGCCGCCTATAGTCTGGTGGAAGCTCGGCTCGCCTTCCAGGAAAGTCCTCCTGTCGTTAATTGGCCTGTATACCAGCTTGGTCTTCCTGCGCTGTTTTTTGCCGCGGCCAGCCGCCTGCTCCGTTTGCAGAGGGATGACGGACTGGTGCGGTCGCTGGAGATCGCCGCCGCCGCAATGATCGGCGTGATGGGATATTATCTTACGCGTCAGGCTCTCAATGTTGACGCAAATATACTTTTCGTGAAACCGGGATTTGTCGAACGTGGCGTCACCACCAATTTGTTTTTTGTTTATGGGCTGGCATGCCTATGGATTGGCAGACATTACCTGCATGAAAGCCTCAGGCTGAGCGGGCTGGTCTTGTGTGGTGTTGCTATGTTCAGAATCGTCTACTTCGATTGTGTCGTTTACAATCCGCTCTGGGCATCGCAACAGGTTGGCAATCTGCCTTTGCTCAATGCATTGTTGATCACCTATTGTTTGCCGATCCTTTGGACCTGGAAAGCGGCAAAGGAGCTTGCGTATGCAGGTAAGCCAGAGTGGAGTAAATATGGATATAGCTTTGTTCTGTTTTTGGCGTTTACGTTCCTGTCCTTGAACGTTCGCCATATCTTCCAGGGCGCGCATATCAATGGCTCTGAAACAACCAGTGCAGAAATCTAAACTTATTCTGTTGTGTGGCTGCTGTTCGGGATTGCGCTGCTGTTCTTCGGGACGCTCAAGAAAGACAAAATGGTGCGTGTAGCGTCGCTGGCGGTCATGATCCTGAGCGTTCGAAAAGCGTTCCTCTACGATTCCTCCGAACTGGAAGGGTTGTTCCGCGTCTTCTCCTTCTTCGGCCTCGGCTTGAGCTTGCTCGGGCTCAGCTGGTTCTACACAAGCTTTGTATTTGGCGACCGTGATCTGCTGAAGGGAGCGCAGAAATGACGAGGTCGCGCGGCCGGGCCTGACCCGGCCGTCCACGCCTTAGACTCCCTCACAGCCTCAATCGCTAAAAGACCGGCTCGGAAAATCGGCGTGTCAGCGCGCCGCCAAACGCGTCTATGAGAAAATAGAGGAGCACGGCAAAGCCTGCGAGCACGAACAGGCAGGCAAACATCATGTCGGTCTGACCCCGCCCGTTCGACAGCAGCATCAGATAGCCAAGCCCGCGCGAGGCGCCTACCCATTCGCCGATCACCGCGCCAAACGGCGCCGCGACGGCGGCAAGCCGCAGCCCCGAGGCCAGGGAGGGCATGGCGCAGGGCGCGCGCAGACTCAACACCACCCGCATCGGCCCTGCCCCCATCACCCGCGCCAGATCAAGATAGCCCTGCGGCGTGCGCATCAAGCCATCGAAGAAAGCCGAAGCGATGGGGAAGTAGATCATCAGCACGACGACGACGATTTTCGAAGCGGGGCCATATCCCAGCCACAGCGTCAGGATCGGCGCCAGAGCGAAAATGGGCACGGCCTGCGCGAACACGATGATCGGCCGCATCACCATGCGCGACAGCGGCGACAGTGCGAGCTGAAACGCGGTAGCCACGCCCAGGAAGGCGCCCAGCGCCAGGCCCAGAAGGATCTGCGCGAAGGTGACGAAAGCATTCTCCGCAATCAGAAGGCGCGCTTCCCATAATCGCCGCGCGACGCGCTCCGGGCCGGGCAGGATGAAAGGAGGAACGCCGGTCAGCCAGACGAGCGCCTGCCAAAGTCCAATCGCAAAGCCGAAGATGAGGAACCCGCGCGCAAACGTGCGAAGGGACGCTTTCATGGGGAGCCTGTCATGGAGAACCTGTCATGGGGAACCTGTCATCCGTCGCTCCGCAAGCGGCGCAGCATCGCCGCCTGCGCGCTCATAGTGTCGAGATCATCGAAAGCGCGCACAGGGGGCGAGGCCGGCAAGTCCATTTCCGCCAGAGCCTGCCGGTTCATCAGAAACGC
>CANJPM010000133.1 GCA_947476075.1 Beijerinckiaceae bacterium
AATAAGCAAAAGCTCGAGGTAACAGCCATCAGCGGCGCCGATCTTGAGGCTATGGTGCTGAAGTTATACGCAGCCCCGCCCGCTGTTTCGCAGCAGCTCAAAAGCGCATTGTCAACGGACTGAACAATCAAGAATTCGTACGGAGTACAAAAAATGAATCACGAGGTTCAGCTCTATTGCTGGCACTTTATGTCCTATCCCTATTTGCCTAGCAATTTTGATGAAACGCAATCGTCAGGCTGGGTGACGGTGCCAAACAGCTTGTGGGATAGAGAGCGCAGTCGCGGTCTCTATCAACAATATCTCGATCAACTGGTCTATGCGTCACAGCTCGGCTTTGACGGCATGGTGCTGAACGAGCATCATCAAAACATCTATGGTTTGATGCCGTCGCCGAATTTGCTGGCGGCCGCGCTTACGCAAAAGACAAAGCAGGGCAAGATCATCGTACTGGGCGATTTGTTGCCGTTATATCTCAACCCGCTGCGGGTAGCCGAAGAATATGCAATGCTCGACAATATGTCGGACGGGCGCCTCATAGCCGGATTTGCGCCAGGCTCTGGTCCTGAAACATTTAATTACGATGTCGCCTCAGCGCCCTCGCGCGAGCAATTCTGGGAAGCGGTTGAGCTCATTGAACAGGCATGGACCAAGCCTGGGCCGTTCCCGTTTGAAGGCAAGCATTATCCGTTGCGTTATGTGAATCCATGGCCGCAGCCAACCCAATCGCCGCATCCCCCGATCTGGATCCCCGGCGCGCGTTCGCATGAAACGCTGGTGCAGATTGCCCAGCGTGGATACTGCTATTTTCTCTCCTCTCGCAGCCACGGCAAGGAAACTGCAAAATCTGTACAGAAGTTTGCGGGCGTTCTAAAGGATCATGGCAAGCATTACCATCCCAACCGCATGGGCATTCTCATGTCGACCTATGTCGGCGAAACCGACAAGATTGCGCAGGAGGAATCGCGCGAGGGAATCTGGTACTTCTTGCGCTATTGTCTCAAAGGACACCAGCGTCGAGAAGGTCGCCAGCTGACGTTTGGCCCTGGCGTGCCCTACATTCCGGTCGATGAATTCAAAGAATATCTGAAGCATTCGGATCCAACGACGCCGCTATTGGGCGATACCGAGGATTGGGGTGATTTGCAACGCTCGCAATCCATCATCGTAGGCTCTCCTGACACCGTCTATCGTCGCTTTATGGACGTACTTGAACATGCGCATGTTGGACATCTGCTGATCCAATTCCATATGGGCAATATGTCGGATGAACTGGCGCGCAAGAGCATGCGTCTGTTCTGGACGGAGGTCGCGCCGCGTTTAAAGCAAGCGACAGGTCCATTGTACGAGCAAATGTTTGGCAAGGCCGAGGAACAGGCAGTCCGGGAGGTGTTGTCGTGAGTGAGCGATTGATTGAATTTTCCGGACGCATCGTCAATGTGATCGAGGAAGGAGAAGGTGCGCCTCTCTTGTATCTGCATGGTTTCGCAGACGTACATGGCGTTGCCGCGGGCTTACTTACCTTCCATCGTGCGCTGGCCAAAAACCGCCGCGTGATTGCTCCCGCTCATCCAGGCTGCAATGGCGGGGATGAACTTGACGGCTATTCCGTGGACGATCTTATTTATCACTATCTGCAATTCCTCGACCATTTGAAGATTGATCGCTTCGATCTGGTTGGCCATTGCGTAGGAGGATGGATCGCTGCTGAATTCGCCGTTCGCCATCCTGATCGCGTTCGAAGCCTGGGTTTGGTCGGCGCCGCCGGCTTATTCGTCCCGAACGAATTGATCGCTGACGTCTTCATGCATGCGCAGCCCGAAAGAGGCGTTGACTACAAAACCTTACGACGGGTTTTCTTCGCATCGTCAGATTCCGATCTTGCGCAACGTTATTTTCCAAACGGACGCGGAGACCTCGAAGAGGAGGCGCGTCGCTATGGAATGTTACGTTTTGGCTCGTTCTTTGGTTTCAAACCGCCTTATTTTTACAATCGTAGTTTGATAGACCGCCTTGGTCGCGCGAATATGCCAGCGCTTGTGGCATGGGGCGAGCATGACGGTATGACGCCGATTGCACATGGGAACGCTTATGCGACCGGACTCCCCGGAGCGGCGCCTTTGATGGTTGTGCGCGGGGCAGGCCACGCTGCGCATATGGAATCGCCAGATGTGGCAGCCGCGTTCGAGGCCTTCTTGAGCGAAAACTCGAAATCTTGATAAGGCTCATTGCAACTTCGCGCCGCGTTTTCGATAGCATAAAAGGAATCAAGCTTATGAGCTGTTTGAAAGGTCCCGCGTTCCTGCTTGTTATGGCATCGGCTGTTGGCGCTTCAACCGGCGCAGGCGCGCAGCAATCTGTTGAGCAATTCTACCAAAGCAAGAAATCGATCAACCTTGTCATCGGCTATGCACCCGGCGGGAGCTATGATCTCTATGCGCGCCTTGTGGCCCGTCATCTGGGCCGCTTCGTGCCGGGAACGCCTGCGGTGACGCCGCAAAATATGCCCGGCGCCGGTTCGCTCGCCGCCGCTAATTACATTTACTCCGTTGCTCCAAAGGATGGCACAGCGTTGGGCGCTCTGGGCGAGACGCTTGCTATGGAACAGGCCTTGCGCAATCCCGCCGCCAAATATGACGCGACAAAATTTACATGGATTGGTCGTATCGCCTCCAGCAACAACATCCATCTAGTTTGGCACACCGCCAAAGCCCAATCGGTGGAGGATACCAAAAGCATTGAGATGGCTGTCGCGGGAACGGGGCCCGCTAACCTCGCCGAGACGGTTCCAAAATTGCTGAATGTCATTGCCGGTACGAAGTTCAAGGTGGTCTCCGGCTATCCCTCTTCAGGCCCCGGCATGTTGGCGATGGAGCGTGGAGAAGTCGATGGCGCCGGCACATCCTGGGCCGTCATCAAGTCGCAACATCAAGAATGGCTGCGCGACAAGAAGGTCAAGATCATCCTGCAGAACTTGCCCGAGCGAGATCCTGAATTGCCGGATGTGCCCGCCTTGCTGGAGTTCGCCAAGACAGAGGCTGACAAGCAATTATTGCGGCTCTATGCTTCTGGCGGCGCTATTGGTCGCGCCTACACCGCGCCGCCGGATCTCCCTTCTCCGATAGCCATAGCGCTGCGCGCGGCGTTCCAGAAAATGGCGGTCGATCCAGACATGTTGGCAGAAGCCACGCGCATGACTTTGTCAATTGAGCCCAATGACGACAAGCAATTGTTGAGCGTAGTCGCGCAAACTGTTCAGGTTGACGACAGTGTCCGCGAACGGGTGCGTTCCATTTTTGGTAATTGAGGAAACTTACTCGCCTTGGCGCGGATGCAATCTCTTATGGAGATTGTCAGACTTCCCTGTTGACGTACATCCATGGGAAGCTGGCGGAAGTGCATCGTTCTCTAACTGAATAAGATACGTTGTCGCTTATTTTGACGCAATCGCAAGCCTCTTGTTAAGTCGGTCGACAATAGTCTGTGGTGATCTCGTCACTCCGTCCCCCAGCGAGTCTGGTTAAGATATCTGGAGGTTTGAATACGCCGTATTACTAGAGTCCAGCTCCCCGCAATCAATGAAATTCAGAATTTGATTTACGCACTGCTGCGTGGGCGCGAACTTTGATGAGCTGACGCACGGGGTCCGGTGTTCCAATGAGCGGACGCTTTCAATTCAGGACGCGCTCGATCCATAGTCTCATAGCCTCGTCGTTCAGGAAAGCTTGCGCTGCAGCCTGCGAGCCTGCGAGATTGGCGCCTGACGCCGTAGCGACGACGACGTCACATGTTTTGCTGACGACGAACGATAGAGCGGGAACGTTGAGGCCGTCTCGTCCACGTATCAAGTAAAGCCGCGTGCGGCCTTGCATACCGGCCAATGTGATTTGGGTTCCAGGTCCGGCGGGCGCAGCATTCGCTCCGAGAAAATCGATGTCCCCCATGCGATCAAGATCTTCATCATCGGCGACGCCGCGTGTGCAATCGCAAAACCCGACCTTTGCACGAAAGGTCAGGCGCAGATAATACGCGCAAGATTCGGTACGGCATTCAAACGCAAGTCCCGGTGGGAATTGATCGCGCTGGAAGGGCCACGCAACCTCGAACCAGCCAGAGGGGGCGTCGCCGAAGGATACATGCTGTCGTTGGGCTGGAACAAAGATCAAATGCGTCAAAAGTCCCGTCATAGCCGCAAATCCCAGCAGGCTCATGAACAGGATTGCGAACTGATTTCTCATATGAATCTACCCAGTCAATCGCTCCTATACACGCTCAGCGACGCGGGCGCACAGACAGTTCCATGGCGAGTAAAGTGAGTGGTATAGCCGCCAGCAATACCGCAGTCAGACCTGTTGCGGGCAGTCCGAACCATTCCAGCAAAGGCCCCGTAACGAGCGCAGCAAAGACGTTTGTGGCGCCTGCGAACGTATCATTAAAGCCTATGGCGCGTCCGCGCTCTTCCGTAGCAACATGATCGGCAATCATAGCCGTTGCTGAGACGTTCGCAGCCGCCCAGCCGAGTCCCACGAGGAAAGTGCCGAGCGTGACGGACAACCAGGACGATGTGAATGCTGCGAGTGCAGCGCCCACCAATGTCGTCGCCACGCCGGGCATCATCACAAACATACGCCCGCGCCGGTCTGCTAGTCGACCAAGCGGAATGGTAAAGGCGAACATCCCAATGGAATGGAACATATGCGACAAGGCTATTGAAACCAGAGAATGGCCATGGTGGGCGAGAACCATTGAGGTGAGCACCATCACGATGGACATATTGCCGCTGGCGGCGCAATTCGAGATAATCGCGATGCGCAGATTTTGATGACGGAATAACTTCCATGGGCTGAAGGCGCTCTTGGCGCCGCCGGCATGTCGCTCTGCGGGGACGTGTTCAGGATAATATTTTTGCAGGTTCATTCCGATCTCTTTGGGATCAGGCCGGATGAACGTGACGATAATAGCGCCGCCGATGATGAAAACGGGCAGGAACAACCACGGAATGCCCAGAGGATCGGTCCCGGAATAATCGCCATAGATCTGCGCGAGCTTGACAATAAGTGGACTTAGCACCAATCCCAAAAGGGAGCCGAGCGCGACAAAACCAAGCGCCTGCGCCCGCAGGCGTGGCGGATACATATCCGCGGCCGCTATACGCATCTGTTGCGAGGCGTTCATCCCCATACCAAACACGAGCAGACCGAAGGTAAACAGCGCGATGCTTTTGACTTGCATCGAAACAGCCAGCGTAAGCGTACCCATCAGCGCCAGACACAAACCAAAATGGATGCCGGGTTTTCGTCCATAAGCGTCCGTAATCTTCCCGATCGGATAGGCGACCAAGAAACGGCTAAGGCCGATCATTCCTACCGACAGGCCGGCAAGCCCTGCAGAACCCGTCAGGTTGATGACCATCAACGGGCCAAAACCGTAGGCGAATTGCATTCCTGCTCCCGAAAACGAGAGGGAGAGCGCCAACAAAGCTGTGTTTCGTTTTATAAGCGGTGGAATAGCGATGCGTCTGTCCCCCTGAGCGTCGCGCGTCTGGCGCAAAAAGCCTCGACTGCCTCGAAATTGAATATGTTTTGTGTAGTTACCGAGCGCGCCATCCGTCCTGGAGATTGCTTTTAATTGCCTATCATCCATTCACCAAGCTGCGCTGAGAGCAATATTTGATTTTTGTGAGACTATTGTTCTGAGGGGCAGTCACGCGGTAAGTCATACTCCAAATCAACCACACGTCCTGTTATCGCATGACATCGCCATCCAAGGGTTCGAGTGCCCGCTTGATGCGCACGCGAATATCCTCGGGCGTGTCGATGATTTCGCGGATAAGCTTGTCGAGCTGTGCGCCAGTCATTGGACGGATGTCGACCTGGCTCCTGGCTGCGTCCGCGATGAATTCTGGATTCTTGATCATGGCCTCAAAGGCGTGGCGCAGTGCGGCGACGCGCTCAGCAGGCACGCCCGGCGTCGTGCCCAGAGGGCGACCAACGGCTGCCGAACGCGACATAAACTCCAGAAGCGGACGGTCCGCTTCCTTCACCGGCAGATCGAGCAGGAGAGGAACGTCCGGCAGCGCCGGCTCTTTCACTATTCCTGTTTGAACGAGGGGGATCACGATCTTCTGCGGAATCCAGGTTGGCTTGGCCGACATATAATCGGTGTAGGGATTTGTGCCGCGGCCTTCGACCTCGCCTTTCTCCATGGCGAGATCAATCTCAGGCCCTCCTGGATAACCGAAGATCATCTTGAACTTGGTGCCAAGCACATTATTAAAAAAAGCCGGATATTGAGTAGAAGCCGATCCGGCGCCCGAGGCCCCTATAGTTGTGACGCGGCCTTTTGCGTCCTCAAGGGTCTTTGTCGCCGAGGTGTGATAGACGACCAGAAGCTGATTGGAATAGGTGACGTTAGCGATCCAGTTTATTTGTCGCAGGTCGGATTTGAATTGTGGAGACAGGCCGAGTGCCTGATCGCTGGCCAATCCCTGACTGAAAATAGACAGAACAGTCCCGTCGCGCGGCGCTACTTGCGCCAAATAGTTTGCCGCAACAATTCCGCCGCCGCCGGGCATATTAATGGGCGTCAGCGCAGGCTCCCCGGGAATGAACTTTCCCATGTGGCGCGACAACAAACGCGTCAACAAATCATAGCCGCCACCAGGCGTTGTACGAATGATGAATTTGATTTGCTTGCCTTGACCCGCGTAAAAATCTTGAACCGCATTGGCATAGGCAGCCGTTGTGGGCAGGAGCATGCCGCCGCAAATTATAGTCGCGCGTACGATCCGTATGGTCATCGGCCATCTCCCTTTATTTGTTTTTATTTCATTATAAAACATAACGGTTCTGGGGGCGCTGGAGCCCGAGGTTCTCACGCAGCGTCTTTCCCTCATAAGCAGTTCGGAAAAGTCCCCGCTTTTGGAGTTCGGGCACGACAAGATTGACGAAGTCCGACAGGCTGTCAGGGAAGACCGGTGGCATAACGTTGAAGCCATCGGCAGCACCGGTGATGAACCATTCCTCCATCACGTCAGCAATATCCTTTGGGGTGCCGCAGACATCGTAATGACCGCGACCGCCAGCTATGTGCGTATAGAGTTGGCGAATGGTCATGTTTTCCCGACGCGCCATGTCGCTCAATAAGGTGACGCGGCTGCTGATAACGTTATCGGGATGTATATCGGGCACAGGACCGTCGACGTCATAGCCAGAAAGATTAATGCCCATGCGTTGAGAGAGTAGGGCAAGACCTACCTCGGGATGAATCAGCGCCTGCAGAGCCTCACGTTTTTCATGCGCCTCAGCCGAAGTCTCGCCTGTTGTTACAAAAAAACCAGGCATTACCTTCAATGAGTCTGGATCGCGACCGAACGCGACCATGCGTTCTTTGACGTCGCTATAAAAAGCTCGGCCCTCTTCTATGGTGGGCGCAGCTGTGAAAACAACTTCTGCAGTCTCTGCGGCCAATTGCTTGCCGTCATCGGATGCGCCAGCCTGAACGAGTACGGGGCGCCCTTGAGGCGAGCGCGCAACATTCAGCGGTCCCATCACCCTGAAATGTTCGCCCACATGATTGAGCGTATGAAGCTTGCGCGGATCGAAGAAGATTCCCGAATCCCGGTTGCGAATGAAGGCGTCCTCCTCCCAGCTGTCCCAAAGGCCAAGCACAACGTCGGAAAATTCTTTCGCACGCAGATAGCGCTTGTCCTTGGCCATATGCTCGTTGCGTGAGAAGTTTTGCGCAGCTGTGTGATTACCCGAAGTGACAAGATTCCAGCCCGCGCGCCCATGGCTGATATGATCGAGTGATGCGAATTTGCGCGCTAACGAGAAGGGCTCTTCATAAGTCGTGCTCGCCGTACAGACGAGGCCTATATTTCTGGTGACGCTGGCGAGGCCCGCCAGCAGCGTAAACGGTTCAATCCAGGCGACATATGACATACGTCGTAGGCCCGCTTCGTCGAATACTGAATTGGCGGTCGCGGAATCTGCTGAAAACAGCATGTCAAAAAGCCCGCGTTCCGCGATCTGGGCGACCTCGACGAAACGCTCAAACGAAACCCCAGCATCCGCTTGAGAATTTTCGTGGCGCCATGCCGCCAGATGATGCCCAGCCGGCCTCAGAAACATTCCGAGCTTGATCTGGCGTAACCGAGTGGCCATTCGTATATTCAACCCTCCATACCGGCGTGGCTGCTGCGTATCCAACCCTGTGGCTCACGTCTGTGCGCGATTATGCACAAAGCATCGCTGTGTTCGGGCGCTCTGTCAATTCAGTCGAACCAGTTGATGACCCCGCCTTTCCTGCTCGATATTTAACTATCCAGTGGAAGCGCCGATAATGCGATGTTTTAGGCTTCACGTCTATGTATCCAGCCAAAGCTGGTACAGGGGCTGCGGCCCAGTCTGCCCTACTCGTTTGCAATATTGCGGCTGCGTTGAGAAACTCTCTTGCTATATCGTTTTTCTTCGTGCAGCTTTGACAAAACAAGGCACAAATCCCCGCCCAGATGGAGGAACGGCCGATGAGGACAATCCGTATACCAAGCGTCATCGCATTATGGCTGTTGTTTTTCGGGTCGGCTTTCGCTGAAACGGCGGCGGATTTTTATCGAAGCAATACGCTTTCTATCGTCGTAGGTTATGCGCCTGGCGGCGGGTACGACCAATCTGCTCGGGTTCTGGCAAAACATTACGGGAAATATTTGCCAGGCGCACCACGCGTGATTGTGCGCAATATGCCTGGCGCTGGAACTGTTGTTGCGGCAAATTATGTGGTGAATACTGCGCCACGCGACGGCTCTGTCATCGCTATATATGCCGATATCCTTCCGGTGGCTCCATTGCTGGGAGTTTCAGGAACTCAATTTGATCCGCGTGAATTCGGCTGGATTGGATCTATGGCATCGCGCGGAACGCCGGTCGTTATTATGCGCGCCGATGCGCCGGCAAAAAACCTGGATGAGCTACGAAAGCACGAGGTTCTTGTCGGCGCCTCTGGACCTGATGCGACAAGCTCCTACGCGCTCCTTCTAAACGATCTGCTCGGCACACGGATGAAAATAATACAGGGCTATCGAGGGGGCACAGCAGAAATTGAACTCGCTATCCAGCGCGGCGAAGTTCATGGCCGCGCAAGCGCAGAATGGGAGCGAATTAAGACCGCTGATTGGGTTCGAAAAGATGCAATCAATGTAATTTTACAACTCTCGCTTACTCGTCATCCCGATTTGAAAAACGTACCTACGGCGCTTGAGGAAGCGCAGACGGAGGATGACAGGCAAATCATGGAGTTGATTTTTGGTACGAGCCAATTCTTTCGCGCTTATTCAACGCCTCCAGGCGTGCCTGCGGAAAGGCTAACCACGTTGCGACATTCTTTTGCAACAGCGATGAAGGACCCGGAACTCGTCAAGGACTACCTACTCGTGCAGCCAGGGGGCGTAGATTTTAGCCCTCCTGAAGAAATAGACCATTTTCTGGCCCGAGTTTACAAATTTCAACCCGAGGTTATTCGTCGCGCTTCGAAGTTCATAGGACAATAAGAGATATGATTTCTTGCATTTGGTGAATACGCTTTCTGGCTGAGTGCAATTCTTTGTGATGATGGCGTCGCTCTTTGCGCAAAGAGCGACGCCATCAGGAAATATCACCTGTGGAAAGTCAACGCCAATGGCGTAAGTATCAAACCCAATTTGCTACTGAAGCAGATGGGCCTTTCTCGTCGGACGATAGGGCAGTGCGACCACAGTTTGCGGGTGGCAAGCTCCAAAGATAGGGAGATTCTTGATAGCGAAACTTCTGCCAGCAGTCTTGTACATGCGACCGGGAGGCTGATGAAAAGCGATCTCGACTACTTTGGAGCCAAACAGGTCACCCGGAGCTTACTTTTTCCAGACCTCGGGGTCAGCGGAC
>CANJPM010000134.1 GCA_947476075.1 Beijerinckiaceae bacterium
ATGCTGATTTTGTCGCTGTTTCTGGCGGGCACCATCGCCGAGCCGATGCGCCGTCTGGCGGAGGCCGCCGAGCGCGTGCGTCGCGGCATCAAATCGCGTCAGGAAATTCCAGATTTCACGGATCGCTCCGACGAGATAGGCCATTTGTCAGGCTCGCTGCGCGATATGACGCGCGCGCTCTACAATCGCATCGAAGCCAACGAGAGCTTCGCCGCCGACGTGGCGCATGAATTGAAAAACCCGCTCACCTCGCTGCGCAGCGCCGTCGAGACGCTGCCGATTGCGCGCACGGAGGAATCGCGCGGGCGCCTGCTAGACGTCATCCAGCATGACGTGAAGCGGCTGGATCGGCTCATTACCGACATTTCCGACGCCTCACGGCTCGACGCCGAGATGGCGCGCCTTGATCTGGAGCCTGTAGATTTGACCCGTCTGCTGCATGCGGTGGTCGATTACGCCAACGAGGTGAAGCGCGACGATTGCGTGCGTTTCAGCCTCGACATTGCGCCAGCGGGCGAGGCGGGCCAGCGCGCCTATATTGTGCTGGGGCATGATTCCAGGCTCGGTCAGGTGGTGAACAATCTCATCGACAATGCCCGCTCGTTCTCGCCAAAGAGCGCTGGCGTGCGTCTGGCGCTGCGCCGTGCGCGCGGGCTTGACCGGCGCGGCGCGCCTTGCGACGGCGTCGAGATCGTGGTCGACGACGATGGTCCCGGCGTGCCCGAGGAAGCCATCGAGCGCATATTCGAGCGCTTCTACACTGACCGCCCCGATCAGGGCTTTGGCCAGAATTCGGGGCTTGGCCTGTCGATCTCGCGCCAGATCGTCGAGGCCCATGGCGGGACCGTCAAAGCGACCAATCGCGCCGCCCCATCGGGCGGCATCGCCGGCGCCCGCTTCGTGGTCTGGCTCCCGGAGCGTAAATGAGCGTGCGCCCGTCCAATAACGTTCACGCCAGCGCCCTGGTGATCGGCGAGGCCGGCGTACTCATTCGCGGCCCCTCGGGGGCTGGCAAAAGCGCGCTGGCGCTGGCGCTGGTCGAGGCTGCGCGCCAGTCTGGTCTGTTTGCGCGGCTGATCGGCGACGATCGGGTGCTGCTCAGCGCCGTCAATTCCCGCGTTCTCGCCCGGCCTCATCCGGCCATCGCCGGCAGGATCGAAAAGCGGGGCGAGGGTATTGTAGACATCGAGCACGAGGCCGGCGCGGTCCTTGGGTTCGTGATCGATCTGACGCTTGCGTCTGAAAATCAGCCCCCCCGCATGCCGTCGCCGCATGATCTTAACGCCTCGATTGAGGGCGTTGATCTGCCGCGTCTGGCGCTGCCTGCCGGGGCCTGCGCCCATGAGGGCGCGCGCCGCGCTTTGGCCTTCATGGGCGGGCTTGCTCGATGAGCGGCGCGACCTTTGGGCGTCGCGAACGAATTTGGCGCTTGCCAATTCCGCCGCAATGCACAAAATGGCCCTCCTTTAAGATTTCCTTGCAGGAAAGCCCCGCCGTGCGGCGTCATTTGATGGCGTGTGGCGTCATTTGATGGATTGTCGAACCCGATGATCGGAATGGTCCTGGTGACCCACGGCTGCCTCGCGACTGAGTTCCGGGCTGCTCTTGAGCATGTGGTTGGCCCGCAAAAGCAATTGCAGACCGTCACCATTGGTCCAGAGGACGATATGGAGGCGCGCCGCAAGGACATTATCGCCGCTGTGGCCGCGGTAGAAACCGGCGACGGCGTCGTGGTCCTCACCGACATGTTCGGCGGCACGCCCTCCAACCTTGCGATTTCCGTGATGGATTCGGCGAAAGTGGACGTCGTGGCGGGCATCAATCTGCCAATGCTCATCAAGCTGGCCTCGGTGCGCGAGGATTCAACTCTCGACCAGGCCGTCATTCAGGCTCAGGACGCCGGGCGCAAATATATTTCCGTGGCCAGCCGGATCTTGAGCGGTAAATGACCAACGTTCCCCAGACCAGCATTGTCCCGCCAGATCTTGACGCCGATTGCGAATGCCCGCCGGCCCCCGCTTTCCCCGGCTGCATCGTGCGCGAATTCCCCATCATTAACCGCAAGGGCCTGCACGCACGCGCCACGGCCAAATTCGTGCAATGCGTCGAGAATTTTGACGCTGAAATCACCGTCTCCCGCTGCGGCGAAACCGTGGGCGGAGCCTCGATCATGGGGATTTTGACGCTGGGCGCCGGCATTGGCTCCACGATCACCGTGGCCGCCAAAGGCGCACAGGCCAATGAGGCGCTTGACGCGCTGCAGGCGCTGGTCGCCAACAGGTTTGGCGAAGACGAATAAAAGATTGCGCGTCTTTCGACGTGCAATCTTTTCAAGTCCCGATTGTCTTCAGTCCTTTGAGCTCAGCAAAACTTTGTAGCGTGCGATGTCGCTGATCACGAGCGCCTGAACGTGTTCGGGCGTCAGCTCGGCGCCTCTGGCCGGCGTCGAGCCCACGTCGTTAAACCGCTTGGTGACGGCTGGATCTGCCAGCGATGCGCGCAAAGCTGCGTTCAGCTTGGCGAGAATGGGCTGGGGCACGCCGGCAGGCGTGAAAATAGCGTTCCAGCCTTCCGCCTGAAAAGCCGGCAGTCCCGCCTCGGCGGAGGTTGGCGTGTCTGGCAGAATTTCCAGCCTTTGCTGCGCCGCCACCGCCAGCGCGCGCACCTTGTCGGTCTGGATTGAGGGCGCGACGGAGGTTGCGGCGTCGCAAACTCCGTCCACATGTCCGCCCAGCAGATCGTTGAGCGCGGGCGCTGCGCCCCGATAGCTCACCAAAGTCACGGATGTTTGCGAGGCGGCGATGAAGTTTTTGCAGATGAGATAATTCGACGAACCAATGCCGGCGTGACCAAGATTGATTTTGCCCGGGTTGGCCTTCGCATAAGCCACAAATTCGGTCAGCGTCTTGGCCGGAAAGTCATTGCGGATCGCCAGAACCGGAGCGGTCTTCGCGATCAAGCCGACGGCGGCGAACGCTTCCGGCTTGTACTTGACATCAGGCGACAAAATGTAAGATGCGCCGTTCGTGCCGGTGTTGCCGATGAGGATTGTATAGCCGTCCGCCGGCGCCGCGGCCGCGCGCGTGAGCGCAATCACGCCGCCGGCGCCAGCCACGTTTTCGTTCACGACCGCCTTGCCAAGATGGCGGCCTATCTGCTCGCCGATCACGCGCGCGATGACGTCCGACGTGCCGCCCGCGGCAAAAGGAACGATCATCGTAATCGGCTTTTCAGGGTAAGCGTTGGCCGTGGCCGATTGGGCGAAGGCGGGCGCGCCTGACGCCAGGAATGTGCATGCAGCAAATGCTGCAGGTGCAAAGCTCATGCATGCGCGGCGTTCAATCATGGAAATCTCCCAAATTTCCATGCATCATCGCTGACGCTAGCAGGCGTGGCAATCAGCCGTTCGTCTCGCCGCTCAATCCATCAGCTTGCGCCGTTGCGCGATCAATGCCGCCGTTGCAGGCGCAAGTCCCTCCAGCGAGGCTTTTGCGTCGCCGACAACAGGCGCTAGCTTGTTGCACATTTCCTTGCCAAGCTCGACACCCCATTGATCGAACGCGTTCACGTTCCAGATCGTCGATTGCACGAAGACCTTGTGTTCATAGAGCGCCAGCAGGCGCCCCAGCGTGCGCGGATCGAGCTTGCGGTAGAGGAAGGTGGACGACGGCCTGTCGCCGGGGAAAACTTTATGTGGCGCAAGGCGCGCAATCTCGTTCTCGCTCAGGCCCTGCGCGCGCAAGGCGCTTTGCGCCTGCTCCAAAGTTCGCCCGATCATCAGCGCTTCGCTTTGCGCAAGGCAATTGGCAAACAGCAAATCATGATGGCGCGCATCGGCGTCGGTCGGTTGCGCAGCGATCAGAAAATCAACCGGCACGACGTCCGTGCCCTGATGCAGCATCTGGAAAAACGCATGCTGACCGTTGGTGCCCGGCTCGCCCCAGATCACGGGCGCGGTGGCCATGGACACCGGCTCGCCCTCGCGCGTCACGCCTTTGCCGTTTGATTCCATGTCAAGCTGCTGCAGATAAGCGGGAAAGCGCGCAAGGCGCTGGTCGTAGGGAATGACGGCCTGCGAGCCATAGCCCCAGACGTTGCGATGCCACACGCCAAGAAGTCCCATCAGCACAGGGATATTCTCTTCCATCGGGCTTTGCGCAAAATGCGCATCGGCATCCGCCCCGCCGCGCAGAAAATCTTCAAAATGCTTTGGCCCGATGGAGATCGCCAGCGCCAGACCGATCGAGGACCACAGCGAATAGCGCCCGCCGACCCAATCCCAAAAGCCAAACACCCGCTCGGGCCTGACGCCAAATTGGCCCACCAGATCGAGCTTTGTCGAAACGGCCGCAAAATGATCGCCCACCGCCTTCTCGCCAAGCCGCGCCGCCACCCGTGAGCGGGCGCTGGCCGCATTGGCCATGGTTTCCTGCGTCGTGAACGTCTTTGACGAGACGATGAACAAAGTGCGCGCCAGATCGAGGCTTTTCAGCGTGTCGGCGAGATCGGCGCCGTCGACGTTGGACACGAAATGCGTGCGCGGCCCTTCGCCGCGATAGGGCGACAAAGCGCGCGCCGCCATCGCCGGACCAAGGTCCGAGCCGCCAATGCCGATGTTGACGATGTCGGTAAAGCGCTCGCCGGTCGAGCCGCGCAGCGCTCCTTCGCGCACCTGTTTGGCGAAGGTGAGCATTTTCGTCCGCTCAACGAGCACGTCAGCGGTGACGTCACGCCCCTCCACCAGCATCGGTCCGCCGCTGAAATCGCGCAGCGCCATATGCATCGCCGCGCGCTTTTCCGTAACGTTCACGGCCTGCCCGGAGAACAATGCGTCGCGGGCGATTTCCAGATGCGCGGCTCGCGCCAGATTGAACAAATGCGCCATCGTGGCGCCGGTCGCGCGCTGTTTGGAATAATCGAAGGTGAGATCGTCGAGCTGCGCCACAAACGACTGCGCGCGACCCGGATCATCGGCGAACAGATCGATGATCCGCCGATGGCCGATTTCGACCCGGTGGGCTTCGAGGGCTGCGAGCGCGGGTAAAACGGCGGTGCGGTCGAACTCAGTGTTCATTTTCGGTCCTTTGGACGGGCGAACATGTTTAGCGGCGCCAGAATAAGAGGAAAGACGGCAAGAAAAGGTTTCACTCCGCAATCTGTCCTGACAGGCTTTCCGCATCACACGCCCCTTGCGTTGCGCTGCGCAATACCCGACATAGCAGCGTATGGCTTCTCCCCCCCTTCTTCTGCTTCAAAACATAGCCCTCACCCTTGGCGGCAAGCCGCTCATTTCGGATGCGGACCTTTCTGTCAGTCCTGGCGAGCGCGTGGCGCTGGTCGGGCGCAATGGTTCGGGCAAATCGACCTTGCTGCGCATTGCGGCGGGCGAAATTCAGCCCGATGCCGGCAAACGCTTTTTCCAGCCCGACGCCAGCGTCCGCTATTTGCCGCAAGAGCCTGATCTGACGGGCTTTGAGACGACGCTCGCCTATGCCGAAGCTGGCCTTGGCCCGCTCGATGATCCCTACAAAGCGATCATGCTGCTCGAAGAGCTGGGCCTGACGGGGCAGGAAAACCCCGCCAATCTGTCGGGCGGCGAAGCGCGGCGCGCGGCGCTGGCCCGCGTGCTGGCGGCCGAGCCCGACGTGCTTTTGCTTGACGAGCCCACCAACCATCTCGATCTGCCGGCCATTGAATGGCTGGAGAAGAAACTCGGCGGCCTGCGCTCGGCCCTCGTTCTCATCAGCCATGACCGGCGCTTTCTGGAAAACCTGACCAAAGCCACGGTTTGGATTGATCGCGGCCGCGCCAAACGCCTCGACAAGGGCTTTGGGGCCTTTGAGACGTGGCGCGACGAGGTGCTGGAGCAGGAAGAGCGCGATCTGCAAAAGCTGGATCGCAAGATCGTCGCCGAGGAACACTGGATCGTCCATGGCGTGAGCGCCCGCCGCAAGCGCAATATGCGCCGGGTCGGCGAGCTCGGCGATTTGCGCCAGCAGCGCCGCGACGTGCGCCGGGGCGTGGGCGACGTGAAGATGGAAGCCGCCGAGGGCAAGGTCTCCGGCAAGCTGGTTGTGGAAGCCGAGGGCATTTCCAAAGCTTATGGCGACCGGCCCATCGTGGTCGATTTCACCACCCGCATTCTGCGCGGCGACCGCATCGGCATTGTCGGGCGCAATGGCGCGGGCAAGACCACGCTCATCAGCATGCTGACCGGCGCGCTGGAGCCCGATTCGGGACGCGTGCGGCTCGGCTCCAATCTGGAACTGGCCTCGCTCGATCAAAAACGCATGCAGCTCAAGCCCGAATGGACGCTGAAAGACGCGCTCACGGGCGGCAGCGGCGATTGGGTCGAGATCAACGGCGAGCGCAAGCACGTCATCGGCTATATGAAGGACTTCCTGTTTGCGCCCGAACAGGGCCGCCAGCCGGTCACCAAACTCTCTGGCGGCGAACGCGGACGCCTCGCGCTGGCGCGCGCTTTGTCGATGCCCTCGAATTTTTTGGTGCTCGACGAGCCCACCAACGATCTCGATCTTGAAACGCTCGATCTGTTGCAAGAGCTGATCAGCGATTATCCCGGCACCGTGATGGTGGTCAGCCATGACCGCGATTTTCTGGATCGCGTGGCGACCTCCGTCGTCGTGTCGGAAGCAGACGGCGTCTGGCGCGAATATGCAGGCGGCTATCGCGACATGATCGCCCAGCGCGGTTATGGCGTGGGCGACGAGAAGATGGAGGCCAAACAGGCCAAATCGCGCTCGCTCGCCCCCACCGCGCCTGCGCCCGCGGCGCCCACATCGCGCAAGAAGATGAACTTCAAACAAAAGCACGCGCTGGAAACTCTGCCCAAACGCATGGACGAGCTGCGCGCAATATCCGCCAAATTGCAAAACGAACTGGGAACCCGCGACCTCTACACGAAAGACCCCGCGCGCTTCGCCAAACTCACCGACGCGCTGGGCAAAGCGCAAGCGGAACTGGCGGCGTCCGAAGAAGAATGGCTGGAGCTTGAAATGCTGCGCGAGGAATTGGGCGCGTAGACGAGGGCACCTCTTTCCAATAGTCTAGTTCAAGCGAATAAGTTTGGACTGGGCGGCGGATGATGGAGTGGAGCGGCCTTCTCCTTGACGTTGTGAAAAGCGGCCTCGGCGCCGCAGCCAGCGCTGCTCCCGACGCATGGAAGAAGCGTGCCCTCGCGCGTCTGAACGACGCCAATCCGTTTGCGGCCACGCCCACAAATCATGATCTCTTGCGCGCCGTGCGCCTTGCTTGGATTGAGGCGGCGCTGGCCGTCGTGGAGGCGGCGGCGCAGGACGCGGAGCGGGACACCAAGGTTGCGCAGGTGGTCGAACTCGCAAGAAACGAACTCAGGGACGCGCGCAGCCTCGTTTTTGATCGTGACGTTGATCCGGCCTTTTCGCCAATCGACGCTCATTTGAATTTGATCATGAACGGCGTCTCCGAGCCAGTCGCCAGCAGCGCGAGCGACCCGCAGAGTCAAGCGATCACGCGCGATTTTACGGCGACGTTCTGCGAAGTTATCAACTGGCCGCTTGACGAATTGCCGCCGGCGTTTGCGCGCATCGCAGCCTCTGGCCTTGCGACGAAGGACGGTGCGCCGCGCGACTTTGGTGGGCTCGCATTCGCTGAATTTGCGGAGATCTTGAAGAGCCCCACGAAATATCCAGAAGCCGGGAAGGCCTTCCACATAGCCACCGAAAAACTGGCGCGCGATCTGGCGGACCAGACCTTTGACGCGGTGCGGAGGCTGGACGGGAAGATGGATGCCGCGCTGGCGCAACTCGACTCGCTGGCGATTTCACACGACAGGATCGAGGCTTACCTCGCTTTGCTGCCGGGGAGCGCGAAAGGGTTCGCTCCCGTAGAGGCGAGCGTTGACGCGCTGCCTGAGAAGCTTGTCGCGATTTTTGAAAAGAAGGAAGAAGCCCGGCGCGCTGAAAGCGCTGGGCTGGACCGCTTCCTCATTCTGGCGCTGGCGAAGCGCATCACGAATGTTGAAACGGTTGAGCAGGCGCTCATCGAACTGGAACGCGCTGTCGAAATCGCGATCAAGGTGCAGGAGGAAGGCGCGCGCGGCTCCAATTCCGGCGCCTTCGTGGACGAAGTGTTGCGCCGCGTCGCGGCCTTATCGAGGCGAGGGCTATTCGACGAGGCGGCGGATGCAGCCGACGACGCTTTTGCGCAATGGCAAGCCGAAGAGCTTTCGCGCCAAGAAACAGCGCTGCAAGGCGGCCTCAAACTGCTCGACACCGGCATTGAGCAAAACATGATGAGACGAGACGCGAAGGCTGTCGCCCGGCTGGAAGCGCTGAAGATCAATCTTGAACATTTAGAAGCAAAAGCCTGCTTCGATGCGCTGCGGACCGTGCAGGATGAATATCACGCCCGGGGATGCGACCAGGGCGTCAACCTTGATCTCGAAGTCGCAATCGAACTCGCACAAATTTTGGTCGAACAGGCATCTGATTCCGATCAATGCGGACAGGTGTTTAATATTCTAGGCAATGCGCTTCAAGCGCTAGGGGCACGCGAGAGCGATCCGGCGCGGCTCGGGCAAGCCATTGAAGCCTATCGCGAGGCGTTAAAGGAATACACTCGCCAGCGCGTGCCGCTCGACTGGGCGGCGACGCAGAACAATCTCGGCACTGCGCTTCAAGCGCTCGGGCAACGCGAGAGCGACCCGGCGCGGCTGGGGCGGGCTGTCGAAGCCTATCGCGAGGCGCTGAAGGAATACACTCGCGACCGCGTCCCGCTCGACTGGGCGGCGACGCAGAACAATCTCGGCAATGCGCTTCAAGCGCTTGGGGAACGCGAGCGCGACCCGGCTCAGCTCAGGCAGGCTGTCGATGCCTATCGCGAGGCGCTGAAGGAATACACCCGCGAGCGCGTGCCACTCGACTGGGCAATGACGCAGAACAATCTCGGCGTTGCGCTTCAAGCGCTAGGGGCACGCGAGAGCGATCCGGCGCGGCTCCGGCAAGCTATTGAAGCCTATCGCGAGGCGCTGAAGGAACGCACCCGCGAGCGCGTGCCGCTCGACTGGGCGGCGACGCAGAACAATCTTGGCACCGCGCTTTCAGTGCTCGGGGAACGCGAGAGCAACCCGGCGCGGCTGGGGCAGGCTGTCGAAGCTTTTCGCGAGGCGCTGAAGGAATACACCCGCGAACGCGTACCGCTCAATTGGGCGGGGACGCAGAACAATCTCGGCAATGCGCTTCAATGTCTCGGGGAGCGCGGGAGCGACCCGGCGCTTCTCCGCCAAGCTGTCGAGGCCTATCGCGAGGCGCTTGAGGAAACTACGCGCGAGCGCGTCCCATTTACTTGGGCGCAGACCCGCGGAAATATGGCAATCGCTTTTCTGGCCCTCTATCGCCTGACAGGCGAGGAGGCCGACCGAGCGCAAGCCCTCGAAGCCGTGGATGATTCCCTTGTCGTCTATCGCGACGCTCAATCCGCCCACGACATCGCCAAAGCCGAAGCCCTCCGCACCCAAATCCTCGCGGCCGCCCCCGCCTCCTAACTCCCCGCCCCTTGCCCCGTGAGCCCTGCGCCCCTATTGCATGTGCAACACGGAGTTTTGACCTTGTCCGACGCCAACATGCTTTTCCTCTGCAAGACGTCCGATCTTTCGCCCGGCTTGGTGATGCAGGTCGAGCGGCCCGAGGGCGCGCTTGCGGTTTATAATCTTGACGGCAAGTTCTACGCCACCGACGACCGCTGCACCCATGGGCTGTCGAGTCTTGCGGACGGCGAGATCATCGACGGCGAGATCGAATGTTCGATGCATTTCGGCTCGTTCGACATTGTCACGGGCGAGCCCCGGCAATCGCCGTGCAGCGTGGCTTTGCGCACCTATCCCGTCGAAGTG
>CANJPM010000135.1 GCA_947476075.1 Beijerinckiaceae bacterium
CGTGCAGGCCGCGATAGCTGGCGCCGGGGTTGAGGCTCACATATTTGAAGCCGAAGCGGCGCAGCATCTGCGCGGCCACGTCCGAGCCCCAGGCCACTTTAAGGTCAGGTGCGCCTTCTGGTTTATCGATGAACATGTTCGTTTCCTCGTCTTTTGTTATCGTGATGCGGGCGGCCGACGGCGTCTGACTGCGTAACGCGGGCTGCGATGCGACGCGCTGTTTCAGCGATCATGAAGCCTGAAATCCTCCCTCCGTCAGCCTTGCTCTTGATGAGGCGAAGCTGGCCGAAATGAGCGGCGACTATGGCGGGAGGGGAAAGGGATGGCAAGATGGGAGCGCAATTGGCGCTGCAAGGCCACCCCCGCAATGTCCCAGACGCGTCATGGCCGGTCTTGTCCCGGCCACCCACGCCGTCCCGAGCTTCGCAGCTTGTCTGCAAAAGATACGGCTTGCGCCGTTTCGCAGATGGACGGGACAGGCCCGTCCATGACCGCGGAGAGATGGGCGCTTTAATCTTCTCGCTACGCGCTTTGCAGGAACAGATCCTGCGAGTCAGAACGGCAGGTTGAACACCCGGCTGGGAACCAGCTCGCCGCCCTCGACCGGACCAAACGCAACTGGCACGCCGCCGCAGGCTGCGTAGGCGAAGCCTTCAATCGGGGCGTCGCGCCCGCGCAGCAGCAGCGATTGCCCACGCCTCAATCGCGCGGCGCCGTCGCGGTCAACGACGATGCATGTGACTTCGGACAGGCCAGCCTCGACGCTCAAAAGCTCGTCGAAAGGCTGCGCGTCCTCTGCCTCAAGCTCAGGCAGGGAAACTGCGTCTTCTTCGGTGAAAGGGCCGACGCGAGTACGGCGGAGCGCAACCACATGGCCAAAGCAGCCTAGCAGGCGGCCCAGATCACGGGCGATCGCGCGCACATAGGTACCCTTGCCGCATTGAGCCTCCAGCACGGCCTCGTTCTCATCTGCGCGCACTAGATCGAGCGCATGGATGGTGACGGGGCGGGGAGCCAGATTCACTTCCTCGCCGTCGCGGGCAAGGTCATAGGCGCGCTCGCCGTTGATCTTGATCGCAGAATAGGCAGGCGGCGTTTGCATGATCGTGCCGATGAAGCGCGGCAGAAGAGCGACGATCTGGTCAGGCGCGGGACGCTCCTCTGAGGTGCGTGTGATAGCCCCCTCCGAATCGTCGCTGTCGGTCTCGGCGCCCCAGCGCACAGTGAAGCGATAGGCCTTCTCGCCATCCTGCACGAACGGCACGGTCTTGGTGGCCTCGCCGAATGCCACCGGCAGAATGCCCGACGCCAAAGGATCGAGCGTGCCCGCGTGGCCCGCCTTCCGGGCGTTGAAAATCCGCTTGAGACGGGACACGGCGTGAGTCGAAGTCACGCCAACGGGCTTGTCGAGGATCAGCCAGCCGTTGATCTCAACACGTTTGGAACGGGGCGCGCTCATGCGTGGTTATCATCCTCGTCATCGCCCTCAAAGCGACGCGGCGGAAGATCGCGTTTCACCTGTGGCGTGTTCAGCAATTGATCGATGGCGTCCGCGTTGTCGAACGAATCGTCGATGCGAAAGCGCACGTCAGGCGAGAATTTCATATTGATTCTGCGCGCCACTTCTCCGCGCAAATACTTGGCGTGGGTGCTGAGCGCAGCGATCACCTTGTCGCGATCGCCGCCGCCAAGCGGCATGACGTAAATGGTGGCGAGCTTCAGATCCGGGCTCATGCGCACGCGCGGCACAGTCACCACATGCGCGTCCAGCACGGGATCGTTGAGCGCCCCGCGGGACAGCAATTCCGACATGGCGTGGCGAACAAGTTCGCCGACGCGCAGCATACGATGAGAGGGCTCGCCGCCCTTTTGATGATTTCTGGACATGATCGTCTCCGGCGCGCGCGGATAGCGCCGCGCGCAGGCCAATGTTCAAAACAGGATGATCAATCGTTAATGAGTTACGCAGCTCCGAGTGAAGCGCTCAAAGAGAGCGCTTCACTTCCTCCACGCGATAGCACTCGATGACGTCGCCAGCGCGCATGTCCTGGTAAGCCTCGAACGCCATACCGCATTCCTGACCGGCCAGCACTTCCTTGACTTCGTCCTTGAAGCGCTTGAGCGTCGACAGCTTGCCTTCGTGCACGACGACGTTGTCGCGAATAAGACGCACGCTGGCGCCGCGTTCGACCTTGCCGTCGGTGATGCGGCAACCGGCGACCTTGCCGACCTTGGTGATGTTGAACACCTCCATGATCGAAGCGTTGCCGAGCATGTCTTCGCGATAGCTGGGAGCCAGCAAACCCGACATAGCGCCCTTCACGTCATCCACGAGGTTGTAGATGATGTTGTAATAGCGGATCTCAATGCCCGTGCGGTCCGACAATTCGCGCGCTTCCTTGTGCGCGCGGACATTGAAGCCGATCACGGCGGCATTGGAGGCTTCCGCCAGCGTGATGTCGCTTTCGGTGATGCCGCCAACGCCCGCGTGAATCACGCGCGCGATAACTTCATCGGTGCCCAGCTTGTCGAGCGCGGAGATGATCGCTTCGACCGAACCTTGCACGTCGCCCTTTATGACGAGCGGGAATTCCTTGCGGCCCGCGCTCTTCAACTGGCTCATCATGTCGGCCAGCGAACGACCGGAGCCGGCGCCGCGCGCCGCCGCCTGATCGCGCTTCTGGCGCTCGCGATATTGAGTGACTTCGCGGGCGCGCGCCTCCGATTCGACAACCGCCACGCGGTCGCCAGCCTCAGGCGCGCCCGAGAAGCCGAGCACCTCGACAGGGAACGATGGGCCAGCCGTGTTGACGACTTTGCCCTGATCGTCGAGCAAAGCGCGCACGCGGCCAGATTGCGAACCGGCGACGATGATATCGCCTATCTTCATCGTGCCGCGCTGCACGAGCACGGTAGCCACTGGCCCGCGTCCCTTGTCGAGACGGGCTTCGATAACCGTGCCTTCGGCGGGACGGTTCGGGTTCGACGACAGGTCCAGAAGTTCGGCCTGCAGCGCAATGGATTCCAGCAATTTGTCGAGATTGATCTGCTTGAGGGCGGACACTTCGACTTCGAGCGTGTCGCCGCCCATGCTTTCGACCTGAACTTCATATTGCAGCAGCTCGGCGCGGACCCGCTCGGGTTTGGCGTCGGGCTTGTCGATCTTGTTGATCGCCACGATCATCGGCACTTTGGCGGCGCGCGCATGGGCGATGGCTTCAATCGTCTGCGGCATCACGCCGTCATCGGCAGCCACCACCAGAACCACGATGTCCGTCACCTTGGCGCCGCGGGCGCGCATGGCGGTGAAGGCCGCGTGGCCTGGCGTGTCGATGAACGTGATCGGATTGCCGCCCGGCGACGTCACCTGATAGGCGCCGATGTGCTGGGTGATGCCGCCGGCTTCGCCGGAGACGACATTGGCCTTGCGGATAGCGTCAAGCAGAGACGTCTTGCCGTGGTCGACGTGGCCCATGATGGTCACGACGGCCGGGCGCGGATACATTTCGGCGCCCTCTTCGACGATGTCGAACAGACCTTCTTCCACGTCCGATTCGGCGACGCGCTTGACCGTGTGGCCGAGTTCTTCGGCGATCAGCTGCGCGGTGTCGGCGTCGATCACGTCGGTGATCTTGTGCATCGCGCCCTGGCGCATCAACATCTTGATGACGTCGACGGCGCGCTCTGACATGCGGTTGGCGAGTTCCTGAATCGTGATCGTCTCAGGCAGCACGACCTCGCGGACGAGCTTCTCCTTGGGCTGGCTGGCGCCGCCCTTGAGACGCTGCACGCGGCGACGGAACGCGGCGACGGAGCGGGTGCGCTCCTCCTGTTCCGTCGTGGCGGCGGTCACTGTGAGACGGCCGCGATTCTTGGCGTCGACGGCGCCGCGCGCAGGACGGGCCGGCGGCATGATGACTTTGGTCGGCAGGCCGGGGCGACGGATGATGCGCTTGGCGTCCTCCTCCTCTGCCGGCGTGGGCGGACGGGCGACGACAGGACGGGCGGCGACGACGGGAGCAGGCGCAGGACGCGGAGCGGATGCGGGCGCAGGGCCAGCATCGTCGCCGAGGCGACGCTTGGCTTCGTCCTCGGACTTGCGGCGGGTGTCGTTCTCCTGCTGACGGCGGGCCTCCTCCTCGCGCTTGCGCGATTCGGCGGCTTCACGTTCGACGCGCTCTTCAGCCTCGCGCGCAGCGCGGGCCATGGAGTCGATTTCAGCCTGACGGCGCTCTTCTTCCTCTCGCGAACGGGCGCCGATAAGGGCGCGGGCGCGAGCCTCGCGCTCTTCCTCGGTCAGCGTGCGCAAGACGACGCCGGCTCCTGTTGTGGAGCGCGGCGCGCCGCTGGACGTGACGCCGGACGCGGAGCCTGAACGCGTGGCGCGACCCGATGGGGTCTGCGCAGGCGCAGGAGCCGCCGGGGCGGGCTTGGGGGCGGGAGCCGGAGCTGGCGGCGCGGGCGTTTCCGTACGCGCTGCGGGCGCCTCGCCAATGGCGCGACGCTTCACCTTCTCGACCACGACCGCTTTGGTGCGACCGTGGGAGAAGCTCTGCCGCACAACGCCCGCATCGACCGGACGCTTTAGAGTGAGCGTCTTGGCGGGAGCAACGGTGAGCGTCTTTTCGCCTGAGTTCTTCGTATCGTTCATCCGTCCAGTTTCCCGGGGCAAAGCCCCCGTTCTTTCAAAAATATCGGAACCGGAGATTGCCGCCGGATCCCTATTCCAGTCAGTCTTCTTGCCGTGTGGCGGCGCTTTCTTCCACGATCGTGGCGTTGGAAGCGCCGTCAAATTCTTCCAGAGCGGCGTCTTGAACGCCTCCAGGAACGTCACCTTGCGCGCCGACAGGCGGCTCGCTTTGCCCTTGCGCCTGCGTCAGTCCGCCCGCCCGGTAGCGGGCGAGCCGACGGCATCGCGCCAGAAACGCTTCACTGGCCGCTCCTTTTCTGAGCGCAGCATGTATCACATTTGCCCGGCCCAATGCCAAATCCAATTGGCTTGAGTCGAAGAATTCGATTCGCGGCGTCTGCGCCGCCTCTTGTGGCCAATGCCGCATAAGGGCGTTGGCTATTTTTCTCGCGCCGTCGCGGCTGCCGTCGCTGGCCTCGATCAGGGCGGCCGGCGCTTTTTCAGCGATCTCGGCCTCGACCTTGAACGCGCCCGCAAACACCAGCCCCGCCTTGTTGGCCATCGCCAGGCTCTGAAGGATGTCCTTCACAAGAAGGGCCTCCACCAAATCCGGCAAATCCGCAGGCGCATTCGCCGGCGTCTTAAAACCGCGGGCAAACGCCTTTCGGCGGATCGCCTCGGCCAAAGCATCGCGGCTCGTCTCGACCCAGACGCCCCGGCCTGGCAGCTTGCGCCGCAGGTCGGGCGTTACGATCCCGTCGGGCGACAGCACGAAGCGCAGCAATTCGTCGGGGGCAAGCTTGGCGCGGGTTACGACGCAGGTCCGTTGAGACCCCTCGTCCTCGCCCTCGTCCTGCATCAGCTTGCGAGCTTCAGCCATTGCGCGGCTCGCTTTGCTCCGACTCACCGTCGCTCTCCGTCGCTGCTATTTCCCGTTTACCCTTCCCCGCCTTCGGCTTCCGAATCGTCCTTGGCCGGAGCCGCCTCAATCCAGCCCGCATGGACGCGCGCGGCCATGATCATGGCCTCGGCGTCGTCGCGGCTGATCTCCATGCCGTCGAGATAGCCAGCGTGCTTGACGGTCTCGCCGTCCTTGCGCTCGGTCCAGCCGACCAGATCGTCAGTGGCGCACCCGGCCAGATCCTCGATGGTCTTGACGTCGTTCTCGCCGAACCTCACCAGCATCGCGCTGGTGACGCCATTGATCTGCTTCAGATCCTCTGAGACGCCCAGCTCCAGACGGCGGGCGTCGAGCTCGCCTTCAAGGCGCGCCAGATGATCGCGGGCTCGGTTTTGAATTTCTTCGGCCGTCTCTTCGTCAAAGCCTTCAATAGCCGCCAGCTCCGGCAAGTCGACAAAGGCGAGCTCCTCCACCGAACGGAAGCCTTCTGCAGCCAGCAATTGGCCTACCACTTCGTCGACGTCCAGCGCGCTCATGAACGCGGTCGTGCGTTCGGCGAATTCCTTCTGGCGACGCTCCGATTCCTCGGCTTCTGTCAGAATGTCGATGTCCCAGCCGGTGAGCTGGGAGGCAAGGCGAACGTTCTGGCCGCGACGACCGATCGCAAGCGACAATTGGTCATCGGGGACGACGACTTCAATACGCGAGGAATCTTCGTCGAGCACAACCTTCACGACTTCGGCGGGCTGAAGCGCATTGACGATAAACGTGGCCGCGTCGACCGACCACGGAATGATGTCGACCTTCTCGCCCTGCAATTCGTTGACAACCGCCTGCACGCGCGAGCCGCGCATGCCCACGCAAGCGCCCACGGGATCAATCGAGCTGTCGCGCGAGGTCACGGCGATTTTGGCGCGTGAGCCTGGATCGCGGGACACCGACTTCACTTCGATAATGCCGTCGTAGATCTCCGGCACTTCCTGCGCGAACAATTTCGCCATGAATTGCGGATGCGTGCGCGACATGAAAATCTGCGGACCGCGCGGTTCGCGGCGCACGTCGTAGACGTAGGCGCGCACGCGATCGCCGGGGCGGAACATTTCGCGCGGGATCAGCTCGTCGCGGCGGATGATCGCCTCGCCACGTCCCAGATCGATGATCACGTTGCCGTATTCGACGCGCTTGACCAGACCGTTGACGATCTCGCCGATGCGGTCCTTGTACTCCTGATATTGGCGGTCACGCTCGGCGTCGCGCACCTTTTGCACGATCACCTGCTTGGCGGCCTGGGCTGCGATGCGGCCGAACTCGAACGGTGGCAGGGTCTCGGCGATCCAGTCGCCGACCTGCGCCGCAGGGTTCTTCTTGTGCGCGTCGATGAGATTGATCTGGGTGGCGTCGCTCTCAACCTGATCGACCACCTGCAACAGGCGCGAGAAGCGAATCTCGCCGGTCTTCGGATTGATCTCGGCGCGAACCTCCGTCTCCTGGCCATAGCGGGAGCGGGCGGCCTTCTGCATCGAATCTTCCATGAACGACAGAACGCTTTCACGCGAGATGGATTTCTCGCGGGCGACAGCGTCGGCGATCTGCAAAAGCTCCAGTCGGTTGGCGCTAACGGCCATGGTCTGGTCCTCCTTGGGACTTAGTCAAAAAACTATTTCAGGCGACGGGCGCCCGGTTGAGCGGGAATTGCTTTGCGTTTGGCTGCGAACCGGCCCGGCCCGCGACGGGGCGCCTCCGGCTCTTCAGGATTATCGCCCTCGGGCGTCTCGGACTCGCCCTCCAGCGCCGCCTTGCCGGCGCGCAGAGATTCGCGGATCAAAGCTTCGGTCAGCACAAGGCGGGCTTCGCCAAGGTCGGCCAGCGGCAATATGACGTCGCTTTCCTCGCTGGCGGGGGCGTCCATGCGGCGCAATTTCAGCGCGACCTTCTGGCCCTCGCCCTCGATCCCCTCAATCCAGCCGCGGAAACGCTTGCGATTGTAGTGCAGACTCAGCATTTCAACGCGCGTCTCGTGGCCGATGGCGCGCAGGAAATCGGACGTGCGCACCAGCGGGCGATCAATGCCCGGCGACGACATTTCGAGTCGGTAGGCCACGCCCGGCATCGGATCTTCGAGATCGAGAATCGGGCCGATGGCCACGCTCGCCTTCTCGCAATCGTCGACGCTCATGATCCCGTCGGGCCGCTCGGCCATGATCTGGACCACAGGGCCCTGGTTGGTGGAGATTTTCACCCGCACCAGCCGATACCCAAAATCGCCCAAAGCAGGGGCAATCAGCCGCGCCACGCGGGCTGCTGGGCCGGTCTCTATCACAAAGCGCGGCTCGTCGAGAGCGGCCTCGACGACGGGCGTTTGCGTTTCAATGATATGTTCGTCGCCGGCCAAGCCAAACTCCGATGCCCTGAGGCGTGCAAGTAACAAAAAAGAGCGGGTCCCGGTCTGGGGCCCACCCTCCATAACGACCACAATTAAGCGGCCCATATGAGAAACTGATGAAGCCTGTATACAGCAGACGAGGGGGCGCCGGCAAGGAGAGATTGCGCGGCGCTTACGCCAAAGCCTGGTAAGCTCCCAGCAGCCGCGCGATGTCCTCCTCGCGCGACAGGCGGTGATCGCCGTCCTTGATGAGCGTGATCGCCACCGGGTCTTCCGCCATATGCTCGACCAGATGCAAAGCATGCGTGTAGGGCACGTCCGGATCGTGCATGCCTTGCAGAATATGTACGGGACAATAAGCGCGGATCGGCGCCCCCATGAGCAGGTTTTGGCGTCCCTCCTCAATCAGCCGCGCGGTGATGGGGATGGGCTGCGGCGAATAGGCGCTCGGGCGCAGCCAGACGCCCTTTTGCTCCAGATCGCGCCGGGCGGCGGGCGGCAGTTTGGGCCAGAGCAGCGCCTGCGTGAAATCGACAGCGGGCGCAATCAACAACAAGCCCGCGAGCCGATCCGCCTCGCCCGCCTGCGCCAAAGCGCGCGCCGCCAGCAGAGCAATCCAGCCGCCCATCGACGAGCCGACCAGAATTTGCGGGCCGCTGGTTTGCGCGCGGATCATTGCGAGGCTTTCCTCCAGCCAGGCGCCGATGGTCCCGTCCTCAAAAAGCCCGCCTGATTCGCCGTGGCCGGAATAATCAAAGCGCAAAAAAGCGCGGCCCTGCGCAGCGGCCTCCTCGTCCAGCCGCGCAGCTTTGGTGGACAACATATCGGAGCGGAAACCGCCGAGCCAAACTCCGCCGGGGCGGTTTGCGCCTGAAGCGCTCGCAAGCCTTGCGCGATAAGCTATTGAGCGCGGCGGATCGCCGATTTGTTTGTCGCCAACTTGCATAAAGAGCGGGGGCGTTTGGTTCACGCGGGCGTTCCTGTAAGATAAAGTCTCAATTTCTCGGCGCCGACTTTGCGCTGCGTCCCTTTTTATATGCGGTGGTGAAAGAATGCGACCGGGCCTGACCTCGCCACGCTCCGGCGCCTCGATCCTCGCCGGTCGCACCGTGCTGCAAATCATCCCAGAGCTGAACGCAGGCGGCGCCGAGCGCACCGCCGTCGACATAGCCGCCGCGCTGGCTGAAGTGGGAGCCCGCGCGCTGGTGGCCAGCGAGGGCGGGCGACTCGTCAGCGAATTGCAGGCGCTGGGCGGCGTGTGGATTCCATTTCCCGCCCGAACCAAGAACCCGCTGAAAATGGCCCTCAACGTGCGGCGCCTGAAAGCCATCATGCGCGAAGAGGGCGTGGACATCATTCACGCCCGTTCGCGAGCGCCCGCATGGTCGGTTTTGGGGGCGGCGCGGGCTTTGAAAACTCCGTTCGTGACCACGTATCATGGCGCCTATAGCGGCCACAGCAATCTGAAAACGCATTACAATTCCATCATGGCGCGCGGCGATTGCGTGATCGCCAATTCCCATTTCACCGCAAGCCGAATCGTAGAATTGTATCCAGCCAGCGCCGAGCGCATCGTCGTCATCCATCGCGGCGCAGACTTGCGGGCCTTCGCCCCGGAGTCGGTGGATATTAGCCGGGTGCAAAGGCTGCGCGCCCAATGGGGCCTGGAGCCGCAGGACCGCGTGGTGCTGCTGGCCGCACGCCTGACCGCCTGGAAAGGCCAGCGCGTGCTGATCGACGCCGCCCGCATTCTGGCCGATCGCGGGTATGGCGACGTGCGCTTCATTCTGGCGGGCGACGAGCAGGGACGCACTGGATATGTGGCCGAACTCGATGAGAAGATCGCCAGAGCCGGCCTTTCGGGAATCGTGCGCCGGGTCGGCCATTGCGAAGACATGCCGGCGGCGTTCATGACCGCCAGCGCCGTGGTGGTGGCCTCAACTCTGCCGGAAGCCTTCGGCCGCTCGGCGGTGGA
>CANJPM010000136.1 GCA_947476075.1 Beijerinckiaceae bacterium
TAGGTCGCGCAACCACAGCCTTAAGAGATGGCGTTTGAGGTTTGGATCAGGCCAGTCTTGGTAAGCCGAGCGTGAGTGTAAAACTACGTGATTGTGAAGGAGCTGAATATCGCCAGGCTGAAAGTCGAGGTTTACTGCGCACTCGGCGACAGTCTTCCTAAAGATAGCGATGGCTTCCTTCTGCGCATCGGTGAACGCCGGCACGCCAGGCAAGCGCTGCGCCTTAAGTACGTACGAGCTCAATCCTCGCGCGCTGAAATAACCATCCTGGAAACTGAAAGCGGGTTGAGTGTACCAGGGCTCTTTTCCTTTTGGGATCTCACCACCACGGGAGTAGTAGAAATCCTCGCAAAGCACCTTCACCACATCCGGACGCGATGCGAGTATTCGGTTGTAGAGAGTCGCAGAGCTTGCAAAGCGACTGGCTCCGCCCGCCTTCGCAGTCCGAAGGCACAAAAGCCCCACGTAGTCGCTATGATCCGCATGAAACCCAAGCTCAGCCGTCGTTTGATAGCCGCGCGAATTGAGATCATCAATAGAACGGCCATAATCCTTGACATGCCCAAGGATGTGCCCTTGTCCATTCTGGGATACCGGTTGACCAATATGCAGACCGATGCCCAGATACGCAGTCACCGCATCTTCGGCGCTCATGGATTGAACCGGCAAGCCCCGCAGATAAACGAACCCGCGACCTTCTAATAATTCTTCACGCGCATCGGCAATGACCTTGCAAACCCTCGGAAGCACAAAATCATCCGGACGCATCTCCACCAAAGGCGTTCCGCTTAAGTGAAATCGATAAACAGCCAACATCACCTCAGCAATGTCGTCGCGCGTGAATGTGTAAGCCCAAGAACTATCATTGAGGATTTCTTCCGGCTCCCAGGCGGCTGGATCAACCAAAGGCTGTAACGGCTCTGCCCGAAGGCGGCGTCGGCGTGAACCGAAAAACCCCATGCTTGTCTCCCGGCGGACCATCTCACGCAATCTCACCTCATGAAGGTACTACCCAATTTTGAAACTAGCAAGTTAGCAAGTATCATGATCTCACGACTCTTTTAAATGGCTCGCTTATTACGATCGTGGAATTGCGGATCGACACCAACGATCTCCTCAAAACACTTGGTTGGTTGTTTAGTCCCGGAGAGAAGCGGTACGGATCGAATTTGAATCTTTGCGGCCCTTTTTTCCAGATGCTTGCGATATACTCGTAGAGCGTGAGCCCTTGCAGCGTCTTCAGCGGACGCGCGTGGTTGTATGCGTCGACGAAGAGCTGAAGGTATTGCCGAAGTTGGTCGTGGCTGCCGTAGTGATAGAGTTTGACGGCCGCTTCTTTGATGATGCGGTTCATGCGCTCCACCTGGCCGTTGGTCGATGGATGGTTGGGCTTGGTCAGGTGGTGTTTGATGTCGTTCTCGTGGCTATAAACAGCGGAGCCAAAGTGTACCACTAAAGCAGTTTTGATTGCTGTTTGATGGCGTCGCAAAAGTGTACCGGTCCTGTAAGCCGTCTTGATGCCTTTGGACGGCATGGGAGCTGGAACGATGTTCACAGTGGAACTCTATGCCCCACTCATCACTGCGATATCACCCGCCTGCAACAGAGATTCTATATTGGCCGGCTGAGTAACCCCAACAAGGTTCGACGGCCACCCCAGCGCTAGCTACAAACCAAATCGTCAATTAACATAACGACCGGATCACCTCATGGGGTCTGGGCAGTCGGCTGAAACGACATCCTGTATTTTTTAGTTTCAATTTTTCTTCGGCATTTCGATGAACTCGGCGACCATGTCTACGATATGCCTGGGCGCGTCGTTCAATTCCTTGATCAATTGCTCCATCTGCGCGCCGCTAAACGGATCGATATCGAGGCCCAGTCTTTCCGCATCCTTCAGAAAGGCGGGATCTTTCATGGTCGCATCGAACGCTGCGCGAATGGCTGCGACACGTTCTGCGGGAACCTCAGGCGCCATGACGAACGGATACGCCATGCTGAACTTGCGCGCGTAGAAGCGCAGCATGTCCCTGTCTCGCTGCGTCTGCGCAAGTTCAATCGCTGTCGGCACGTCCGGCAATTGCCGCATGCGACTTGTTCCAAACTGCACCAGCACGCGCACCTTGCCGTCGCGAAACCAATCAGGGCGCGCGGACGTAAGGTTGGGCAGAATAGCGCTGTTGCCCTGAACCTCGCCCCGTTCGGTGGCGATGAAGATGTCGTTCTGGCCCTCATAACCTGAAACGATGTCGAGCTTCGCCTCCATGAGGCGCGTAAGGATAAGCGGCAGCGTGTAATTATCACCGCCGACAGCGGTGGACCCGAGGATCACCTTGTTCGTCTTCAGGTCTTCGAAGGTCTTCGCAGGCGCCGTGTGCCACACCCACAACACATGAGGCTGTTGCAAGGGCGACCCGATCCATTGCAACTTGCTGACGTCGAACAGCACGCGGCCACCGCCCTTTGAAAGCATCTTCAAAGGCAGCTCAAGCGCGATATTCGGATTGGTCATACCCATCGCCGTTCCATCCTTGCGGGCAGGATTGGTGAGGTAGTTCATCATCGCGAGACTGGAGGCACCAGCCATGTGCGAGACGATGAAATTGGGCGTTCCGGGAATATGCTTGCCCATGTGGGAAACAACTGCGCGCGAAACCAGATCATATGCGCCGCCGGCGCCGGCGCCGACGATGTGGGTGATCGATTTGCCCTTGTAGAAATCGGCTACCGGGTCCGCGCAGGCCGATCCACCCGCAAGCGAAGCAAATGAGGCGAACGCTTTTAAAAGCAGGCTCTTCATGGCGTTCTCCCGAATATCGAAGCCTGTTTCAAGTCTAGCGAGGCGCTTGTTTGAAAAAGCTTAGTTCAGCGCCTGATCAGCGTCAACTTACCTCGCAGGGGCTGCCTGGCTGACAAGTTGCGTCAGTGCGGCCCACTATCTAACATCACGTAAACACAACCGGCGCGAACAGCCGGAGCGGAGCAAACGGAGTAAAATCATGCCGCAGCGCGTCGGTCTTATCATCCCGTCTTCGAACCGGATGGTCGAGCAAGAGATGGTCGGCTACTTTCCCGATAACGTAGTCGCTCATATAAATCGACTACGAATGACCGGGACAAACCGCAAACCCCTGTCCGAACTTCTGCCAGAAGTAGAGCGCGCATGCGCAGCGCTCGTCGACGCAAAGTGCGACGTCATTGCGTTTCACTGCACCGCAAACTCGATGTCCGAAGGTAGCGGCGGAGAAAGAGCGCTGCTGGACGCACTGCGCCGTGCAGGCGCGCCGGCGGTCGCGACAACGTCTACAGCCGTCATCAACGCGCTCAAGGCGCTCAAGGCCCGCCGCATCGCGCTTCTCACGCCCTACAGCCAGCACGCTACGGAAGAGGAAACGCACTTTTTCACCGAAAACGGGATCGGCACGGTTCATGCTGAAGGCTGCGGCCTTGGGGGGAGTGACGCCTATTGCTCAACGCCGCCGGGGTTCTGGAGCCAGAAAGCAAACGCGCTGCCGCACAGGGATTTCGACGCGCTCTTTCTGTCCTGCGCAAACATCCGCTGCATGGGGATCATCAATGAGAGCGAGGCGCGTATCGGGCGCCCCGTGATCACCAGCAACCAGGTCGTTCTATGGGAAGCGCTCAGGCTCATAGGCTGGCGCGGCGCGGAACGCCTGCCCGGTGCCCTGTTCGCCACGGGCGATTGAGGCTTTATCGCCAGCGGCAATCTGCTATTGTTCGTAAGCGCGGAGGCGGGGAAACCGTCCTGCAAACGGGGAGGACGTCATGGGCTTGAACCGCAGCCTGATCGCTTTCGTACTTTTCGCAACGCCTGTCGCAGGCTTGGCTGACGACGGCTTCTTCAAGGACAGGCAGATACGCCTTATCGTTGGTTCTGCGGCCGGTGCGGGATACGATCTGAACGCAAGGCTGCTGGCCCGGCACTGGCCCAGCTACATTCCCGGCGCACCGACCATAGTTGTGCAGAACCTTGTGGGCGCCGGCAGCGTCGTCATGGCGAACCAGATTTATAATAGCGCGCCCAAGGACGGTTCCACTATAGGCGCAGCAATCAACGGCATGCCGACGGCGGCGCTATTCACGCCGGAAGTCGTGCAATACGACCCGCGCAAGTTCATCTGGATCGGCAGCACGAACCGCGATACGCAAATAAGCTACGCCTGGCACACGGCGCCGGTGAAGACGCTCGACGACCTGCGCACAAAAGAACTCGTAGTCGGAGCTACAAGCGCGGGCACCACGCAATATGATTATCCTGTCGCGGCCGCCAAACTACTCGGACTGAAATTCAAGGTTATCGCCGGCTACAAAGGCACGACGGACGTTCACCTGGCGATGGAGCGCGGGGAAGTGCAAGGCATGGGCTCGAACGCCTGGCTCAGCCTGAAGGCGCTCAACGAGAACTGGCTGCGAGAGAAGAAGGTTGTGCCGCTGGTGCACTTCAACTTTGAACGGCACCCGGACCTGCCCGACGTACCAACCATATTCGATGCGGCTAAAACAGAGTCGGACAGGCAGGCGATGGCGCTGATGGTCGGGCGTCTCGAATACGGTCGGCCCTTCTTCTTGCCGCCGGGCGTTCCCGAGGTGCGTGTGGCGCTGCTGCGCAAGACCTTCGAGGCCACATTGAAGGACCCGAAATTCCTCGCCGAGGCCCAGAAAAGCAATATCGATATCGACCCTATCACGGGCCAAAAGGTCGCCGAACTCGTCGAAAAGGCGATGGACACCCCGAAGGATGTTGTTGCGCGCGTAAGCGAAGCCCTTGCGTCGGGAGGAAAATAAAGCACAATGATTCATCATAGGGGCGCAGGGTACAGGCTCGCCGTCGACATCGGCGGCACATTCACCGACATCGTACTCGAAGGGCCAGGCGGTTGGGTTTCGGGCAAGGTTTTGACAACCGGCGACGCGCCGGAAGAAGGCGTCGTTAGCGGCGTGCGCATGGTTCTCGACAAGGCCGGCGTCACCGCAGATCAGCTGGACTTCATCATCCACGGCACGACGCTGGCAACGAACGCTATCATCGAACGACGCGGCGCGCGCACCGCGCTCATCACGACGCAAGGCTTTCGCGACATTCTGGAGTTCGCGTTCGGACAACGGTTCGACCAATACGATCTTGAGCTTGAGCGCCCTGAACCGCTGATCGCACGCCCGCTTCGTTTCGAGGCGCACGAGCGCATCGCCGCCGATGGGTCCGTGCTCGTCGAACTGGATGAAGAAGGCGTGCGGGCGCTTGCACGCAAATTGCGCGCGCTCGACATTGTCTCGGTTGCAGTGTGTTTCATGCACGCCTATCGCAACGGCGCGCATGAGCGCCGCGTTCGCAATATTCTCAACGAGGAGGCCCCCGGTCTTTTCATTAGCCTGTCGCACGAAGTCTGCCCCGAGATTCGCGAGTACGAACGCACCTCAACGACAGTCGCAAACGCCTACGTGCAGCCGCTGATGGCCACATATCTGGGCAAGCTCGAAACCAGCCTGCGGGGGCTGGGCGCGCGTGCGCCGCTGCTGATGATCATGTCGAGCGGTTCGCTCACCTCGGTGGAAACGGCGCAACGCTTTCCGATACGGCTTGTTGAGTCAGGGCCTGCGGGCGGCGCTATTCTGGCGCGGCAGATCGCGATCGAACTGGGCGCGGCGCGCTGCGTTGCGCTCGACATGGGTGGCACCACCGCGAAGATCATCCTCCTCACAGACTTCGAGCCCCGTCATGCGCGTTCCATGGAAGTCGCCCGCGCCTATCGCTTCCTGCCTGGAAGCGGTTTGCCGCTGCGCATTCCGGTGATCGAGATGATCGAGATTGGCGCCGGCGGCGGCTCCATCGCGCACATCGACGAACTTGGGCGTATCGCAGTTGGCCCGGAGAGCGCGGGCTCCTCGCCCGGCCCTGCGTGCTATGGCCTGGGCGGCCTACGTCCAACCGTAACCGATTCCGATCTCGTGCAGGGCAAGCTCGATCCCGACGCGTTCGCTGGCGGTTCCATGTGCCTCGATGTGCGGGCCGCGCGCACAGCCGTTGAGACGCATGTCGGCACGCCAATCGGCCTTGGCTGGGCCGACGCGGCGGCGGGCGTGTGCGAAATCGTGGACGAAAACATGTCGAACGCGACGCGCGTTCATGCGGCTGATGCGGGCGAAGAAGTCGAGTCGCGCGTGCTGATCGCAACAGGCGGCGCCGGGCCTCTGCACGCAGCGCGCATCGCCGAAAAGCTGGGCATATCGACAGTGGTGGTGCCAAAGGCCGCAGGCGTCGGCTCTGCGTTTGGTTTCCTGAAGGCGCCCATCGCCTATGAGGCGGTGCATTCGCAGATCGCCCATCTTACCCGCCTCGATGCGACGGCGGTTAATCGAATCTTCGACGACTTGCGTGCGGAGGCGGAGAAGGTCGTCAGGCTCGCTGCGGGAAGCCGCGCGCTGCGCGAGCGCCGATTTGCGGACATGCGCTATCGGGGTCAGGGGCATGAACTGGCCGTAGAGATCCCTGCACGCGCCTACGAGGCGCAGGACGGGGCCGAGCTGGCTGAAATCTTCGAGGCGCAGTACCAGAAAAACTATGGTCGCCGCATACCCAACCTCTCCGTTGAAGCGCTCACATGGACGCTGGTCCTGAGCGCGCAGGACGAGGAAACCGGAGAGACAAAAACAGGTGCCGAGCCTGCGCCCTCAGCCGCATCTGTTCTTCGCATGACGCAAGTGTTTGACGCTGAGGTTGGCGGCTTTGTCGAGGCGAAGGTGATCAGCCGCGAGGCCGCGCAACCGGGCGCGCGCTTCGAGGGACCAGCGCTCATCGTGGAGGACCAGACGACGATCTGGGCGCCGACGAGTTTCGAAGGCCGCATCTCGCGCGGAGGGCACGTCATCTTGCAGCGGAAGTCAAACGCATGAGCGACAAGTTCAACATCATTCGCAATCAGGTGATGTGGGATCGACTGATCTCGGTGGTCGAGGAACAGGCGCGCACGCTCATGCGCGTCGCTTTCAGCACAGTGGTGCGGGAAGCGGGCGACCTTTCCGCTGGCATTTTCGATTGCGAGGGACGCCTGCTCGCGCAGGCCGTCACCGGCACGCCCGGACACATCAATTCCATGGCGCGCGCCATTAAGGAATACATCAAGGTATTCCCGGTCGAGAAGATGCGGCAGGGCGACGTCTACTTGAGCAATGATCCCTGGCGCGGCACCGGCCATCTGTTCGATTTCATGGTCGTCACGCCAACGTTCCACAATGGCAAACTGGTCGCGATCTTCGCCTGCACCGCGCATGTCGCCGATATCGGCGGCAATGGCCCGGACCCGAACTCGCGCGATGTTTTCGCAGAAGGACTTTTCATCCCGATCATGCCGCTGGCGAGCGCGGGCGAGATCAACCACTGGCTGATGAAGCTTCTGCTCGCCAACAGCCGCGAGCCGGAGAAACTGGAGGGCGACGTCTACGCGCTCATCGCCAGCAATGAGGCGGGCGGCAAGCGTCTCACCAGCATGATGGACGAATATAGGCTGGAGACGATTGACGAACTCAGCCAACACATTCTGACGGCGAGCGATCGCTCGATGCGCGAGGCGATCGCAAAACTGTCCAAGGGCTCATGGCGCCATAGCGTGCGCATCGACGGCTTCGCTGATCCCGTCGATCTGTGCGCCACGCTCACGATTGATGAGGAGACGATCTTCATTGATTTTGAGGGCACCTCGCCGGTCTCCAAATATGGCATCAATTGTCCCATCGGCTACACGCACGCCTATACAAGCTTCGGCGTGAAGTGCCTTGTGGCGCCAAGGTTGGCCAACAACGCCGCCGTTCTCGACCGCATCGTCGTGACGGCGCCGGAGGGAACAATCGTCAATGCGCCCTACCCGGCGCCCGTCACAGCGCGCGCCCTGATCGGACAGATGCTGCCCGATCTCACGTTTGGCTGCTTCGAACAGGCGATGCCCGGACATGCGCCCGCCGAAGGCACTGGCGCAAGCTGGTCGTTGCGTTTTGGCGCAGGCCCCGGCGTGACTGGCCCAGGCTTCAATGGTACGGCGTTTCTGTCGCAAAACTTCCAGAGCGGCGGCATGGGCGCCCATTGGCTGCACGACGGAATGTCGGCGACGCCCTATCCATCAGGCGTCAAGGCGATCTCCGTCGAAATAACGGAAGCGCTGACGCCGCTCGTCTTCTGGCGCAAGGAATTGCGGTGCGATTCAGGGGGCGCCGGCACGATGCGCGGCGGGCTCGGCCAGACAATCGAAGTTGGCAGCCGCGAAGATGCGCCATTCGCTATTTTTGCGCGCTTCCAGCGCGTCAAGTTTCCTGCGGACGGGCGCGGCGGCGGCGCACCGGGAGCGGCGGGAGCATTGTCGCTGGCGTCGGGCGCAGGCATCCTCCCGCATGGCACGCAGATGATTGCGCCAGGCGAGCGGCTTGTGGTCGAAATGCCGGGCGGCGGCGGGCTCGGCTATCCCACCAAACGTGATCCGCGCGCTGTCGAGATGGACATTGCAAACGGCTATGTTTCGGCGCAAGCGGCGCGTGACCTCTACAGGGTGATGCTTGACGCCGATGGTCGCGTCGATGAAGAGCGCACAATCCACGCCCGCCATTCGCAGGAAAACTAGATGACAAGCCTTGAAGGAGAAGTCGCTATCGTCACAGGCGCGAGCGTGGGCCTTGGCCGCTCGATGGCGCTCGCGCTGGCCGCAGCGGGAGCGCGCGTGACGCTTGCCTCGCCGCAAACGGCGCTTCTCAGCGAGGTCGCCGACCAGATTACGCAGCAACACGGCCCGGGCCGCGCGCTCGCCATCACCACGGACATCACGCGCCGCGATCAATGCGACGCCTGCGTGAACCGCACGCTTGAGGCCTTCGGCAAGGTCAGCATTCTGATCAACAACGCGCGCCGCGAGCAGAGGGGCGCCGGATTACCGGAAGCGGGCAATAACTTTCCATTCTGGGAATCCAATCCCGACGTCTGGATTCAGGCGCTGAACGTCAACGTCGGCGGCTCGTTCCTGATGACCCGCGCCGCAGCGCCGCAAATGATCGCGCGCGGCTGGGGCCGTATCCTCAACATATCGACCTCGCTCGACACGATGCAGCGCAAGCACAATTCGCCCTATGGTGTCACCAAAGCCGCCCTCGACGCCGCCTCGCTCATCTGGGCCGCCGACCTTGCAGGCACTGGCGTCACCGTGAACATCCTCTTGCCCGGCGGCATGGTCGACACCGATGGAACGCGCCCTTCGACGCCCCAACGCAAGACATTACCGGTCGAGGTCATGAACGCGGCCATGTTATGGCTCGTCTCACACGAATCCGACGGCAGGACGGGCCAGCGCTTCGTGGGAAGATCATGGCCTCTGGACGTTCCGCCTGCGCAAGCGGCGGATCTTGCGCTGGAGCCGCCTGTGCTTCGCCCCGCCACGCCTCGCGCTTGATCTCCGGCGAACGCCGGGTATAACAACCGCGCCTGTTTGGGGCAGTTTGTTATGGCCGTAACGCGGTGCTGTTTCGTTTGCTGCCATGGCGAGTGGTCGATTTCGTGTATCGAGAACCCGGTGACCGTCAGGTCAAAGCCGGGATCAAGGCCCATGAGCGCCTGTAATTCTTCGGCGAGCAGGTCGTCGTCCCAGCCTGCATTCAATGCCAGCTTGTTGTCGGCGATAATATAGGCGCGCTTTTGCACCTCGCTCATATGACTGACGCGGACGCAGGGAATGCTTGTCAGGCCCAAAAGCTTTGCAGCTTCCAGCCGCCCATGACCAGCCAAAATCCGGTTGGCCTCGTCAATGAGGGCGGGAACCGTGAACCCGAATTCCTGCATGCTCCTGGCAAGCTCGCGGACCTGCTTTTTGGAA
>CANJPM010000137.1 GCA_947476075.1 Beijerinckiaceae bacterium
GCCAGCGCACCCCCACAAGATCGACGAGGCCAACCCAGAGCCTGTCAAAGAAGCCGTAATTGGAGACGCCGGTCAGGCGCGGCCTGTCGATAACGTCGACATAGCCAAGACTGTAGCCCTCGCGCTGGATGAGCGCAGGCATGAAACGATGCAGCGCGTCGAAATAGGGCAGCGCCAGATAGGCCTCGCGGCGGAAACATTTCAGGCCGCAGCCGGTGTCGCGCGTGCCGTCCTTCAGCATAAAGCGACGCACATTGTTGGCCACGCGCGATTGAAAGCGCTTGAAGCCAGTATCCTTGCGCCCAACCCGCTGCCCCTGAACGAGGCCGCAGCCGGGGCCGTTGGCCTCCAGCAAAGCCGACATGGCGGGGATGAAGGCGGGATCGTTCTGGCCGTCGCCGTCGAGCGTGCAGACAATCGCGCCGCGCGCCGCTCGCACGCCTGTGCGCACAGCCGCCGATTGGCCGCAGGAATCGCGATGGGTCACGATACGCAAATGCGGACGGGTCGCCGCCAGACGGGCCAACTCGGCGCCGGTGCCGTCAGTCGAGCCATCGTTGACGTAGACAATCTCGAACGGGCCGAGATCTGCAAGCGCAGCCTCAATCTCGCCGATGAGCGGGCCAAGATTACCGGTCTCGTTGCGCACCGGCACGACGACGGAGATGCGAGGGGAATCGTTGCTATGGGAAGGAAAAGTCATAACGTCGTTTTACCTGATTTGCCTGCAAGAGCCGGCGCAATTTTACCGAGCGCCTTGACCAGAATGTGTCCGCCCGCGAGTTTGAAGGCGATACCGCGCGCAGCGAACGCGCGACGCACCAGCACCGCCGATAACCAGCCGATAGCAACCCCTGCGATCACGTCGCTGGGGTAATGGGCGCCAACGATCACACGGGAGGCCGCAATCAGCGCAGCCAGCGCCAACAACGCAAAGCGCAGGCGCGGGACAAAATAGCCAACAGCCACAGCGCAGGCGAAGGCCGTTATCGCGTGGCCGGAAGGAAAGCTCGCATAGACCGACGGGAAGCCGGGAATGACGAAATGGAAGGCGCCAAATTCCTCGAACAGGCGCGGTCGGGCGCGGCCAATCATGCGCTTCAGGACTTGCGAGACGATGCCCGAGAACGCCGCCACCGTGAACACGTAAAAGCAGCGCGCCGCCAGATTGGCCAACGCCGCATCATAAGCGCGAGAGGCGCCGGGCTTTCCACGCATCAGCAGCGACGCCACGATTCCGAAAATGCTCAAAACGAAAATGTAGAGCGAGTCACCCAGCATCGTGACGTAAGTAAAGAACGAACGTATAGCGCCCGGCAGGCGCCGCACGGCCAGCGTTAATGCGCCATCGAGATAGAGCGCAGCCAGCGCGAGCGCGACGAACATCGCCAAGACGCCTATCGCTATGCGGCGCGGCGAAATCGCTGCGTTCACCCCGCGCGTTCGGCGCCAACGGGCGCATACATCGCGGGCCGACGCGCGCAGCACAACCAAAGAGCGCTGCGCCACAGTCACTTCTGCGCCCCGGTCACGTCTGCGCCACGCACATAGACGCCAATATCGAGCTTCCGGCCGCCGTTGAGGTTGATCCCCTGCAAGCGTTCGCTGACGACGATGCTGGCATCGCCGCCGAGCGCCGCCAGAAAGCGAGCCTCGACGCGCGATTCCACCAGCGCCGCGCGGCACGGCGCTTCGCGCACGAAAGCGGCAGCCTGTTCGGCGTCGAGCATGGCGATGTCCGTGCGCGTCAGAAACACCAGGCTTGGCTCGCGATAAGTCGTTGTGGCTGGCGCTATGTCGCGGCAGGCGGGATTTGCCGCCTCCGCACGCTCAAGCGCCTGCGCCAGACGCGGCGACAGCGCAAACGGCGACATGGTCGGCCCCGTCAGCACGCCGCCGTACACCCCAAGATAGAGCGCGAACGCGAGTACGGGCGAGGCGAAGGCCAGCGCATCGAGTTTGATCCACGCCAACCAGCGCGCCATGACATAGGCCAGCGCGATTATGATCGGCAGGCCAAAGAAAAACAGCAATCCGGGCTGCTGTTTCACAAAGAACGCGCCGCCAATTGCAGCGGCGACGAGTACAAGCGGAAACGCCGGCAGCCAGTACAAAACCACACGCCGCCAGCCGCGCACCAATTGGTCGCCAAGGCGCTCTATCGCAAGGGCGCACAGGATCGCAATCGCGGGATAAAGCGGCAGCACGTAATGGGGCAGCTTGGTCGGCGTGACCTCAAACACGATCCAGCTCGGGATCAGCCACGCGAGCAAAAAGGCGATCTGCCGGGAGCGGCGCTCCGCCCATGCAAAGGGCGCCGCCAGCGCAGCAAACGGCGCCATCGGCCAGGCCGTCGCCCAGAACGCCGCCAGATAGGTGAGCGGCGGCGCCCCGTGCGATTCCTTGCCCGACGACACCTTTCCCAGCATGTCCTGGCCTACCGAATCGCGCAGGAACGCACCGTCGGTGGCGATCATGATGAGGATGAACCATGGCGCCACCAGAGCCAGCGACCACGCCAGTCCAGCAAGCGGTTTGAGGCCGCGCGCCCAGCCGATTCCGCGATCCTTGATCCCAAGCGCGACCAGCGCCAGCAGCGGCACCATCGGCGTAATCGGCCCTTTCACCAGCAGGCCAAGGCCGATAGCGCTCCAGAAAAAAGCGGCGAGCTTCCACAGCCCGGAGGTTTGGCCAAGATAGATCCGCGCCATAGCGCCCATGGCGCCGACGACAGTGGCCGCCATCATGGCGTCCGTCTTGGCCAGCCGCGCTTCGACGCCGATGATGAGCGTGGAGGCAAACAATAGCCCCGACAGCAGCGCCGTGCGTCGTCCGGCGAACGCCAGCGCGGCCCAATAGGTCAGCAGAGCGGCGGCTATCGCTCCAAACAGGGAGGGCAATCTGTAGACCCAGATGCTGGCGCGGGCCTGCGGAATTCCAACGGCTTTGGCCCCTCGCACGAGAGCGGCCTGCATCCAGTAAATACCCACGGGCTTTTTGTTGCGCGCCTCATTCTGAAACCGGATCGAGATCAGATCGCCTGTTTCCAGCATTTGCTTGGTGGCCTGCGCAAAGCGCGGCTCGTCGCGGTCCATCGGCTGGAGCGAAAAGAAGCCCGGCAAGAACAGCGCAAGGCAAACAAGAGTCAGCAGCGTACAGGCGCGCCGGTGGCTGGCTGCAAAATAAGCGGCTTTGTCATGAAGCTGGAAAATTCCGGATTTCATTCTCGACCGCCAACGCGCAGAGTCGCCGGCACGCAAAGCGCCAGCGGAATGGCGCGACTTGTAGGGGTGCGGACGCCCCACCGCAAGCCGGGATGACCGCGATCTTGCCTGAAGACCGCCCGGGGACGGACGCGTTCTGGATCGAGCATGGCAGGAGCATCCTCTGGACCGCAGGCCTTGCAGCCCGCGGTCCAGAGAGGCGGCTGACTATTTGTCGGTTTTGAGGATCGCCTTCAGTTTGGCGACGACGTCCGGCGGCGTCGCATACATTTCGTTCAGCAGCTTCTGCATGTCCTCGCCGGAGGTTGGGGTGGGCTCCTCGCCCATCACCTTGGTGAACTCGGCTACCAGCGCCGGGTCCTTCAGGGCCGCCATGAAAGCGCCGCGCACTTCACGCGCGCGGTCAGCCGGAATACCCGGAGGGGCGAGGTAGGGGCGCGTGATGTTCTGCGGCGCCACCAGCACGCGCATCAGCTGCTTCCCGGCCTGATCAGGGATCAGGTCAATCGCAAGCGGCACGTCCATGGCGTCCGGGTGCTTCTCAAGTCCGAGCTGGACAAGGAAGTTCAGCTTCTTGTCGCGGATCCAGTCCGGCTTTGAAGAGCGCAGGCTCGACCAGCCCCAGCCGCAGCGCCCGTCAGTTTCGCCACGCTCAATGGCCATGATGGTTTCCTGCGTCCCCACATAGCCCGAGATCAGCTTGAACTTGGTGCCAAGCGTAGCATTGAGCGCCAGCGGGAAAATATCGGTCGAAGACGCAGCGCCCGTGCCGGCGACCGTGGTTTCTGTCTTCTGCGCGTCGGCGATGGTTTTGATCGGCGACGTGTGCCAGGTGGTGCAGAAGCTCACGTCCTTTTCAAGCGCGCCGATGGCGGTGAAATCGCTTATCTTGTACTTCACCTCACGGGTGGAGATCAGCGGCTCGATGATCGGGCCAGTCGCGAAGGCGCCGATGAACGAGCCGTCCTTCGGAGCGACCTGAAAGAGATGCTCCACAAGGCGAACGCCGCCGGCGCCGGGCATCAATTGCACCTGCACACTGGGCTCTCCGGGCAGGTGCTTGCCAATAAAGCGCGACATCATGCGCGCGCCAATGTCGATACCGCCCCCCGCCGTGCCGCCCACCGCGATGATGAACGGCTTGCCTTTGAAATAACCCTCGCTCTGGGCCTGCGCAAAGCTGGCGCTCATGCAAGCGCCCGTCAGCATGAGAGCGCGCAGAAGTATGGAACGCGTCATGTCGTCCTCCCTGATGGCAGCCTTTCGGCGTTGCACGTTTTCATAATGGACAGCCCCGGAACGCGCAAAACGCTCCGGGGCCACGTGCTTCTATATGTGTTTTACTTGCCGCCTGTGGCCGCCTTCTGGAAGCTCAGATCCATGTATTTGGCCGCTGGCGTCTTCGGGCTTTTGCCCTCGCCGTAGACGCTGCGCAATTCCAGCACGACGTCGACGCCCTTTTCGTTCACGGCCGCCTTCGGGTTCAAACCGCCGGGGCCAACAAGGCGCGTGTACATGTCGTCCGCCGCCTCGTTTGATAGGCCCTTGATGCGCTTTTGCAGCACGTCGATTGAGCCGGCCTTGTCCGAGAAGACGAATTCGTGAGCGGCGACCATGGCGCGGGTAAACGCGCGCACTTCCTTGTCGTTCGTCTTCATGTAGCTCTTGCGCGTTGCGTAGACGCTGCCCTGATAGGCACCGATTTCAACGGCTGCGTCGGCCAGGATGTTGAAGCCTTCGCGCTTGAGTTGCATATCCTCGGGCGAGGAAATGATCGCCATGCCCGCCTTGCCCTCTTTCAGCGCCGTAACGCGCCCGCCGGTTCCGCCGACCGAGATCAGCGTGTAATCCTTGTCCTTCATGATCCCCTTGTTCTTGAGGATCTGGTAGAGAACCGTGGCGTAGCCTGACGTGGGCGAGTCAACGGCGAGCACGCCGCCCTTGATGTCGGCGAAGGTCTTGATGTTGGGGCCGCTGACCACGCTGTTCAGGCCTGAATGCACGCCGCCAATGGCGACGAGATCGAAATTATCGTATTGGGCGCTGCCCTGCCCCTCTGTGTGGGCGACAATGTTGTCGAACGCCGTGGTGGCGAACTGGTACTTGTCCGCCATCAGGTCGCGGATCTGCTCTAGCGAGCCGGGCGTGCGGTCGAGCGAGACCTTCAGGCCTTCCTTCTCGAACATGCCGCGATCAATCGCAGCCCAAACCGGCAGATTGGTGCCGCCTCCAAAGCCGATCATATTGATCGCCGTTTGCGCCTGTGCGCCAGCCATCCCCGCAAAAATAAACGCAGCGGTAAGCATGCCCTTGTTCATGGTCGTATCTCCCCTGTTGAAGCGTCTGTGCGCTTATTTCTGGCCGATGGTCGCAGTGTCGCTAACTTCGATAGCCTTGTCGATGACGCTCGCCGGATAGGCGTAGAGCTTGTCGATCAATGTGTGGATTTCCTCGCCCGTCATCGGCAGCGTCAGATCAAGAACGCGCTTTTCAGCCTCGGCCACCAGCTCGGGATCCTTCATTGCGACGTTGAATGCCGTGCGCATCATTGCGACCACATTCGCGGGAGTCTTCGGCGGCAGCATATAGGGTCGGCCCATGCTCTGGCGCGCGAAGATGAGGTTGAGAATCTGCAATTCCTCATCGTTGCGCGCGAGGTCCTGCACGTTTGGCACGTCCGGGAACAACGGATGCTTGATGAGCGACAGCTGCGCCAGCGGATAGACCTGCTTGTCGCGAATCCAGTGCGGCTTGGTCGTGATCATGCTCGAATAATGATAGCTGCTGGTGCCCTGCACCTCGCCGCGCTCCATTGCCAGCGCGATGTCGCCAGTGCTGCGATAGCCCGGAATGATCTTGTACTTGGCTCCAACGACCCGGTTCAGCACAAGCGGGAACATCACGTTTCCGGATGTGGGTCCGCTGCCGCCGACAACAAATTCGCGCTCCCGAACGTCCTTGAATGTACGGAAGGGCGTATCTTTCCAGGCCAGCACGAGGCCGACTTCGCTGTTCATGCTGCCGATCCAGTTGTAATTGCGCGGATCGACGCGCACGCCCGGCGTCTTGAACAGATGCGCAGTGGCCGTTCCGCCGCCGACCGTCCCAATCGCCGTGCCGTCAGCAGGCGCGATCTCATACATGAAATTGGCGGCCACAAGGGTTCCCGCCCCCGGCATGTTCTGTGGGATGATGCGCGGATTGCCAGGCAAATGCCGCGACAAATGGGGGATCAAAAAGCGCGAATAGATGTCGTAGCCGTCCCCCGCGCCGCCGCCGATGACCACATTGATGGTCTTGCCCTTGAAGTAATCGTCAGCAGCAATGGCGGGCGCCAAACTCAAGCCAAGCAACCCAGCTGAAACAAGACCCGCGACCTTGAGCATGTATTCCTCCCTGATTTGTTGGCGACACTTTAGGCAGACCTTCGTGGAAGAACAACACCGTTCGAGCAAAAACCGCATAATGAAACACAGCTTCCAAAGTCTTTTGGCGGCTTGCGGCGGGCGCGCGCGGGTGTATTGTTTGCGCAAATGGTCAACAGGCCGCACACACCGGGAGAGAGACTAAATGGACGACCTGAGGGTGAACGATCTTCGTAGCATTTCGCTGAACGTGCGCGATCTGGCTGCAAGTGCAGATTTCTATGGCCGCGTCTGGGGACTGGAGAAAGTCTCGCAGGATGCAGGCTCGATCTACTTCCGCACCACGGGACCGCAACACCATTCGCTCTCCATCCACGAGGCGCCCGTAGCCTCGCTTAATTGCGTGACGTTTGCAGCGCCCGACAAGGCGACAGTTCTGGCGTTGCACGCCAAGGCTTTATCGATGGGCGTTGAAGTCGTCTCCGGTCCGGCTGAGCTTGCGCAGGTTGCAGGCGGCGGCTTTGGCTTTTCGCTCCGCTCGCCAGAAGGTCATGTGTTCAGCATAAGCGCGGACGTGGCCACCCATTCCAACGCTATCGAAGACCGCACCCGGCCCAACCGGCTTTCGCACGTCGTCATCAATAGCGTGGACCGCGTGCAGCATGAAGCGTTCTTCCGCGACTCGCTCGGCTTCCGGCTGTCCGACGCCACCGACCATCTGACGTTCCTGCGCTGCGCCAAGGATCACCACAGCATCGCTCTGGCCAAGTCCAAGGGTTCATGCATCCATCACATCGCCTATGAGCTGCCCGATCTCGACTCCTTGTTGTTCGGCGCCGGGCGAGTACGCGAACTTGGCGTTGAAATGGAATATGGCGTCGGTCGTCACGGTCCCGGCAACAACGTCTATTCATTCTTCATCGAGCCCAACGGCTTCGCCAGCGAATACACCACCGGCATGGACCAGGTTGAGGACGAGAGCGCCTATGTCCCGCACGATCAGAAATGGTGGGATTCGCAGGGCCTGCGCCGACCGGACCGCTGGGGCATGGTCGGCCCGCGCAGCGAGCGCCTGCTGCTGGCTACCTCCGGCCAACTGGTTAAAGACTGGAACGAGAGCTGCACCGACGCGATCTCGCGCAAAATGGCAGGCTGAAAACCTTCAGTCTCGCAACCACAACAAAGCGCGCGCCGGGAGGACAATATCCACCGGCGCGCCAAGCTCGTACAGAGCGGCTGACGTCTCGAACGCAGAATCCACCGTCACTTCCGTTGACCCAAGCATGACGCCATAGCGCACGTTGGCGCCGAGAAATTCACGCCGGGTAACGCGCGCAGGCAAGCTCCCCTGCCCGCCAGCGCCCGGCGCCGCCAGCCGGGCATGCTGGGGCCTGAACACCAGGCGGGAACCATCCACCGCCTCGCATTCATCAGGGATCGCCAGCTTCAGATCTTCCGTAATCGCGAAGATCCGACGTCCATCCTGCTGAACGACACGCCCCGAGATGATGTTGGCCGCGCCCAGAAAACCCGCCACGAACAGGTTTGCAGGCTTCTCGTAAAGCTCCATCGGCGCGCCAACCTGCTGCACGACGCCGTCTTTCATCACGGCTATGCGATCACAGATCGTGTTCGCCTCTTCCTGATCGTGAGTGACGAAGATCGTTGTGATTCCCAGTCTTTGCTGCAAATCACGCAATTCGCGGCGCACCTGCTCGCGCATTTTGGCGTCGAGGTTCGACAACGGCTCGTCAAGCAACAGCACCTTTGGCTCGACCGCGATGGTGCGGGCCAATGCAACGCGCTGCTGCTGGCCGCCCGACAATTGCGAGGGGCGCCGTTCCCCCAGATGCGAGAGGCCGACAAGCTCAAGCGCAGCATTGACGCGCTTGTTCACATCAGCCTTGGGAAGGCGACGCTCCTCAAGCCCAAACGCGACGTTGCGGCGCACGCTCATATGCGGCCACAACGCATAGGACTGGAACACGAGACCGACGTCGCGCTTCCATGGCGGAAGCGTCGAAATGTCGGCGCCGCTGATGCGGACCTCGCCAGAATCCGCTTGCACGAAGCCCGCGATCAGCCGCAGCAGCGTAGTCTTGCCGCAGCCGGACGGCCCCAGAAACGCGAAGAACTCTCCGGGACGAATGTCGAGACTCACATCCTTCAACACATGGTTGGAGCCGTAAAACACGTTGACGTCGCGGATAGAAAGATCGGCAGCCGAAATGGCCAGAGTTTGCGGGGGGCTCATATGTCCAGTCCTTTCGAACGCTGGCTGCGCTCGACCACAAGATGAGAGATGAACGCGCACAGCGCCACAAACACGACCGCCACAACGCCCAAAGCCGCGCCGGCGCCGCGCCCGGAGGCCGATTGCATATAGACGTAAATCCCATAGGCAAGCGGCGCGTCAGCGCTGGATTGCACCAGCATCAGCGTCGCGGACAATTCAACTGCAGCAGTAGCAAAACTCGTCACAAAGCCCGCCAGCATTCCGCCCACCATGAGCGGCAACACCACGCGCCGCACAGTCCGGTTTTTGTTGGCGCCAAGGTTTTCGGCTGCCTCCTCCAGGGAGATCGAAATTTGCTGGAGCGCCGAGAAACAGGCACGCAGCGCATACGGCACGCGGCGAATGGCGAGCGCCAGCACAATGATGATCCAGAACGAGGCCAGCGACGCACCATTGGGCATCGTCACATTATAGAACGTGCGCAAATACCCTATGCCCAGCACAACGCCAGGCACCGCCAGCGAAGCGGTCGCCAGCCAGTCCAGCCAATTGCGGCCCACAAGTTTGGTGCGCAACACCAGATATGCGATGGCCACGCCAAGCACGACGTCGATGCCCGCCGCAAGCGAAGCGTAGATCAGCGTGTTCTTGATGTAGACCCATGAATCGTCAAACACGCGGGAATAGTGAACCAGCGTAAACCCGTCTGGCAGAGGGCTGAACGACCACACCGTGGCGAATGACAAGATCAGCAGCCCAAAATGCGGAGCCAGCACAAGCAGCAGCAGAAAGATCACAACGCCATAGGCGACCACGGCCTCGCCAGTCCCAAGCTTGCGCTGAACCAACCCGCCGCCGCCCCGTTGCGTAGTGGCGTAATCCTTGTTGCGCAGCGACAAAGTGGACAGCCACACCGCCAGTACCGAGCTGATGATGAGGATGACGGAGATCACATAGCCCATGGGATCGGCGATGCCTATCGATGTGACGCGCAGATAGGCCTGAGGCGCAAGCATATCTTTCAC
>CANJPM010000138.1 GCA_947476075.1 Beijerinckiaceae bacterium
CCCCTGTCGTGTGGCCGGAATTTGGCTCCAACGTCGTCGTGCATTGGGAATATGGCGATCAATCCATTATCGAGGACAAGCTCGCCAAGGCGCACACGCGCGTCAGCGTCGATCTCGTCAACAATCGCCTCGTCGTCAGCCCGATGGAGCCGCGCGTCGTCACGGCTTTGTGGGACAAAGACGCTCAATCCCTCACCGTCTACACGCCAAGCCAGGGCGGGCGCCGCCTGCAAGTGGCTCTGGCGCAGGGACTTCTGAACCTGCCGCAAGACAATGTGCGCATCATCTCGATCGACACCGGCGGCGGCTTTGGCATTCGCAGCAAGATGTATCCCGAGACCGCAGTCGTCTCTTTTGCAGCGCGCGCGCTTGGCGTGCCGGTGAAATGGCGCGGTGATCGCTCGGAGACGTTCGTGTCCGATTATCATGGCCGCGATCAGGTCAACCACGCTGAAATGGGACTGGACGCAAACGGCAAAATCGTCGCGCTGAAAGTCGAGACGCTCGTCAACGTCGGCGCCTACCTTTCAGAAAACGGCGTTCGCCTGCCGATGGAAGGCGGCGGACGCATTATTCCGTGCGGCTATCACGTCACGGACTTTTACTTCTCCGTGAAGCCCGTGTTCACCAACACGGTCTGCACCGACACCTATCGCGGCGCGGGTCGGCCGGAAGCCAATTTCATCATGGAGCGGCTGATGGACGCGGCCGCCGAGGCCACCGGCATGGCCCGCGAGGAGGTCCGTCGCCGCAATTTCATCACCCAGGAGCAGATGCCCTACAAGACGCATCTGGGCTTCACGCTCGACTCGGGCGATTTTGCCGGCACAATGGATATGGCGCTGAAAGCGGCTGACTGGAGCGGCTTTGAAGCGCGCCGCGCAGCCTCGGCGGCCCATGGCAAGAAGCGCGGGATCGGCCTTTCGGTCTTCATCGAGGGCGCGGGATCGCGTCCAACGGAAGGCATGCGCTTGCGCTTTGAAGACAATGGCGACGTGAGCGTGCTGGCTGGCACCTATTCGCACGGACAGGGTCATGCGACGGTCTATTCGCAGCTCGTGCATGAATTTCTCGGCGTCGATTACGACAGCGTGAAGCTCATCAACGGCGATTCAAAACTGGCGCCCGCAATGTCGGTCGGCACCTTTGGTTCGCGCTCGTCAATGGTCGGCGGCATGAGCATCAAGATGGCCAGCGGCAAGATCATCGAGAAGGGCCGCAAGATCGCCGCCCATCTGTTGCAGACGCAGGACGAGAAAGTGACGTTCGAATCTGGCGTGTTCCGTACACAAACGGCCAGCGTGACGTTGCACGAAGTGGCTGCGGCTGCGCGTGATCCGGCAAAACTGCCAGAGGGCATGGCCCCGGGGCTTGACGAGACTGTGACGTGGAACGGCGACAGCGAGAACTTCCCCAACGGCGCCCATATCTGCGAAGTCGAGATCGATCCCGAGACCGGCGTGCTGGAGATCGTGAACTATGTGGCGGTGGACGATTGCGGCGTCGTGCTCAATCCGTTCATCGTGCATGGACAGGTCTACGGCGGCGTCGCGCAGGGCGTCGGCCAGGCGATCATTGAGAACGTCGTCTATGACGACGAGGGCCAGCTCATCACCGCGTCCTACATGGATTACGGCATGCCGCGCGCGCACCATCTGCCCAGCATCGAGGCTTTGTTCAACGTCGTGCCGAGCAAGACCAACGAGCTTGGCGTCAAGGGCGCGGGCGAAGCTGGCGCAACCGGCGCGCCCCCTGCCGTGCTCTCGGCTGTCGCCGACGCGCTGAAGGAATATGGCGTGCGCCATATCGACATGCCGCTGACGCCAGAACGCGTCTGGCGCGCAATTCATGCGTGAGATGATCTAACGCGCGTCTCTCCCCATTCAGACGGAGAGGCGCGCAATCACGCCGCGTGAAAATTCAGGCGGCGCCGATCCGCAGCAGATCGTGCAAATGCACGATGCCAACAGGGCGCTCGCGACCGTCGACGATGAACAAAGCCGCGATCTTGCGGCTGTTCAATGTTTGCAGCGCTTCCACCGCCAGCAGATCGGGCGCGCCCACTTTTGGCGAGGCGGTCATGACATCGGTGACCTTTGCGCTCATCAAATCCGGACGCATATGGCGGCGCAAATCGCCGTCGGTGACGATGCCCGCAAGCATGCCAGCGCCATTGAGCACGCCAACGCAGCCAAAGCCCTTGGCGGAAATCTCGACCATCGCTTCGCTCATCAACGCATCGGCAGCCACCAAGGGCAGCTTGTCGCCGCTGTGCATCACGTCGCGCACGAAAGTCAGCCGCGCGCCGAGCTTGCCGCCGGGGTGGAAGCGGCGGAAATCCTGCGCTGTAAATCCCTTGGCCTCCAAAAGCGCCACCGCCAGCGCGTCGCCGATGGCCAGCTGCATGGTGGTGGACGTCGTCGGCGCCAAACCGTTTGGGCACGCCTCTTCGGACTTTGGCAGGCAAAGGCAAATGTCGGCCTCGCGCCCCAAAGCACTGTCGGCGCCGGACGTGATCGCCACGAGCGGAATGTTGAAACGGCGTGAATAGGTGATGATGTCGGCCAGTTCCGCCGTCTCGCCAGACCATGACAGCGCGAGAATCACGTCATCGGGACGGATCATGCCAAGGTCGCCGTGGCTGGCCTCGCCGGGATGCACAAAATAGGATGGCGCCCCGGTGGAGGCCATGGTGGCGGCGATCTTGCGCGCGACATGTCCTGATTTGCCCATGCCGGTCACGATTGTGCGCCCGGCGGCGGCCCCAATGAGGGCCACGGCTGCGTCGAACGCGCCGCCAAGGGCGGCGGCGTCGGTCAACGCGACCTCAAGCGCCGCTATGCCCTCTCGCTCCAGACGCAAAGTGCGCACGCCCGACAGGCGGGCGGAGGAGGAAGCGGAGGGCGAGGCGGCGGACGTCGGCGATAAGGTCATGGCGCTGTTTACAACGGGCCGCCCGCCAAGCCAAATTCAGCGGCGAGTTTGCCCGCTCCGCTTAAAGCGCAGGCTGCTCAGTCTGCGCCACCCGCGCCCGCTCCGGCGCGCGACCAACATTGCGGACAATGACGCGGGCGCCCAGGGGCACGCGTTCAAACAGGTCGATCACGTCGTGATTGAGCATGCGCACGCAGCCGCTCGACACCGGGCTCCCGATCGACCACGGCTCGTTGGTGCCATGGATGCGATACATCGTGTCGACGCCGTCGCGATGAAGATAAAGCGCGCGGGCGCCCAGTGGATTGTCAATACCGCCTGGCATGCCGCCGGCCCATGGCCGGTTCTTGGCCGGATTGTCGGAAATCATGCTGGGGGTCGGCGTCCAGCCGGGCCAGGACGCTTTGCGCCCGATGATGGCCTCGCCGCGATATTCATAGCCCGCCTTGCCGACGCCGACGCCGTAGCGCAAAGCGCGGTTGGCGCCGGTCACAAGGTAGAGATAGCGCGCGCCGACGTCGACCACGATGGTTCCGCGCGGCTCAGATCCTGAAAAAGCCACTTCCTGCCGCAGCAACCGCTCGTCGATCTCGCTGAGATCAAGCGCCTCCATTGGGTGCGTCTCATTGGGCTTTGGCCCGTAAAGCGCATGGAAGCGACCGGCGCCCAGATCGAGCAGGCCGGAACTGGATTGGCCAGCCGGGGTGCAGGCGCCCAAAAGCGCGGCTGGCAAAGCGCAAGCGGACATCTTGAGAAAGGAACGGCGTGAATCACTTTTCATAGGCGTTTACTCGCCTCCCGATAAAGCTGCGTCAAGAGCGCGCCTGCGCTGATGACGGCGCCTGACTGCGACAAGGGAACGCACCGCCCCGCCCGGGGTTCAATCGTCAGGGTCCAGACGGAGACAAGATGAACCACGAACGCCCCCCACAACTGCAGCCCTCCCGGGACACGCCCGAAAGCGACTGGGGCTTCGTACGCCGCACGCTCATCGTGATCGCTCTGGTCGCGTTGTGTTACGGCGTCTGGCTGGCGACCAGCGTCTTGCCGCTGATCTTCGCCGCCGTGCTGCTGGCGACGATGCTTGACTGGTTCGCAGACAGTTTGATGCGCATGACCGGCGCGTCCCGCAACGTCGCGCTGACAATTGCGAGTCTGATTTCGCTGGGACTTCTGGTTGGCTTCGTGGTCATGTTCGGCGCGCAGGTCACAGGCCAGCTCTCCAGCGTGTTCGAGAGACTGCCGCAGGCGCTCGATACGCTCGGCGAGAAAATGGGCATGTTTGGCGCAAGCGCCGCCTTGCAGGACGCGCTGTCGGGCGGCGGCGGCGGGCGCAGCGTGCTGACGCGGGCGGCAAGCTTTGGGTACACAATGATCGGCGCTATGGGCGATCTGGCGCTTGTGCTGGCTGGCGCCGTTTACCTTGCCGCCGACCCAGCCCTCTACCGGCGCGGGCTCGTAAAAATGTTTCCGCCGCACCACCACGCCCGCATCATCGACGCCATGAACGTGACCGGGGCCGCTCTGCGGCTGTGGTTTACAAGCCAGCTCGTCGCCATGGTCGTCGTCGGCGTTATCTCCGGGCTTGCCTATTGGTGGATCGGTCTGCCCTCCCCGATCGCGCTTGGCGTGATCGCGGCCGTGACAAATTTCGTGCCTTATCTGGGACCATTGATCGGGGCTGCGCCGGCGCTGGTGTTTGCGCTCACCATGGACCTGACGACCCTGGCGTGGGCGACCGGCGCCGTCGTCTTGCTTCAACAGATTGAGGGCAACGTTGTGACGCCAATCGTACAAAGCCGCGCCGTCGATCTGCCCCCGGCTTTGGCGCTCTTCTCCATCGTTGTCTTTGGCTTGCTCTTTGGTCTGGCCGGCGTGCTGCTGGCGGCGCCCGCAGCCGTGGCCGCCCTCGTGCTGGTGAAGAAGCTGTGGGTGCGCGAAGCTATGGGCGAACACACCCATGTGCCGGGCGAAGCCCCGGCATGAGCCTTAAGCCTTCGCCAGCCCGGAACGCGCGACCGCAATCCCCAGACACGCCAATCCGCATAGCAGAATGGCGCCGGTGACGAAGAAGCCCGTATCGATGCCGAACGTCTGCACGATGAGCCCCATAAGGATCGGCGTGACGATGGAGGCGAGACGATTGTTGGTGACACGCAGGCCGACGATAGCGCCTTGCAGATTGCGGGGCGCAGCGCGCGCCTGAAGAGAGAACATCAACGGCTGCACCAACCCCTCCGACATGCGTCGCAAGCATTGCGAAAGCGCCAGCAAGATGAAGATTCCGCCCAGCAGCGGCGTGACGGCGAGGAGCAGAATAGAGGCCCCGGTGAAACCGATCATCAGCCATGGAATAGGCCAGCGGTTCGAGAACCGCCCGACAAACAGGGAGCCGATGCCATTGAGCGCTTCAGCGACGGAGAACATGGCTCCAATGAGCGTTCCGCTGAACCCCAGTTCGCGCATGTAAACGATAAGAAACGAATTTTCCGCTGCATTGGTGGCATGGCGCGTGAACGAGATCGCCAGCGTAAAGGCGACCGCCGGAATGAGAACCAGCTTGAGCGACCCGGTGTAATCGCTGAGTTTGGGCAGGATGTCGGCAAACGAAACCTTGCCAATCAAAGTGCTCGCCGCTTGCGGGTTGTCGACGCGCGATACAGCAAGGAACATGCACGAGGACCAGCAGGCGACGCCAAAGAACGCGATTGTCGGGCCGGCGAAATCCCACAACAATCCCATTATAATTGGCGCCGCGACGTTGCCGATGCGCGAGAAAAAGCTGAACCGGCCGATCTTGGCCGGATCGCCGCCAGTCACCTGCGCGATGATGGTTTGCGCGCCGATCCACGTCATATTGCTGGCGAACCCAATCATCATCTGCATGACGACCATCAACGGCAGCCATGGCAGAAACGGATAGAGCGCGGCCAGACAGCCCGTCATTGCGGTGAAGAACAGCATCACGCGGCGGGTGCCAAGCCTGTCCATCATCGCGCCGCCATGAATGGCGAGGAAAAAGGTGAGCAAGGATTTGGCGCCGACCAAAAGGCCTATCTCGGCGGGCGAGGCGCCCTGCAATACAGCCCATAGCGGCACGAGGAACGTGAGCAGCTCAGCCTGTCCCATGCTGAACAGGCCTGCCGCATAGGGCGCTGCGAGCGATTTGGAGCGCCCGCCGAGCTCGGGTCCCGGGCCGCTTTTCTTTTGCTCGCTCAATGAAACGACCGCCCCGATTATTTTTTGAGGATGGGACCGCAGCGCGAATCCCGAATTTCAGGCGATCATAGCCATGGAAACCGCTGGCACAAGGCATGCGCGCCAAGCAAGCCGATGCACGCAAGGGCCTAAAAAACATGAGTGGGAAGGTTTGATCTTGTCGCCAAACGCAAATAGTCTGGCATCATGAAAGCAATCGAAACAGGCGCACAGGGCTTCATCGCGCATCCCGCGCGCGCCGCAGCTTTGGAAGAATTGCACGCTCGCCCCTCGCTCAGCATTGCGGGGGAGGCGTGCGTCGCGCGCTTCGTATTCGTGTTCGACGCTCAATATGCAGGGCGCGACCATGAATTGATCTCGTCGCTCTGCAACGAGGCGGGCGTCCTGCCGCCCGGCCCCGGCGCGCGCGCGCTCCACTTTCAATGGAAAGACCTTGAAGCGCGCTGGGAGCGGCACAACGAATTCGTCACCTACACGTTCATCTCGCGCGGCGGCCCCAAGCGCTCCTTCGAGCGCGCGCGCGTGCGCTTGCAGGAGGCCCAGCCCGGCCCGCTTGTGACCAGCCTGCGGCTTGCAATCCATCGCGCCCCCCCCGGCTCTCCGCCCAGCCCCATTGGCGGTTTCACCTGCGCATCCCTTGTCAACAAGGACCGGGGAATCGTCGAGACGAGCTTTCAGGCCGATTCCAACGGCATCGTCGATATCTGCCTGTCCTGCAGCGACCTTTCGCCGGGAGAGACGGGAGCTACGGCGCAATGGGCGCTGGAGTTTGAAACGTATCGCATGCTGGCTTTGCTGGCGCTCCCCATTGCCCGCAAGGTCGGCGCCATGGTGCGCGATACGGAAATTTTGTTGGGCGAACTCACCCGTCGCCTCTCCGACCAGCAGATTGGCGAAAGCACCGAGGCGCTCTATCTCCAGCTTACCGAGCTTGCCGGGCGCATCGAGGCCGAGATCACGTCAAGCACATATCGCTTCGCCGCAGCGCGCGCCTATGGCGCAATTGTCGAGGACCGCCTGTCGCGTCTGGGAGAACGCTCGGTTGACGAACGCTCGACCGTGGGTTCGTTTCTGGTGACGCGGCTCACGCCCGCCTTACGCACATGCGAGAGCATGCAATCGGCGTTGCAGGATCTGGCGCGCCGCACCGCGCGCGCCGCCGACCTTATCCGCACCCGCATAGACCTGCAATTGTCGCGGCAGAACATCGAGCTTCTGCAAACGCTGAATCAACGCACAAAATTGCAAATGCGCCTGCAACAAACGGTTGAGGGCCTGTCGATCGCCGCAGTCAGCTATTATATTTTAGGCCTAGTCGGCTATGTCGCCAAGGGCGCCAAAGAGGCCGAGCTCTCAAATATCGAGCCCAGCATCGTGATCGCAGTGCTCATGCCGGTCGTCGTTTTCACGCTCGCCTTCGCCGTATTGCGCGTGCGCCGCAGCCATAAAGAATAAAGCGCCTACGCCAGTGCGGCCTTGTTCAACCGCCAGATTGAAAAGTTGAGCGCGCCGGCGAACGTGACCCACATAAGATAGGGGACGAGCAGCAGGGCCGCCGTTTGTTGCAACGGCACAAAGACGACGATCATCGCGGCGATGGAAAGCCACAGGCCGATCAGCTCATAGAACGCCAGATCAGGCCGCCGCATGCCGAAAAACACGCCCGACCATGCCGCATTCAGCATCAGACTTCCCACATAAAGCGCCAGCGGGCCAGCGGCGCCAGCAAGCCCCATTTCGCGCCACACCAGGTAACCCGAGATCGCGATCAGCAGGTAAAGGACGCTCCAGGCCGGCGCGAACAGCCAATTGGGCGGGCGCCAATACGGCTTGGCGAGCGTCTCATACCAATCTCCGGGCTTGAAAAAGGCTCCTGAACAGGCTGCGACGAAATTGAGGGCGAAAAAAACCAGAAAACCAACCCAATTGGAGCCGTCCATGTGTTCCTTCCTGCCTCCAGGAGGAGACGGGCGGCCTTGAAGACCTTGATCTTGAAGCGACGATCAGACAACCTGACGCCAAGTGGTGTCAATCAAATCTTCCATTCGCTGGAAACGTCGATCCAGGAGCGCGCATGAAACTGGCCTATCCCTTCGCCGCCATTGTGGGCCAGGAGGAAATGAAGCTCGCGCTTATGATCGCCGCCGTTGATCAGGGCGTCGGCGGCGTGCTGGTGTTTGGCGATCGCGGCACCGGCAAATCTACCGCCGTGCGGGCGCTCGCCGCCCTCTTGCCCAAGCGCGCCGTGGTCGCGGGCTGCGCCTATAAATGCGCGCCGCAATCGCTGGCCGGGCTATGCGCCCAATGCATGCCGGGCAAGGGCGAAAAAGTCGCCGTCAAAACCCGGCAGGAGCCGACCCCGGTCGTCGATCTGCCGCTGGGCGCGACCGAGGACCGCGTGGTCGGCGCGCTCGATATTGAACGCGCATTATCTGCTGGCGAGAAAGCGTTTGAGCCCGGCCTTCTGGCGCGCGCCCACGGCGGCTTTCTCTACATCGACGAAGTGAACCTGCTGGAGGATCACCTCGTCGATCTTCTGCTTGACGTCACCGCGTCGGGAGAAAACGTGGTTGAGCGCGAGGGCCTGAGCGTGCGCCATCCGGCGCGTTTCGTGCTGGTGGGCAGCGGCAATCCTGAAGAAGGGGAGTTGCGCCCGCAATTGCTGGATCGCTTTGGCCTCTGCCTTGAAGTCAAAACGCCCACGGACATTGCCTCGCGCGTCGAAGTCGTGCGCCGGCGCGAAGCGTTTGAGGCGGACCGCGAGGCCTTCGCCGCCAAATGGAGCAAAGAAGAACAAAAGACCCGCACCGCGATCTCCTCCGCCCGCGCCGCGTTGCCCAATATCGAGACGCCGCTGCCGATGCTGGAAAAGGCCGTTCAGATTTGCATGAGCCTTGGCTCCGACGGCTTGCGCGGCGAGCTGACGTTGATCCGCGCCGCGCGCGCCGCCGCCGCTCTTGATCGTGCGAAAACTGTCGGCGACAAGCATTTGCGCGAAGTGGCCACGCTCGCTCTGCGCCATCGGTTGCGGCGCAATCCGATGGAGGAGATTGATTCGGGCGTGCGCGTCGAGCGCGCGCTGGCAAGCGTGCTTGGCGCATGAGCCCGGCAACATGAACATGCTGGCGCTCAGGCTGTTTGCGATTGATCCCGCAGGCCTAGGCGGCCTACGGGTGCGCGGACGCGCGGGACCTGCGCGCGACGAATTAATCGGCGCAGTGCGCGCGATGCTGCCCGACGCGCCCGTGCGCAGGCTGCCGGCCTCGATCAGCGACGACAGATTGCTGGGCGGCCTCGATCTCGCCGCGACCCTGGCGCTTGGGAAGCCCGTCGCACTGCGCGGCGTGCTGGCCGATTGTGACGGCGGCTTGTTGATCGCGCCCATGGCCGAGCGCATCAGCGCGGGGCTCGCCTCCAAACTGGCAGCCGTGATGGACGCTGGCGAAGTCGCCACCGAGCGCGACGGCATGAGCCTCAACGCACCGGCAAGCTTTGGCCTGATCGCGCTTGATGAGGGCGTTGACGAAGAGCGCGTGGGCGTCGCGCTCAGCGAACGGCTGGC
>CANJPM010000139.1 GCA_947476075.1 Beijerinckiaceae bacterium
GCCGGCGCGTTCACGCGTCAGGCCGCCCGGTCCAAGCGCCGAAAGACGACGCTTGTGGGTGATCTCCGATAGCGGATTGGTCTGATCCATGAATTGCGACAGCTGCGAGGAGCCGAAGAATTCACGCACGGCCGCAGCGGCCGGCTTGGCGTTGATGAGATCCTGCGGCATCACGGTGTCGATGTCGACGGACGACATGCGTTCCTTGATGGCGCGTTCCATGCGCAGCAGGCCAAGGCGATATTGATTTTCCATCAACTCGCCGACCGACCGCACGCGGCGGTTGCCGAGATGGTCGATGTCGTCGATTTCGCCGCGCCCGTCGCGCAAGTCCACAAGAGCCCGCACAACAGCCAGGATGTCGGCCTTGCGCAGAATGCGAACGGTATCTTCTGCGTCGAGATCCAGACGCATGTTCATCTTCACGCGACCAACGGCCGAAAGGTCGTAGCGCTCTGAGTCGAAGAACAGCGAATGGAACATCGCCTCAGCGGAATCAACCGTCGGCGGTTCGCCGGGTCGCATCACGCGGTAGATGTCGAACAGCGCTTCCTCGCGTGAGGAATTCTTGTCGACGGCGAGCGTGTTGCGGATATAGGGGCCGACGTTGATATGGTCGATGTCGAGAATCGGAAGATCGGTGAAGCCAGCTTCAACGAGGGTGACAAGCGACTTGGCGCTAATCTCCTCGCCCGCCTCGGCGAAGATTTCGCCGGTCTCTGCATTGTAGAGATCTTCAGCCAGATATTGGCCGAACAAATCTTCGTCCTGGGCCTTCAGGAATTTCACGCCGCGATCGACAAGCGCGCGGGCGGCGCGGGCCGTCAGCTTCTTGCCGGCTTCGCAAACGACTTCATCCGTGTCGGCGTCGATCATGTCGACGCTGGCCTTCATGCCCTTCAACCGCTCGGGGTCGTAGGGAACGCGCCAATGAACGAGGCCCGACTTTTCCTCAACACGCTCATAGGTGAGCTTGTTGAAGAAGAAATTGAGAATTTCTTCGCCGTCCATGCCAAGCGCGAACAGCAACGATGTCACCGGAATCTTGCGGCGACGATCGATGCGGGCGTAGACGATGTCCTTGGCGTCGAACTCGATATCGAGCCACGAGCCGCGATAGGGAATGATGCGGGCGGCGAACAGCAGCTTGCCCGATGAATGGGTCTTGCCCTTGTCGTGATCGAAGAACACGCCCGGGGAGCGATGCATCTGCGAAACGATGACGCGCTCGGTGCCGTTGACCACGAACGTGCCGTTCATGGTCATGAACGGCATGTCGCCCATGTAAACGTCCTGCTCCTTGATGTCGCGGACGGACTTGGCGCCGGTGTCCGGATCCACGTCGAACACGATCAGACGGAGCTTCACCTTCAAAGGAGTAGCGAACGTCATGCCGCGCTGGCGGCACTCATCGACGTCATACTTCGGCTGCTCAAACTCATAGGTGACGAAATCAAGCTGGGCGGTTCCCGCAAAATCCCTGATCGGGAACACAGACTTGAAGACCGCCTGCAGACCCTCGTCCAGCCGGCCGCCCTTGGGCTCGTCGACCATCAGGAACTGGTCGTACGAGGCCTTCTGCACCTCGATCAGATTGGGCATTTCCGCGACTTCGCGGATATGCCCGAAGAATTTGCGGATACGCTTGCGGCCGGTGAACGTCTGTTGTGAGGACTGAGCCGGAGTCTGAGCCATATCGCTTCTCGCACCTTCGGTTCGGCGGACCCAACGGGGTCTGCGCCTGACACGTAAACCCCGGGAGATTTACGCGCTCGGGGCCGGGCCCCGGGAAAAATTCTCCTGCGTCCCGCGCAGGTTTCGCTCCATCAGCGCATCATGCGCCCTTGGAACGGGTGAACGGCCCCGGAGAAACCCCGGGACCGTCGTATTTGGAGACAGTCAAAGAGCGCGCAAGCGCCATTGTGACGTCATATTGAACGATCTTACTTGAGTTCGACCTTGGCGCCAGCCTTCTCAAGCTGTTCCTTGAACTTCTTGGCGTCGTCCTTGGACACGCCTTCCTTGACGGCCTTCGGAGCCGCTTCCACCAGATCCTTGGCTTCCTTGAGGCCAAGACCGGTGATCGCGCGGACTTCCTTAATGACTTCGATCTTCTTGTCGCCAGCGGCGGCGAGCATGACCGTGAATTCAGTCTGCTCTTCGACGGCGGCGGCGGCGCCGGCCGGGGCGGCCGAAACGGCCACGGCGGCGGCGGCGGAAACGCCCCACTTCTCTTCGAGCATCTTGGCGAGCTCAGCGGCTTCGAGAACGGTCAGAGCCGACAGGTCGTCGACGATCTTTTCGAGGTTAGCCATTGTATCTTATCCTTAGGTTGTTGGTTCGAATTGAATTGCAGGCCTGGTTCAGGCCGCGTCTTGATTGGCGTAAGCCCCGAACACCCGAGCCAGCTTGGCGGCGGGCGCAGTCGAGAGCTGGGCGATCTTGGTCGCGGGAGCATTGACAAGCCCCACGATCTTGGCGCGCAGTTCGTCGAGGGACGGCAGCGTGGCGAGTGCCTTGACGCCGTCCGCATTCAGGGGGGTCGCGCCCATGGCGCCGCCCAGAATCACGAGCTTGTCGTGCTCCTTGGCGAACGCGGCGCAGACCTTGGGCGCAGCGACCGGATCATCCGAATAGGCGATCAGGGTCGGGCCCTTCATAAGGGCGCCGATGGACGCTACGTCCGTGCCATCAAGAGCGATCTTCGCGAGGCGGTTTTTTGCGACCTGAACCGAGGCGCCAGCTCCACGAATCTGCGTACGCAGTTTCTCAAGCTGGGCGACGGTCAGGCCGGAGTAGTGCGCCACGACAACGACCGACGCCTTGGTGAAGACGCCGTTCAATTCCGCGACGAGCTCTCTTTTTTCCGCTCTGTCCACGTGCTCTCTCCGGTTGACGAGGCGAAAACACGCCCCGCCGGCTGCATGAACCACGCCCTGCGCCTGAATCAGCGGATTCAGACACGGCGCGGCATCGAATGCCTGTCCCCGGAGCGATGGAATCGCCACCGGACAGAAGGTTCGAACCAAACTCCCGCGAACCGATGACTCGGCCCGTGAAATCCGCTCTCCCCGTCTATGCTGGCTATCAGGCCGGATTGAACCGGGCTGCCGGAACGATCCGGCTCTCTGACGATTAAGCTGTGGCAGAAGCCCCAGCGCCTGCAGTCTCGGACAGGACATAGCCGACGCTCTCAAGGCTCACGCCTCGGGCTCGTCGGCCAATCCACCGCGCGCGAACGCTTTCGTTGTCGATAACGCCTCGCGAGCGGAAGTTGAATTGATAAGGGGCCGCAAATCATCAACCCCGGGAGGTTTGTTTAGCTGGGTTCTGATCCAATGCCAAGGGGCAGCGTATCAGAATTTTCACTTTGTCAAGGACGCCGACGGATCGGCGTCCTGACAAAGACGCTAAACGGACCCCAGATCAGGCCGACTGGCTGGTGCCGACCGAAGCCAGATCCACCTTGACGCCCGGACCCATCGTCGAAGATACGGCGATGCGCTGGATGTAGGTGCCCTTGGCGCCCGCAGGCTTGGCCTTTGCGACGGCGTCGACGAAAGCCTTGATGTTCTCGATCAGCTTGTCTTCGCCAAACGAAGCCTTGCCGACGAGACCCTGCACGATGCCGGCCTTCTCGACGCGGAACTCAACGGCGCCGCCCTTGGAGGCCTTGACGGCCGCAGCGACGTCCATGGTCACGGTGCCGACGCGCGGGTTCGGCATCAGGCCGCGGGGGCCAAGCACCTTGCCGAGACGGCCGACGAGACCCATCATGTCCGGCGTTGCGATGCAGCGATCGAAATCGATCGTGCCGCCCTGAACGATTGCGACCAGCTCTTCAGCGCCGACAACGTCAGCGCCGGCGGCCTTCGCCTCGTCAGCCTTGGGGCCGCGGGCAAACACCGCGACGCGGACCGTGCGGCCCGTGCCGTTGGGCAGGTTCACCACGCCGCGCACCATCTGGTCCGCATGCTTGGGATCAACGCCAAGGTTCATCGCGATCTCGACGGATTCGTCGAACTTCGCGCTGGCCGCACCCTTCACGAGCTTGATGGCGGCATCGATCTGGTAGAGTTTCGTCCGCTCGACCTGGTTACGAGCAGCGGTAATGCGCTTTCCCATCCGCTTTACTCCACAACCTGCAGGCCCATGGCCCGCGCCGAACCCTCAATCATCGTCACAGCCGCTTCAACCGTGTGACAATTAAGGTCAGGCATCTTCTCTGTGGCGATCTCGCGGATCTGCGCCCTTGTCACCTTGCCGATGAAGCCGCGACCGGGAGTCTTGTGGCCGGAAGCCGGCTTCTTGCCGATTTTCAGGCCAGCCGCCTTCTTCAGGAAGAAGGTCACCGGAGGACGCTTCATCTCGAAGGTGAAAGAGCGGTCCTGGTAAGCCGTAATGATGACGGGGATGGGCGTCCCCTTTTCAATCTGCGCGGTCTTCGCGTTGAAGGCCTTGCAGAACTCCATGATGTTCAGGCCGCGCTGACCCAGCGCGGGGCCGATCGGCGGCGACGGGTTCGCCGCGCCGGCCGGCACCTGAAGCTTCACGTAACCCGCGATCTTCTTTGCCATTGTTCTCTCCACATGCCGCGCAGCGCCAGAGGCGAGGCGGCGGTTTGAAGTTCGTGGTAGGACGCGGTCTCCGGAATGGCTGTCCCGGCGCGTCTCCCACGCTCATTTGGACCGGAAACCGGTCCTCTTTCCCCAGCAAACGCTTCATGCGAAGGCTGGGAAACTCGATATGCCTCAGACCTTCTCGACCTGGGCGAATTCCAGTTCGACGGGCGTCGCGCGACCGAAGATCGATACGGCGACCTTCACGCGCGAACGGCTCTCGTCGACTTCTTCCACGGTGCCGTTGAACGAGGCGAACGGGCCGTCGGCCACGCGCACCGTCTCGCCGATCTCGAACGACATCGAGGGCTTGGGATGTTCGACGCCGTCAGCCACCTGCCCCTTGATTCGATCCGCCTCAGCGTCCGAAATCGGCATCGGCTTGTTGTCTGCGCCCAGAAAGCCGGTGACCTTCGGGGTGTTCTTGATGAGATGATAGACGTCGTCGGAAAGGTCGCACTTCACCAGCACATAGCCGGGGAAGAACTTGCGTTCCGCGTTGATCTTGCGGCCGCGACGTACTTCGACGACGTTCTCGGTCGGCACAAGAATTTCGTCGAACTTCTCCACGAGGCCACGCTGGGCGGCCTGCTCGCGGATCGAATCGGCGACCTTCTTTTCGAAGTTCGAATAGGCGTGGACGATGTACCAGCGCTTGCTCATCATATTCCTCGTCAGCGCCCAAGCGACAGAATGAAGCCCAGCACGATGCGGATCGTTTGATCCACAGCTATGAAGAAGGCGCTCGCAACGATAACCATCACCACGACGAGAGCTGTCGTGATGAGCGTTTCGCGACGCGTGGGCCAGGTGACTTTCGTCGCCTCGGCGCGCACCTGCTGCAAAAACTGAAACGGATTGGCCATAAAACCTGTCCCGAAAAATCTGATCGGCGTGGAAAACGCACGTCGCCGGCGCCCTCCGATCGGCTGCCAGAAGGCAACTGCCGAAAATGATCGCGGCGCGGGACCGGTCGGTCTCGCGCCACTGAATAGGCTTATACCGACAGCCCGGCCCATCGCCAAGCGAAAATATAGCCCCTAGGGACGATCAGCCGGAGACCAGATTTCCTCGGCCACGACCTGCGAGCCAAGCGTGGTCCAGACGCCGCCGGACACCCTCTGGTCGGTGATGTTATAGACCGCCACCCCGGGACGGGACGGGCCCACGGGCGAGAAAACGATCGACAGCACATTGTCGATCACAATTCCCGTTCCGACCTGCTGGGTCTGGCCAATGCGCCAAACCACGGTGTAGGTGCGTCCTGTCTGCTTGATCTGGGCTTCGCCCTTGTAGCTGCCGGGCTGACCGGGGTTCTGGCCCTCGACCGTGTACACGCCCTCAATCCCGCCGGCGGCGGCGTTTGCGATCAAAACGCTGCAAACAATTCCAAAGCCCGCAGCGGCGCTCCTGGCCCAAACCGCCATTTTTCTTGTTCTCATGATCTTTCCCGATCCGCCGAGCTCTGACCCGTTTTCATAACTTGGGCCGGAACCGAGTTTCCGCCAGCAACGGGCGTCTGTCGAGCGCGCATTCACTCAATGGTGAAATTCATCGGCGCGTTGATCACGAGCATGGAGCCGCCAACCTCCGGCGGGAAAGCCGGAAAGGGCGCCGCGCGACGCACGCTCTCCATCGCCGCCTCGTCCAAAAGGGCCGAGCCAGACGAGCGCGTCAGACGGGCGTCAGCCAGCGCGCCGTTGCGCTGGATCGACAGGCTCACGACCGCCCGTCCCTGATCGCCGCGCGCCAGCGCCCGGGCCGGATAGCGTTTGGCCTGCTGGACGCGGGCAAACACGGCCATGAGATAATGCGGCGGCGCCTGGGCTGCGCTCTGTGCGCCGCGCGATGCCGCCAGAGCGCGTCCCTCTGTCCGCGTCTGCGACGCGGGCGGCTTGCTTTGCGCTTTACCCTCAGGCTTTGGAAGCGATTGAACGACGACAGGATCGGCGGCGGCTGGAATGACCGCACCTCGCTCATGCAGCGGCTGCAACATTGCAAGAACCTGCTGTGGGGGAGAGACGACTTGCTCTTTGACTGGATCAGCATGAAGCGCAACCAGCTCGCGCGCGAGCGAGTCAGGCGGGGCGGTCTCCAGCGGAAGGGAAATTTCTCCGGCTGGCGATTCCATCTCCTCGCCGGCGTAGACAATCGTCGTCTCGACAAAGCCCGGCTGGGGCGTGGACTCCGGATTGCGCCAGACGAGCGCAGCCAAAGCGGCATGGGCGAGCAATGACGCGGCGACGCCAACCACAAGGCGCGTGCGGCGACTCGTGCTGATCGGCAATGGCGGACGCATCAATTCCAGCGACACATGCAGCGGCGGCGTCTTCGTCGACTCCGGCGGCGGCGAAAGCAAAAGGCGCGGGGCATAGGCCCCGGAAGTTTCAGGGCATGGCGGGACGATGATCGGCGCAGCCAAAAGCGCGCGCGGCCCGGCCATCACGCCAAAGCCCGCTAAAAAAGCGCACGCCTTTTGCCCCCGCCCATACCGCAAATGAAGCGCCCCGATTCCTCCGGACCAGCCCGCCCGTAAGGCGCTCTTCGTCCGACACCTCGCCGCCGCTGACAAGAGCGGCCTTCGTCGATCCTGTGAAAACAGAGCGACGAACCGCTCTGCTTGTCCTTGCTTTCCCGTACAGCCTACGCTACCGAGAAAGTGTAATACTATAACATTAATGATCGGGCAGATCCAATGACGATTCAGCGTTTCATGATCATCACCAGCACGTTGGCGGCCTCGACGCTGGTCAGCGGCCAAGCACATGCGCAGCAAGAGCTGCCGGAAATCGTGGTGCGCGGCGCGTCGCCGCTGCGGGCGCCGTGGCTTCAGGAAAATCTTGGACCGAGCGCTGGCGTCTACGGGCTAGACCAAGCGGAGCTGACGCAAACCGGGGGCGCGACGCTTGGCGCGGCGTTGAGCGAGAAGCCGGGCGTCTCGGGCTCGGCGTTTGGGCCAGGCGCCAATCGCCCGATCCTGCGTGGCCTCGACAACCAGCGCGTGCGCCTTCAGGAGAATGGAATCGGCTCGATGGACGTGTCGTCTGTGGGCGAAGACCATGGCGTCCCGATTGATCCGCTGGCGGCGCAGCGGATCTCGATTCTGCGTGGGCCTTTCGCCTTGCGTTATGGCTCGTTTGGAATTGGCGGCGTGATCGACGCCCAGAACAATCGCATCCCCCTGCCCGACACGCCCGAGGGCGCACGGGCGGAAACCACGACCGCTATCAGCTCGGTCGATGCCGGGCGCGAGGGCTCTGCGATCGCGCAGGTGCGCAAAGGCGCCTATGCGGTTCATGCGGACTTCTATCGTCGGCGCGCTGGCGATTACAGAACGCCGCATGGAACGCAGGCCAATTCCGCGCTCGACATGACAGGCATGGCGTTCGGCGGCTCCTACATTCACCAGAGCGGCTTCTTTGGGCTGTCCATCAGCCGCTTTGAGAGCGCTTACGGAATTCCGGGACTTGAATCAGCGCAAAACCGCACGCGCATAGACATGCAGCAAACAAAGATATTGGCGCGCGGCGAACAAAAGCTTGATGGAAGCGCGGTCGAATCGCTGCGCTTCTGGTTTGGCGCCAGCCGTTACGGCCACAACGAGGACATCGTTGAGACTGGCGCGCGCAAAGTCATGGGCGTTTATAACAACGATGAAGCCGAAGGCCGCATGGAGGCGCTGCTGCGTCCTGTCGCCACGCCTTGGGGCGAGTTGAAGACAATCGTCGGCGCCCAGATTGGCGGGCAGCAGCTCAACACCGCCGGGGAAGCAGGCGGCCTGCTTGGCCCAGCCAGCGCGCGCCGCAACGCAGCCTATGCGATCAGCGAACTTGCGCTCTCGCAGCGCCTCACGTTCATTGCGGGCGTGCGGGTTGAAGGCGCCTCGCTGCGCGGCTATTCCGTGGCCTTCCCTGCCAATTATCTGCCAACGTCCGACCCGCTTGACGAGGCCCGCGCTCATGTACGGAAAACTCCCGTCAGCGTCAGCGCCGGCTTGCGGTTTGACATGCCCAACGATTGGAAAGGCAGGCTGAACCTGCAACGCACGGAACGCGCGCCCGATGCGCTGGAGCTGTTCGCCAAAGGCCCGCACGAGGCCACCGGCACGTTCGAGATCGGCGATCCAAACTTGCGCAAGGAAAACGCAATCGGCGCAGAGATCGGCCTGTCGCGCGACTTTGGACCGCTGCGCATCGACGCTGCGCTGTTTCATACCCGCTATCAGGGCTACATCTACAAGCGCATCACCGGCAACAGCTGCGGCGAAGACTTTGACACATGCGTCGCGGGCGATGGCGAGGAGCTGAAGCAGATCGCCTACGACCAGCGCGACGCCCGCTTCACCGGCGCGGAATTTGCGGCCCGCTATGAGATCATGCCGATCGGTCCTGGCACATTTGGCTTCGACGGCCAGTTCGACATCGTGAGGGCGCGCTTTGCCGATGGCGCGAATGTTCCGCGTATTCCGCCGATGCGGGTTGGCGCAGGCATGTTCTGGAGCGGCGCAGGCATATCAGCACGCCTTGGACTGCTGCACGCCTTCGCGCAAAAGCGCATATCGGACGCGGAAGAAACGCCAACCAGCGGCTATAATTTGCTGCGCGCCGAACTCAGCTACGTCACGCCTATCGGCGCGCCCGCAGACAAGCGCGAGCTCACCATAGGCCTCACCGGCACGAACCTGCTCAATGCCGACGTGCGTTTGCACACCTCGTTCCGCAAGGCCGAAGTGCTTCAACCGGGACGCGGCGTGCGCGCGTTCGTAAATGTGAAGTTCTAGCCCCGCTTTGGCAACGGGAGGGGATCGGGCTAAGGTCAAAGGAGTTACAAAAAACTCTGGAGAAAACGCTCGTGTCCCCTCCCCCTTTTCGCGCCGACCATATCGGCAGCCTGCTGCGCCCTGCATCCTTGCTTGAAAAGCGCCGGCTCAATTCCGCCGGGCGCTTCAGCGACGACGATCTGCGTGTCGCAGAAGACGAGGCGATTGGCGAGGCGGTCGCGCTTCAGGAGC
>CANJPM010000140.1 GCA_947476075.1 Beijerinckiaceae bacterium
AGCGATTTTCCGTTTGCGCAAAAAAATCGAGCAAGCCACGAAAAGCCCGGCGCCCATTCGAACGCTGCATGCGATTGGCTATTCCATCATCGGTCGCGTCAGTATCGACTAGTTCAATCGCTGTGAGGCATGCGTGTTTAATCTGGATGTCTTTACAGTTTGGGTGCTGCACTTCTGGATGCTGTCGGCGTTCACGTTCGCAATCGCCGTCTTATGGTGGCTCACGGGCAAGAAAAGCCTGAAGTACTGGTTTTTCTCGGATGTTGCCGGCCTGGCGAGCCTTAGCCTTTTTTATAGCGGCATTGAGAACCGGGGCCTGTTCTACCAGATCGCGTTCCCCGTGGCGGCATGGGCCTTGATGTACATGCGGATCCTTGCAGTCGCAGGACCAGAATTCATTCAAAGCATTCAACGCTACGTTTTTGGCGGAGCTGCGGCAATCCTTGCAGTCAGAATCTTGTTATTCGCTGACGCGGAAAATGCAAATCTCATCGACGCAAGCCTTACTGCCGCAGGTAATTTCTTCTTCGCAATGCTCGCGATCCTGATGATCATGGCAACCCTGCGCAACAAGGAATGGAGCATTACATTCGGCAGCGCGCTCATCATGCTGTCCACGGCGCTTTACTTTTTAATCAGCATAATTCGTGGAATCTCCGCAATTTATGGCCCGGGCGTTATCTTCGTAGATGTGAGAATGGCCGATGTATCGGGCTCGACCATCATCATCGTCGCAGCCGTGACCGTCCATATCGGCTTTATCGTTATGATGTTCGAGCAAATGCATCGCACGCAACTCAACTCCGTGGAGCAGTCTGCGCGCGCAGACGAAGGACGCTTGCAAGCAGAAAAACGCCAGCTCGAAGTCCAGCGACTCTCCGAAGAGCAGAAGGCGTTGATCGAAGTCCTAACGCACGAAGTGCGCCAGCCGCTCAACAACGCCTCCGCAGCTCTTCAGTCAATCACCCACGAATTGGACGGCAATAGAGCGCCGCGCCAAATGGAGGCGGTGTTACGCGCCCAGAGCGTCATCGACAACGTCAGCACCGCCCTCTCAAACGCATTGGTGGCCGCCACAATTCTGGAGCGTCAACACAAGTTTTATCCGGCGCGCTGCGAACCCGTCGCCATTGCTCAAATTGTCGCGCTGGATTTCAGCCTTTCTGATCGTAAACGTATTGAGATCGAAGCGGCGCAAGCGCCGCTCTTCATGACGGCCGATCCAATTCTCATACGTATTGCGCTGCGCAATTTGTTCGAAAATGCGCTGCGCTATGCGCCTGCCGGTTCGCAGATCCTGATCGAAATCTGCGCAGACGAAACGAAAATGGGCGTCGCGTTCAACGTCTCAAACGAGGAGACTAATCCCAAATGGGCCGACGGGGTCGATATATTCGCCCGCCGTGTCCGCGGTGCCAACCCGCAGATCAGCGGCTCTGGTATGGGCCTTTATATCGCAGCCGAAATCGCCAAACTTCATAACGGCGCGCTCACGACGCACGGGACGGATGGGCACCGTATCTTTTCCTTGTTCCTCAGCGATTAGGCAATGAAAGATCCGGATCGGCGCCACTCACCTCAAACAAAGCGAGGGCTGAGCTTTTGATTTTACAAACCTGTTTAATTATCAGGCGTACATCAAAAGCCAGCGACTGGCTTAACTCAACTTGAAAGATAGAATGGCGTTGCATCGGGAGCGCCATGACTTTTTCATTGAAAGAAATAAAAGAGCTCGTTCGATCAGACCTTAAAGAGGCCTCAAAGAAATATGGGATTCGTTGCATATTGATCATCAAGCCAAAAGCGCCTGCGCGGCTGTTGATTTTTCTTGGGGGACGCATCGATTTCAAAATGAACCATCAGGATACGCGCACACTTCTCTCAAGCGCATGCTGGAGCGAGAGGATCTGGAACGATAGCGATGACATCACGTTCGATCCACATGCTTATGCAGAACATTTCACCAATGACGCAAAATCCTGTCTCAGAGATTTTTTACTGGTCGTCAAGAAAGCGAATTGGCTCCGCTCAGACATCCCGACGAATGTGATCGACAAAGGCATGTATCTGCAATTCCATTTCACTGAAGACAATCACGGGCTTAGAAAAACATAGATTATAGTCAGTCCGCGCCGGATCACATCTCAGATCGAGCTGCCGGATCGCTCTGTCGCAAGAGGTTCAAGGCGCGCAAAGCCAACGGATCAAGCCCCTTTTCGCCCTGATCCAGATGGGCGTAAATCTGCCTGCGCATCACCGGATTCCAGAAGCTGCGGATATGATCGGCCACGCCGGCTTCGGCGCCCGCTTCAGGCTGGCTGGCGAAAAACACTGCAATCTGGTTGGCCATGCGGACGAGCTTTTCTGCGCTCATATGGACGCTCTAACGCTCAAATACTCGCTACCATTGAAAACAACGGCGCCGCCATTGCGCGCAAGCGCCACCAGCGTCACGCCATGCAGGCGCGCGCGTTCTATGGCAAGTGAGGTGGGCGCAGAAATAGCCACCACTGCGCGAGCGCCAAAGGCGGCGACCTTCTCCAACATTTCAAACGAGCATCGGCTGGTGATGACGAAGAAGCCGGAAGCTGGATCGACGCGATCCTGCAATAGCCGACCAATCAGTTTATCGAGCGCATTATGGCGGCCCACATCCTCGCGCACTGCCAAGACCTCGCCCGCGCTTGTACACCAGCCAGCGGCATGGGTGGCGCCAGTTTGCGCATTCAAAGTCTGGCGCGACACCAATTCGTCCAGCGCGCGCGATATCGATTGCGCTCCAAGCATGAACGGCGGCGAGACGAGCGCGCGTGCGCACGGCATAGCCGAGAGATCGTCTATGCCGCAAACGCCGCAGCCAGTGCGCCCGGAAATGTTACGCGCGCGCGCCAGATGTCGCTGCATTTTATCGGACGCCAGCGACACAACCAAACGCAAGCCGCGCCGCTCTGAATCTTCCTCGACGACGACGGAGCGGATGTCGTCGATAGAATCGATGATGCCTTCCGTAAAGCTGAAGCCGATGGCGAAATCTTCCAGATCCTGCGGGCTGCACATCATCACAGCGAACGGTATCGGCGCATAGACTATATTCACAGGAGTCTCCACCGCCGCCGCGCGCACCTCGTCATTGCGCGCGCCTGCAAACGTAAAGCGCTCAACTGCGACGGGCTCCGACGGCCGAAGCTTCAGATCATTCTGCGGCATCGGCTTTTCCTGAATCAGCTTTACCTGCGATCACGCGCATAAGGCCCGAGCTTCTGCGCTCTTCCTCTTGCCAGTCAGACCAACGGTTTGTGCGTTGCACCTGCACTGCAGTCACTTTGTATTCCGGGCAATTGGTGGCCCAATCGGAATAATCCGTTGTCACAACATTGGCGCCGGTGCTGGCGTGATGGAATGTCGTGTAGACAACGCCCGGCTGCATCCGCTCCGATATATGGGCGTGCAAGGAGACCTCGCCAGCGCGGCTCAGCAACGCGACGAGATCGCCCTCGCGCAAGCCCCGTTGTTCAGCGTCAAAAGGGTGTATTTCAAGCACGTCTTCGGGATGCCAGACATTGTTTTGCGTCCGCTGCGTCTGGATGCCCACATTGTATTGCGACAGAATGCGCCCGGTTGTGAGGATCAGCGGGAAACGCGGGCCCGTGCGCTCATCGGTTGGCACAAACTCCGTCACCATAAACTTGCCCTTGCCGCGCACAAACCGGTCAACATGCATGATCGGCGTCCCCTCCGGCGCCTGAGCGTTGCAGGGCCATTGCAGGGAGCCCAGCGCATCGAGCTTGTCGTAACTCACGCCGGCAAAGGTTGGGGTGAGCTGCGCCACCTCATCCATGATTTCACCGGGATGATCGTAATGCATGTCGCAGCCAAGCGCCCCTGCAAAGCCAAGCGTCGTCTCCCAATCAGCCAGTCCAGCCAGCGGCGCAATAGCTTTTCGCACGCGGCTGATACGACGCTCGGCATTGGTGAACGTGCCGTCCTTCTCCAGAAAAGACGAGCCGGGGAAAAAAACATGCGCATATTTGGCGGTCTCGTTCAGGAACAAGTCCTGTACGATCACGCATTCCATGTTCTCCAATCCCCGCGTCACATGTTTCGTGTCGGGATCAGATTGCGCGATGTCTTCACCCTGAATGTAGATTCCTTTGAAGCGACCCTCCAAAGCCTCGTCGAGCATGTTGGGGATGCGCAAGCCTGGCTCGGCTGACAATGTCGCGCCCCACATGTTTTCAAACATGTCGCGCGTCGCGTCGTCGCTCACATGCCTGTAGCCGGAGAATTCGTGCGGAAAAGAGCCCATGTCGCAGGCGCCTTGCACATTGTTCTGCCCGCGAAGCGGATTGATTCCAACACCACGGCGACCGAGATTTCCCGTCGCCATCGCAAGGTTCGCCATGCCCATCACCGTGGTCGACCCCTGGCTGTGCTCAGTCACGCCAAGCCCGTAATAGATCGCGCCATTGCCACCCGTTGCAAACAAACGCGCTGCGGCGCGCACATCTCCAGCGAGCACGCCGGTGAGCTTCTCGGTCTCTTCGGGTGAGTTATGCGGCTGCGCAATAAAGCGCGCCCAAACTTCGAAATCCTGCAAATCGCACCGCTCGCGCACGAACGCCTCATCGATAAGGCCTTCGGTTACGATCACATGCGAGAGTGCGTTGATTATGGCAACGTTCGTACCAGGCAACAACGGCAGATGATGATCCGCCTCCACATGGGCCGAACGCACGAGATCGATCCGGCGCGGATCGATGACGATCAGCTTGGCGCCGTCCCGCAAGCGCTTCTTCATGCGCGAGGCGAACACGGGATGCGCATCGGTGGGATTGGCGCCGATCAGAATGATAACGTCGGATTCTTCGACGGATGAAAAATCTTGCGTGCCGGCGGACGTTCCAAATGCTGTCTTCAATCCGTAACCTGTCGGCGAATGACACACGCGGGCGCAAGTATCGACGTTGTTGTTGCCAAAGCCGACGCGGATAAGCTTCTGGACCAGGAAGGTCTCTTCGTTGGTGCAACGCGACGAGGTGATGCCGCCCACGGCGTCACGTCCATATGTGTTCTGGATGCGACGAAATTCATTCGCCGCATAAGAGAACGCCTCTTCCCAAGTAACTTCTCGCCACGGATCGGTAATTGCGGCGCGGATCATCGGCTTGACGATGCGATCCTTGTGCGTCGCATAGCCCCATGCAAAGCGTCCCTTCACGCAGGAATGCCCCTCGTTGGCCTTTCCCTCTTTAGAGGGAACCATGCGCACGACCTTGTCGCCCTGCATTTCCGCGCGGAACGTGCAGCCGACGCCGCAATAGGCGCAGGTTGTCAGCAAGGAGCGCGTCGGCGTTCCCATATCAACAACGCTCTTCTCGTTCAAAGCCGCTGTGGGACATGCCTGAACGCAGGCGCCGCAGGAGACGCATTCGGAACTGAGAAAATCAGCGCCGCCCGTGGACACAAGCGAGCCAAGGCCGCGCCCGTCAATGGTGAGCGCAAAGGAGCCCTGAACGTCTTCGCATGCGCGCACGCAGCGCGAGCAGACGATGCACTTGGACGAGTCGAACGTGAAATAGGGATTGCTTTCGTCTTTGCCAATCGTGTGATGCTGCGCGCCGTCCTGCCCATAGCGCACATCGCGCAAGCCAACAGCGCCAGCCATATCCTGCAATTGACAATCGCCGTTTGCTGAGCAAGTGAGACAATCAAGCGGATGGTCGGAGATATAAAGCTCCATCACGCCGCGTCGCAGATCAACAAGACGCTGCGTTTGCGTGGCAACCACCATGCCCTCTTCCACAAGCGTGGTGCAGGAGGCAGGCGCGCCGCGTCGTCCCTCGATCTCGACAAGGCACAAGCGGCAGGAGCCAAACGCCTCCAGAGAATCCGTAGCGCAGAGCTTTGGAATTTGCGTGCCCGCTTTGGCGGCGGCCGCCATCACAGACGTTCCGCGCGGCGCCTGCACGCGCACGCCGTCAATGGTCAGACTCACCAAAGGCCCGTCTTTCTGGGGCGTTCCGAAATCTGTTTCCCGATTGAGCGCCATCATGTGCTCCTGTTGCCCGGCTCGAACTCTTGCGGAAAGTGCTTCATGGCGCTGCTGACTGGCAGATGCGTCAATCCGCCCAGCGCGCACAAAGATCCATCAGCCATCACATTCATTAAATCCTTGAGCAATGCTTTATTTTTTTCTGGCTCTACGCCTGTCGCAATCTTGTCGAGCGTCTCCATCCCGCGCGTTGAACCTATCCGGCAAGGCGTGCATTTGCCGCAGCTCTCGATGGCGCAGAAGGAGAACGCAAACCGCGCCTGCGCGCTCATGTCCACGCTGTCGTCGAACACGACGATTCCGCCATGGCCGAGCAACCCGCCCGCTTGCGCGAGCGACTCGTAATCGAACGCGACGTCCAGCAAGCTATCGGGAAAATACGCGCCAAGCGGCCCGCCAACCTGCACCGCCCCAACAGGTCTGCCGCTGGCCGTACCACCGCCGACATCGTACACAAGCTCACGCAAAGTGAGGCCGAACGGCGCTTCAAAAAGCCCAGCCCGCTTGATGTTTCCAGCCAGTTGAATCGGCATGGTTCCGCGCGAGCGCCCCATGCCCTGCGCTGCATAGGCTGGCCCGCCTTGCGTCAGAATAAAGGGCGCGGCCGCCAGCGTCAGCACGTTGTGCACAAGCGTCGGGCGACCAAACAAACCACTTTGCACCGGCAGCGGCGGCTTGGCGCGCACCTGACCGCGCCTACCCTCGATGCTTTCAAGCAACGCGGTTTCTTCGCCACAGATATAGGCGCCGGCGCCGATACGAATTTCAATGTCGAAGGCGCCCCCAAATATCCCTGCGGCGCGGGCGCTCTTCACAGCGGCGCCCATTGTGGCGATGGCGTCCGGATATTCCGAGCGTATGTAAACAACGCCGCGATCAGAGCCGACGGCGTACGCGCAAATCGCCATGCCTTCAATGAGCAGGAAGGGATCGCCCTCCATCAGCATGCGGTCGGCGAACGTGCCGCTGTCGCCCTCGTCAGCGTTGCAGACAACATATTTGCGCTCACTTTGCGCTTCTTGCACAGCGCTCCATTTTATATGCGCCGGAAATCCTGCGCCCCCGCGACCGCGCAGACCCGAATTTGCAATCTCGTCGACGACCGCCTGCGGACCTATGGTGCGCGCGCGCTCCAGCCCTTGCCATCCGCCATGAGCTCGATAATCATCTAGCGAGAGCGGGTCTACGACGCCAACGCGCGCGAAAGTAAAACGATGCTGACGCTTGAAGAAGTCGATCTCCTCAACCGGCCCCAACGACAAGTCGTGCGGCGCGCCATGGAGAAAGCCAGCCTCAAACAGGCCCACAACATCTCCAACACGCACAGGCCCATAAGCCGTGCGTCCCTGCGGTCCAGCCACTTCCACCAACGGCTCCAGCCAGAGCAACCCATGCGATCCGGTACGGACGATCTCAACAATCTGACCGCGCGCCCTCGCCTGCTGCTCGATCGCCTTCGCCACAGCGTCTGCGTTAACAGAGCGGGCGGCGGAATCGCGCGCGATATAGATTCGCGTCGCGCTCATTTGCGCACCTCGCTCATGAGCGCGTCGATGCGCTCTTTATCGAGGCGACCAATCAATTCATCGTCAATCAAAGCGGCTGGTCCCAAAGCGCAATCACCAAGGCAATAGACGCTTTCCAGCGTTAGCGCGCCATCGGGCGTCGTCTGTCCGGGCGCAAGATGGAAGGCTTGCGCCAGATAAGCGACAAGCGCCTCGCAGCCAAGCGACTGGCACGCTTCCGCACGGCAGATTTTCAGCCTATGGCGACCAGCAGGCGCGCGGCGAAAGTCATGGTAGAACGACACGACGCCGCGCAACTCCGCCTGCGAGATATTAAGCATGCGCGCAAGGATGGGCAGAGCCTCGTCGTCAATGTACCCGAATGCATGTTGCAACGCGTGCAGAATGGGCAAAAGCGGCGCAGCGCCGCGTCCATCCGGCCCATAGAAATCAAGCGCCCGCGCAATCTCGGCGGCTGCGATGCTTTCCACTTCCAAAGCGTCAAAAGCGCTGGCGTTCAAGTGCAATCCCTCAGGCTGTCTCTGTGCAAATTGTGGCACGGCGACGCTCAAAAAGCGAGATCGCGGAACGGAGTCAGGCGCCGCCGGGCGCGCCGAAAACGAGCGACTTCACCGTCACCGGAATCATCGCTGAAGGCATGCGGATTCGGCCAATATCGACAAAGTCGAAGTCGCGCAGGACGATTCCGTCCAGCGCGAGAACCTCGCTTGCGACTTTCATTTCCTCGCGCAGCATGGCCCCAAGACTGGCGGCGACGTCGCCCTCCAGCATCAGATAAAGCGAAGCGCCGGCGGCGATGCGATCCGACAGGCCAGCGGCGATTCCCTGCGCCAGCGCCAGCACCCGCTCATACGATGCGTCGCCGCGCCAGCGAAAGGCGAAGGCCAGTTCGCGCAGGGGATCTAGATCATCGAACATGGCGCGATGATGCAAGATGGCGCTGGCCAGCGCCTGCGCGTCAATGTTTCCCGAAAAGTCGAAAGCTGGTTGCAACACAGGAAGATTGCGTCGTGGCAGGAGCTTTGAATGCGAGCTGACACAGGAGGTCTGCCCGCTCATCTGCACGCTGTATTGCGACGCGCCAAGCGCCGTGGCGCGGATGCATTCGCCCGCCTCCAGCAGCGGCCATGGCGCTGCGCCCTCGTCCCACAAGCGACGCAACGCGCGCCCCAGACGCCAGCCAAGATCGCCGAAATCGCGGGTCTCGCGACGATAGATATATTCAGCCACGCCGCCGGAAAACATCACGCCGTCGAGCGCGCCAAAATCAGCGAGCGGCTCCGTCACGAACAAGCCAAGAACAGCTTCCGGCGCAGGGCTTTTCGTCAAGGCGGCGATGAGGTCTTCCGCCATGGCTTCCGCAATTTTGCGCATGTCGTCCTTGGCCGCGACGACGCCAGGCGCCCAGTCAACGCCCACGCGCTTCGCATATCTGGCGCCTGCCGCGTCCAGCCGCACGATGCGATTGTCGAGATCAAACGCGACATGACGTCCGCCGATCTCCATCGCTGCGGTGGCGATCACGCGGCCACGGTCCACCAGCGCGAACTTGGTCGTGGCGCCCCCGATGTCGATGTTAAGGATACGAGACATATCGGCTCGCGAGCGCTCTACTGCGCCCGAGCCCCAGGCGCAAAGCACCGCCTCCATATGGTCGCCAGCAGCGGCCGCCACAAGCTCGCCGGCCTCTTCCGCCAAGGCGTCCATAATTGCGGAGGCGTTCTCCTTGCGGGCGGCAGCTCCCGTCATGATGACGACGCCCGTTTCAACGTCGTCTGGCGTAATTCCGGAGATGACATAAGCGCGGTCGATGATGGCGCGCAGCTTTACGCCATGAATAAAATCGCCCTCGAAGGGCGTCAGCGCAACGGGCGATGAATAGAGCGTTTCGCGCATTTTCACGCTGCGGCGCATGGCCAAAGGCTCGCCGGGGCCGCGCATCAACAGGCGCGAGAAGACGATTTGGGTGCCAGACGAGCCAATGTCGACCCCC
>CANJPM010000141.1 GCA_947476075.1 Beijerinckiaceae bacterium
ATGGTTCTGATCTTTCGAGCTGGATGCCAAATGGTGGACGCTTGATGCGCGCTGCGCGCAATCGGCCTGAGGCGCTTCTGGTCATTGCGGCCGGCCTCGCTCTATTGATGCGGGGTGGCGGGCGTGGCAATTGGCCCGGCATGAGCGATGCGCGCCGCATGCGCGCCGATGTTGAGAACGCTGCGGCAAGCGGCTGGGCCTCAGCGGAATCTTCCGTTGGCGCCGGCGCCGAAAGCGTGCGCGAGGGCGTGGAATCGGCCACGCATTATGCGTCGGGTGTTGCGGGCCGTATCAGCGACACAGCTGCCGAATACACCAATGTCGCCAGCCGCTGGGCCGAGGATGCGCGCGAGAGCATTAGCGAACAATCGATACGGCTTGCGGCGCAGGCAGGCTCGCTGAAGGACGACCTTGACGACGCCGTGCGTGACCATCCGCTTGTGCTGGCGGCGCTTGGCGTTGCTGTCGGTGCTGCGCTCGGCGCATCGCTGCCGAGGTCGCGCATTGAAAACCGGACGTTTGGCTCTGTCCGCGATCAATTGGGCGAGGCCGCGCAGGGCGTTTCGGGGCGACTTGGCGAGGCGACCGAGGATGCTCTGGATGTCGCCAGACGCGGGGCTGAACGTCGCGGCCTCAGCGGCGAAAGCATGCGTGAAATGGCGCGTGACGCAGCGGGCGTATTCGCGTCGACCGCTATGGGCTCCGATGAGCGCAAAGGTTCTCCGGGCAATTCCGTGGGCGGGCGGGAAACCGGGTCAGGTGGGCGCCGTAACGTTTGATCAATCGGAAAGGATGCGGCGATGGCGAAAGACAGAGATATTGCCCAGCTTGAACGAGAGATTGAGCAGGCGCGTGCGCGGGTCGTCGCCGATATCGCGAAATTGCGGGCGCCTGAGACAATGGCGAGCGCGCGCAAGAGCGTGGTGAACTCTGTTTACGGCTATCGTGATGACGCTATGGAGGCCGCGCAAGGTCGCGCGACCTCTTTTATTGACGCTCTGAAAGCGAAAGCCGCTGCAAATCCTGCCGCCGCTGCAGCCATTCTGGCAGGGCTCGCGTGGCGAGTTTATCGGCATCCGCCCATCGCAAGCCTGCTGATCGGCGCAGGCGTTGCTGCGCTCGCCCGCACGGACCCGGACGACGATTCTTTGACGCTACGGCGGCTTGCGCAGCGAGCGGCTGAGAGCGCGCGGGATTTGAAGGAGCGGGCTGCGGTGCAGATTGCTGAATTAACTGTAGGCGCAGCTGGCGGTGCGCAAGAGAAAGTCTACGAATGGTCTGCGGTCGCGGGACGCGCCTTTGAAAGCCTAGTCCACCGGCGGATAAGCGACGGTGAAAGCGAGACTTTGGAGGCGGACGCAGCGTCCGGCGCGCGATCAGGCCCGTCTTCTCTGCACGATGATTTTGCATCCAAACCCTGTTCGCCGGAGCGTTCCATGCTTGGTGAGCGACAACAACGCCAAAAGCGCGACGCTTACCTTTTGGGCTTTGCTGCGCTCGCCCTTGGCGCAGCAATAGGTGCGGCGCGGCGGCGGGAATTTGTCAGGCGCGTTGAAGAATACGTTTGAGTCGGCGCTGAAAGGACTCCTATGAGCATAATCTGGACAATCATTATTGGCTTTGTCGCCGGGGTCGTCGCAAAGCTGGTGACGCCGGGGACCAATGAACCTTCGGGGTTCATTCTTACGACGGTTCTGGGAATTGTCGGCGCGTTTCTGGCCACATGGCTGGGCCAGGCGCTCGGTTGGTATAGCGCCGACCAGAGCGCCGGTTTTATCGGGGCGATTGTCGGCGCCGTGATCGTGCTGGTGGTTTGGGGCGCCTTGCAGGGGCGCTCGCGGACCTGACAGATCCGGGGGCAAAGGCGGAAACCTCCGAATCTTGCTATCAGACGGACTGATCTAGAGCCTGACTTGCGAATTGGCGTCCGCGACTGGCTGGCTTTCCATTCATGTCATGAATAACGCTTCTGCGTTCCGCCTTCCCTGCGGGACGTTTTTCCGCTAGGCACGCGCAAATGATTTGCGGCAGGAGCCTGCCGCCTCACGCCTTCCGGGACTTCAAGATGCACGTCTATCGCACGCACACCTGCGGCCAGCTCCGCGACACCAACGACGGACAGAGCGCCCGCATCAGCGGCTGGTGCCACCGCATCCGCGACCATGGCGGCGTGCTGTTCATCGATTTGCGCGACCATTACGGCATGACGCAATGCGTGGTGGACCCGGATTCGCCCGCCTTCAAACTGGTTGAAACCTTCCGCGCCGAATGGTGCGTGCGGCTCGACGGCAAGGTGCGCATCCGCCCGGAAGGCACCGGCAATGCCGACATGCCCACCGGCCAGATCGAGCTTTACGTGACCGGCGCCGAGGTGCTCGGCCCGTCCGCCGAACTGCCGCTGCCGGTGTTTGGGGATCAGGATTATCCGGAAGAAACGCGCCTGCGCTATCGCTTCCTCGATCTGCGCCGCGAGCGTCTGCATCGCAATATTATGCTGCGCGGCAAAGTGGTCGATTATCTGCGCGCAGGTATGAAGGGGCAGGGGTTCAACGAATTTGCGACCCCCATACTCACCGCTTCCTCGCCTGAAGGCGCGCGCGATTTTCTTGTGCCGTCGCGCCTGCATCCGGGCAAGTTTTACGCTCTGCCGCAGGCTCCGCAGCAATACAAGCAACTGTTGATGATGGCCGGGTTCGACCGCTATTTCCAGATTGCGCCTTGCTTCCGCGATGAAGACCCGCGCGCCGACCGTCTGCCGGGAGAGTTCTATCAGCTCGATATCGAGATGAGCTTTGTGACGCAGGACGACGTGTTCGACGCCATGGAGCCTGTCATTCGCGGCGTGTTCGAGCAGTTTGGAAACGGCAAGCCCGTTACGCAGAAATTCCCGCGCATTCCTTACGCTGAATCGCTGCGTAAATACGGCACCGACAAGCCGGACCTGCGCAATCCTATCGTGATGCAGGACGTGAGCGAGCATTTCCGCGGCTCGAACTTCAAGGTCTTCGCGCGCATGCTCGAAGTCGAGAAGAACGCCGTATGGGCGATCCCCGCGCCCGGAGGCGGCAGCCGCACCTTCTGCGACCGCATGAATTCATGGGCGCAGAGCGAAGGTCAGCCGGGGCTGGGCTATATTTTCTGGCGCGAGACCGACGGCAGGATTGAGGGCGCCGGTCCCATCGCCAACAATATCGGGCCTGAGCGCACCGAAGCCATTCGCGCGCAGCTTGACGTTAAGGCCGGCGATGCCGTGTTCTTCGCCGCTGGCGATCCCGACAAGTTCTACAAATTCGCCGGCGACGCCCGTTCGCGCGCGGGCAAAGAGCTGAACCTGATCGACGAGAACCGCTTCGAACTGGCGTGGATCATCGATTTTCCGATGTATGAATGGAACGAGGACGAGAAGAAGGTCGACTTCTCGCACAATCCGTTCTCGATGCCGCAGGGCGGCATGGACGCGCTGCAAAATCAGGACCCGCTGACCATCAAGGCGTTCCAGTACGACGTGGCCTGCAACGGCTATGAGCTGGCCTCGGGCGGCATCCGCAACCATCGCCCCGAGGGCATGGTGAAGGCGTTCGAGATTGCAGGCTATGGCGAAGATACTGTGATCGAGCGCTTTGGCGGCATGTATCGCGCCTTCCAGTACGGCGCGCCGCCCCACGGCGGCATGGCGGCGGGCGTCGACCGCATCATCATGCTGCTGGCGGGCGAACAGAACCTGCGCGAGGTGGCGCTGTTCCCGATGAACCAGCGCGCAGAAGACCTGCTGATGGGCGCCCCGAATGAGGCGACCAACGCGCAATTGCGCGATTTGCACCTGCGGTTGAATTTGCCTGAGAAGGGGTGAGTTAAACTCCTCCTGTGTGCGCGTCATCCCGGCGACGGCCGGGACCCACGACAGGCCGCGAGCTCGCGAGCCTGCCGTGGATCGCGGCCTTCGCCGCCATGACTTGGGACAGATGTTGAGGACGCGCCTCGCCCAAAACCCAAGCCCCGCTTCCGTTATCCGCCGTTTTCTGACATATGTTGTTGCTCAATAATCCTCTTTCAGAGCAGCGTCCTTGACCCCCGTCACCTGCACCATCATCGCCAAGAACGAGGTTGACCGGATCGGGCGAGCGATAGCCTCAGTGCGTGGGCTCGTTGACGAAATTCTGGTTGTCGATTCAGGTTCGACCGACGGCACTCAGGCTTTGGCGGAAAGCCTTGGCGCGCGGGTAATTTTCAACGAATGGGTTGGCTACGGACAGCAAAAGCGGTTTGCCGAAGATCAGGCGCGCAATGACTGGATTTTGAATCTCGACGCCGACGAATGGCTGTCGGACGAGCTGCGCGCGGAACTGTTCGGGCTGCTGGCCACGCCGCCCAAAGTCTCCACCTACAAGATGCGCGTCACCATCGTATACCCGCATCGAGAGCGGCCGGCGCCGTTTGCCGATTCCACAATATGCCTGCGGCTCTATGACAAAACGCGCGCGCGGTTTCGCGACAGCACCGTGCATGACAATGTGCCCGAAGAGCGCGACACAATGATGCTGCGGGGCAGGGTGTGGCATAAATCCTTCCGTAGCCTTGCCGACGTGGTGCGCAAGGAACTGGCTTATTTTGAAATGCAGAAGAAGGTGAAGCGCAAGAATCGCGCTGAACTGCTGCTGCGCTTGCCGATCGAGTTTCCGTGGCAATTCTTCCGCTATTACGTGCTCGCCCGCCATGCGTTCGGCGGCGCCTATGGCTTTGCGGCGGCCAGCGTATTGGCGTTCATGCGTTTCATGCGCGTGGTGATTTTGCTGGGTTGGTGAGCGGACGCAATTCTCCTGATTCGGACATGTTGCGTACCTGCCCTGTGCGACGGTTCCCGGTTTGGGACAGCGTCGCCACAGGTTATGGAAAGCTTCTGTTAGCTATAAATTCTCATGAAACGTGCTTTGCGCTTGCGGCTGACGGGCTCTCCAGAACGTCTTTCCGCGCTCCCGATTCGGACTGTCTTTGTGCTGGCCTTGTGCCCAACAGGCCCATTGTGAGACGCCTTCGCAGCTGCGTATGGCAAGGCGTTGATATCTCGTTCATGATTGGGGCCTGAAAAACGGGCTTGTGCGAGCGGCGCGCGGCGTCCTTTATGGGGGCTGAAAAATTTGATCCGCGTTTGCGCGGGCAGGGGAATTTTATGGCCGTCAAAATGTCAGAAGACCTGCGCACGGGCGCGCTCGTCTATCATCGTCAGCCCAAACCCGGAAAGCTCGAAATCCAGGCGACCAAGCCGCTTGGCAACCAGCGCGATCTGGCGCTGGCCTATTCGCCCGGCGTGGCGGCGGCCTGCGAGGCCATCGTCGACAATCCGGCGGAGGCCGCCAATCTCACCATTCGCCAGAATCTCGTGGGCGTCATCACCAATGGCACGGCGGTGCTGGGATTGGGCGACATTGGCCCACTTGCGTCCAAGCCGGTGATGGAGGGCAAGGCGGTCCTGTTTAAGAAATTCGCTGGCATCGATGTGTTCGACATCGAGATCGAGCAGCGCGACATCGACAAATTCGTCGATACCGTTGCCGCCCTGGAGCCCACGTTCGGCGGCATCAACCTTGAGGACATCAAGGGACCGGATTGCTTTGAGATCGAGGAGAAGCTGCGTGCGCGCATGTCGATCCCCGTGTTCCACGACGACCAGCACGGCACCGCGATCATCGTCGGCGCCGCCGTGCGCAACGCGCTGGAATTCGCGGACAAGAAGATCGGCGATGTGAAGATCGTCTGCTCAGGCGCCGGCGCGGCCGCGCTCGCTTGCCTGAACCAGCTGGTGGCGCTGGGAGCCAGGCGCGAGAACATTTTCGTCAGCGATCTGGAAGGCGTTGTCCACAAGGGCCGCAACCAGCTGATGGACCGCTGGAAAGAAGTGTATGCGCAGGAGACGAGTGCGCGCACGCTGGGCGATATTATCGAGGGCGCGGACGTGTTTCTGGGCCTGTCGGCGGCGGGCGTTTTGAAGCCGGAAATGGTCAAGCGCATGGGCTCGCGTCCGCTCATTCTCGCGTTGGCCAATCCCACGCCCGAGATCATGCCCGAGGAGGCGCTGGCGGCGCGCCCGGACGCGATGATCTGCACCGGGCGCTCGGATTATCCCAATCAGGTCAACAACGTTCTGTGCTTTCCCTACATTTTCCGGGGCGCGCTCGACGTGCACGCCACGACCATCAACGAGGAAATGAAGCTCGCCGCCGTCGAGGCGATTGCGCAATTGGCGCGCGAGGCGCCTTCAGACGTCGTGGCGCAGGCCTATGGCGGGTCGGCGCCGCTGTTTGGCGCGGATTCGCTCATTCCCTCGCCGTTCGATCCGCGGCTGATTTTGCGCATCGCCCCCGCCGTCGCCAAGGCTGCGATGGACAGCGGCGTGGCGCGCAAGCCGGTTGAGGATTTTGACGCTTACGTTGAGCAGCTCGGCCGCTTCGTGTTCCGCTCCGGCTTCCTGATGAAGCCGGTGTTCGCGCAGGCCAAGTCCGATCCTCGCCGCGTAATCTACGCCGACGGCGAAGACGAGCGCGTGCTGCGCGCCACGCAAGTTGTGCTGGAGGAGCGGCTCGCCGTGCCGATCCTGATCGGCCGTCCGTCGGTGGTGGAAAAGCGCATCGAGCGCTTCGGCCTGCAAATCAAGCCGGGGCGTGATTTCGAGCTGGTGAATCCTGAGGACGATCCGCGCTATCGCGATTACGTGCAGACCTTGATCGAGGTCGCCGGCCGCAAAGGCGTGACGCCGGACGCTGCGCGCACGCTGGTGCGCACCAACAATACGGTTATCGGGGCAGTGGCTCTGCGTCGCGGCGACGCCGACGCGCTGATCTGCGGGCTTGAGGGGCGCTTCTCGACGCGCCTGCGCTACATCAAGGACATTGTGGGCCTTGCGCCTGGCGCCAGCGATTTCTCGGCGCTGTCGATGCTTATCACCCAGCGCGGCGCATACTTTTTGGCGGACACGCACGTTCGGTCGAACCCGACTGCGTCCGAGATCGCAGACATGACGGTGGGCATCGCCGAGCATGTGCGTCGTTTTGGCCTGACGCCGAAAGTGGCCTTGCTGGCTGACAGCGATTTCGGCGGCAGCGATTCGCCCTCGGCGCTGAAAATGCGCGCGGCGGTGGAAATGGTGCGCATGGTCAATCCGACGCTGGCTGTGGACGGTGAAATGCAGGCAGACACCGCCTTGTCGCAAGCGATCCGCGAACGCGTGATGCCAAATGCGCGCTTTACCGGCGAGGCGAATGTGCTGGTGATGCCAAATCTTGAATCGGCCAATATCGCGTTCCAGCTTGTGAAAATGCTGGCGGACGCGCTGCCTGTCGGCCCGATCTTGATGGGCTCGGCCAAGCCGGCGCATGTGCTCACGCCCTCAGTCACCGCGCGCGGCATCGTCAATATGACGGCGATTGCGGTGGCGGAGGCGCAGGCGCACGACAAGTGGGACCCGGCCTAAAGCACGCCGCTGCTAGATCGCGCCTTCATACAGCGCCCGCATCTGCGCTACTTCTGCATGGGAGGGTAGTCCGGCCTCATTGCCGAGGCGTTGCACTTTGAAGGCCGACGCAGCGCGCGCGAATTCAAAGTGCTCGCGCCACGCAGCATTGGGACGCTCCAGATACGACGTGACATAGGCGCCGTGGAACACGTCGCCGGCTCCGGAAGTGTCGATCACCTTTTCGGGCGGCACGGGCAGGGCGGGCGAGCGGGAGATTTCGCCCCGCTCGTCGTACCAGAGCAACCCGTGCTCACCTTCGGTCACGCCGCCAATGCGGCAGCCGCGCGCTTTCAGATAATCCAGCATCGAGCGCGGCGTTTGGTCCATCTGCTCGCATAATCGTGTCGAGCAGATTGCTACATCGACGAATTCCAGCAGTTCATGGGTGTTGGCGCGCAATCCGCCCCCGTCCAGCGAGGTCAACACGCCGCGCTCGCGGCAGGCGCGGGCGTAATGCAGCGCTGCGTCCGCCTGATGCCCGTCAAGGTGAAGCGCGCGGCAGCCCTCGATGTTGAGCTGGGGCAGGGGATGAAGATAGGCGTCGTCGCGGGCGCGAAGAATGGCCCTGCGGCCGTCGCTTGGAAGAATGAAGGAGAGCGATGAGCGGCGCACCTTCCGGCCGTGGATAGAGATCTGATATTTCGCCGCCATGTCCAAAAACATACGGCCCAGCCAATCATCCGCCAGCGAGGTCAAAAGGTCGACGCTCTGGCCGAATCGGGCGGCGCAAAAAGCCGCCGTCACCGCATTGCCGCCAAACGCTATTGCGTAATCGTCGGCCACCGCCTTGTCGTCGCCGGTGGGCATGGTCGACGCAAGCATGGTCACGTCAATGTAGGTCTGGCCGATAAAAAGCGCGTTCATTTGAATACCTTGTTCAAAATATCAGCGGCCGTACGAATAGCATAGCTCAAGCCAGTTATGGTTACACTCATATATAATCACACAAATCTTAGGGACAAAAACGTGTGTCCACTTACGTTTTGGTGGGCGATAGTCTATGTTGATGAAGTTGGTTTCGGTGTTTTTATCCACATCAGTTTTTTCATCGGGAGCCGCTTTTGCGGAACAGCCATGCCTTTTGACGGACAATCAGAGATTTTGAATCAGCGAATTCTGGAATGCGAAGCCCGCGTGGCGTCGCTCATGTGGGTTCTCGGCGTTATTCGTCGTGGCGTTGAATGGAAGGAGGATAGCCCGATTCTGCGTCTGATCGACAGGACGATGGAGGTAGAGTTTGAGCGCGAGGATCAGGCGCCGCTGGGCGACAACGTCAGGCGAATGACCGCGTATCGGTCAGCGCCGGCGCAATATCCAGAGCAATATACAGACTAGGCGGAGACGCTAAACCGAGAAGCTGGTTCCGCAACCGCATGAGCTGGTGGCGTTTGGATTGTCGATTTTGAACGACTGGCCCATCAGGTCGTCCACGAAATCAATCCGCGCGCCGCGCAGGTAGTCGAGCGAAACGGGGTCGACCAGCACCGCGACGCCGTCCTTTTCAATCACGTAATCGTCCTGCGCGCGGGTGGACGTAATGTCGAACGCGTATTGAAAACCCGAACAGCCGCCACCGTTTACTGCAACGCGCAGCAGGGAGCCCTCCGGCTCCTTGGCCAGGATATGAGCCACCCGGCGCGCGGCCCGTTCAGTGACAATGGGGAGCGCTTCTGAGGCAGGGGAAGCGGGAGCGTCGTTCATCATGTCGTGCATGGGCGCGCCAGTTCTGGTCGTGCGGCTTGTAGGAGTCGCCCTGTAGATATAAGCCTGTGTGCGTGTCCCTTCAATCCTTACATTCCGCAGAACTTTCTGGTGGCCGGTTTATCGCCCCCTACGCCGTAGACCCCGCGCTTAGCCGTGGGCGGCTGCTGGCGGAGCCTGCCTCGCCCACGCGCAGCGAATTTCAGCGCGACCGCGACCGCATCATCCATTCCACCGCGTTTCGCCGGCTTGCCCACAAGAGTCAGGTTTTTGTGCCCCACGAGGGCGATCATTACCGCACCCGCC
>CANJPM010000142.1 GCA_947476075.1 Beijerinckiaceae bacterium
GGAAGGCTCCTCATGGCGTTCAATAGGCACGCGCACCGTAAGCGCCGTGAACTCTTTGACCCCATTCGTAATCTTCAACCGACGGCCATTTGATCCAGGAGGCTCCCTGTTTCCTCCCCCGCAAACAAGGGGCAGAAAACAGGAAGGTTACAGGAGCTTGCTTTACGGCTTGAGGCGGGCGGTGATTGGCGCAGGCGCGCCTTTCTGGCGGCGCGCTATCAGCTTCTCCAGCGCCGCCACATAGGCGCGGGCGGAGGCGACCATGGTGTCGGGATCGGCGCCGCGTCCCGTCACCGAACGCCCGTCTTCAGCGAGACGCACAGAGACTTCCGCCTGCGCGTCCGTCCCTTCCGTGACGGCGTGCACCTTATACAGCTCCAGCTTGCCCTCATGAGGGGCCAGCGCCTTGATGGCGTTGAAGATGGCGTCGACCGGGCCGTTGCCGACCGCCTGTTTGGTGACGTGCTGGCCGTCAATATCGAGCGTCAGGGTCGCGGTTTGCGGGCCCATCGTGCCGGCGATCACGGTCAGCGCCTCGACCTTGATGCGCTCGCCCGAATGGCCAATCTGGTCGTCAACCAGCGCCTCGATGTCTTCGTCGTAAATGATCTTCTTGCGGTCGGCCAAATCCTTGAAGCGCTTGAAGGCGTCCTCAACCGCATTGTCGCCCAGCGTATAGCCGAGCTCCTTCAGCTTTTCCTTGAAGGCGTGTCGGCCCGAATGCTTGCCCATGACCAGCGAGGTCTTGGACACGCCGACGCTCTCGGGAGTCATAATCTCGTAGGTCTGCGCGTTCTTCAGCATGCCATCCTGATGGATGCCGCTTTCATGCGCGAATGCGTTACGGCCCACGATCGCCTTGTTGTATTGCACCGGGAACGAGGTTACGCCCGCCACCAGCCGCGAGGCGCGCATCAGCATGGTTGAATCGACGCCGTTGGAATAGTTCAGCACGTCGGCGCGGGTGCGTAGCGCCATCACCACTTCCTCCAGCGCAGCATTGCCCGCCCGCTCGCCGATGCCGTTGACGGTGCATTCAATCTGCCGCGCGCCGCCAGCCAGTCCCGCCAGCGTGTTGGCGACCGCCAATCCAAGATCGTTGTGGCAATGCACGGAGAAGATCGCCTTGCCCGCATTGGGCACGCGCTCATGCAGCATTCGGAAAATGGCCTCATATTCCTCCGGCACGGTGTATCCCACCGTATCGGGAATGTTGATCGTCGTGGCGCCTGCCTTGATGGCGGCCTCGACGCAACGGCACAGAAAATCGTGCTCGGTGCGGGTGCCGTCCTCGGCCGACCATTCCACGTCTTCAACGAGGTTGCGCGCACGGGTGACTTGCGAGATCACCATCTCCAGAACCTCGGAGGGCTCCTTCTGCAATTTGTATTTCATGTGCAGCGGCGAGGTGGAGACGAAAGTGTGGATGCGCGGCTTGCGGGCGTGGCGCACGGCCTCGCCGCAGCGATCAATATCCTTGGCCGATGCGCGGGCGAGCCCTGCGACGCTGGCGTTTTTCACGCGCCTGGCGATCGCGCTCACGGCCTCGAAATCGCCCTCGGAGGCGATGGGGAACCCGGCCTCGATCACGTCGACGCCCAGCTCGTCCAGCATGTCGGCGACTTCGAGCTTTTCTTCAAACGTCATTGAGGCGCCGGGCGATTGCTCGCCGTCGCGCAGAGTGGTGTCGAAAATGATGACCCGCTGCTTGTCTGATGCGGGGGCGGCGGGCTGCGCGGAATTGATGTCGATGATTTCTGCGGACATTTTATTCTTCCTGGAACAGGAGGTCTGGCTTCAGCTGATTGCCGTCTAAACCCCTGAGCGCCAAGGCAAACGCCCGGCCGGCCCTCAGGGGCGACTAAGAAGAAGCAAAGCTGTCGGCGCGCAGCCGGACGCTCGCGCAAAAACGCGCGTCTGCGTATTCAACGGCTGTGGGGCGCAACGGGCCAAACGATCCTCACACGACTGTCCAGACAAAAGGACACCCTTTCTTAGCCGAGAAGGGCGCCTTGTTGCAAGAAGCAAGGCGAGAAGGGCCATTCTTCCGCTCACGCTTTTCTTTCCCGCCCGGATGCCTAGACTAATCGCCTGTCAAGGACGCCATATGAATTCAAGCCTCGGTAATGAAAAGAGAATCAATATAGACCAGCGGCCGGCGTTCAAAACGCGCACCTATTTGCTGGCGCTGGTTCTGGCGCTCGTGATCCCCAGCCTGTTGTTCACCGGCTATGTGCTGATGCGCTACGCTGACGCCGAGCGGGCGCGCATTGAAGCGCAGGCCGAGGACGAGGCGCGCAATCTGGCGGCCGCCGTCGATCTGCGCGTAAGCGGATTGATCGAGGGGCTGAGGATGCTGGCCGCCTCCAGCAATCTCGACGAGTCGGATCTAAGCCAGTTCCATCGCCGCGTTGTCGAGATGCGCGAGATCATTGGACACAACATCGTGCTGCGCGACGTCTCGGGCCAGCAGATCGTCAACGCCCGCGTGCCATGGGGCCAGTCTCTGCCTGCCATGAACCTGCCGGCGGACGAGCGCGCCGCCGAGGAAAAGCAGACTGTCGTCTCCAACGTGTTCACAAGCCCGGTCAGCAACCAGCAAATGGTCGCCATCATCACGCCGATCTTGCGCCAGCGAACGACGAAATATCTCCTCAGCATGGCGATGGAGCTCTCCGACGTGCGGCAATTGCTAGCCGAAGTCAGCATCCCCGAGCGCCACATCGCAACGATCCTCGACTCACAAGGCGTCATCATCGCACGCAGCAGGGATTACGAGACCTATTCCGGACGCGCAGTGCTGTTTGTACCCGGACGTCCGAGCGGAGTCGTCAACACCAATGAGGTTGACGGCAAACCGGTGCTGACCGCGTGGACTACCTCGAACATCACCGGCTGGGTAGTGACCGCAAGCGTTCCGCGCAACGACATCGAAACGCCTTTGATGGAAGCCTTCGCAGCGCTGGCGGGCATGGGCATCGTGACGCTGCTGGCATCGATGGCGCTGGCGTGGGGCGTGGGCGACCGCATCTCGGGCTCGCTGCACTCGCTGGCGCAAGCGGGCGTGGAGCTGGGCGCGCGCAAGCGCACCAACCCGATCCATACGCCTGTTGAAGAGGTGAACGAGATCGGAGAGGCGCTTCGCGAGGCTGGCGAAAGGCTGCATGATTACGAAGAACGGCTTGAAAAAGCCCTTTGGGCGGCTGGCATGTTCTCGTTTGAATGGTCGCGCCATGACGACGCCATTGTGCGCAGCGCCAGCGCCGCCGCCCTGTTGGGCGTCAGTCGCGAAGCTGCCGAATTCAATTCACGTGCAGAGTTTCGAGCCCGGGTTCACCCGCAAGATCAGGAGCGCTTCACGCACGCGTCCATGGCGGTTACGCCCCAGCATCCAGATTACCGCATCGAATATCGTTACATCAGACCAAATGGCGAAACCATGTGGTTTGAGACGTCCGGCTACGCCGAATTTGACCATGAAGACGCGCCGCTGCGCGTGACCGGATTCACCACCGACGTCACCGCCCGCAAACAGGCCGAGATGCGGCAAGCGCTGCTCGTGCGCGAATTGCATCATCGGGTGAAAAACAATCTGGCCACCGTCCTCGCCGTCGCCAATCTTTCAGGCCGCAACGCGGCCAGCATTGACGAATACAAACACAAATTCCGAGATCGCATCCAAAGCATGGCGCGCAGCCACACGCTGCTGACCGAGAGCGCCTTCCAGCGCGCGTCGCTCAGGCGCATCATCGCCAACGAGCTGGAAGCCTACGCGGATACGACGGGCGAACGCATATATCTGGACGGGCCGGAGATCGAATTGCCAAGCGAGGTCGCGGTGTCTCTGGGCATGGCGTTCCATGAGCTGGCAACCAATGCGGGCAAGTATGGCTCGCTTTCGGTGGAGAGCGGCAGGCTGAGCGTCGCGTGGAGAATAACAGAAGGCGAAAGTGGCCGCCGTCTCAATCTGACATGGCGAGAGAGCGACGGCCCGGCTGTGACGGCGCCGACCCGCACAGGCTTTGGTTCGCGCCTTCTCGACAACGTGATCACTGGTCAATTGCATGGCCGGGTAAGTATAAACTTCGCCCCCGAAGGCTTGACGGCGAAGATCGAAGCCGCGCTCGATCTGTCTGATTACGCCACCCGCTCCAACCCGCAATGATTGGAGCTAGTGCGTTTTGGACCGGGCTTGCGCCAGCCACCCATAGATCATTCGGCGCTGACGGCGGCGTCCTTGAGCAGCTTCGTCCAGCGTTCAACATCGATGCGCACAAGGTTTTCCGTCTCCTGCGGCGACAGCTTCAACACGCGTCCGCCGGTCCTGGCGAACAATTCCGACACCTCGGGGCGCGCAAGCACGACGTCAAGATCGGCGCGCAATTTGGCCAGCGCCGGCGCCGGGATAGCGGCGGGGGCGAACAGGCCAAACCAGCTTTCCATATCAAGCGGAGCGACGCCGGTTTCAAATACGCTTGGTACGTCAGCGTGGAATGATTGACGCGCTTTTGAGGAGACCGCGAGCGCGCGCACCGTTTCTCCCTCTACTTGCGCGCGCGCCGTGGACGAAATGTCAAAGAACAGATCGACGCGTCCGCCCAGAATGTCCTGATACGCCGCCTGCGCGCCGCGATAGGGAACATGGGTGAATTTCACGCCAGCCAGTTTCTCCATCACCGCCGTGGCGATATGCTGGCCCGAACCCTTGCCCGCCGATGCATAAGTGACTTTTTCAGGATTTGCGCGGGCGAAAGCGATCAGCTCCTTCAAGTCTTTTTGCGGCAAATCCTTGCGCGCAACGAGCGTGTAAGACCATGTCACCGCAAGACCGACCGGCGTGAAATCCTTCAAAGGATCATAGGGCAATTTGTCATAAAGCCCCGGATTGAGAGCGATATTGGAGAGCGCGCCCAAAAGCAGCGTATAACCGTCGGCGGGTGCGCGCGCAGCCGCCTCGGTTCCAACAAGAGTGCCTGCGCCTGTGCGATTTTCAACGACGACGGGCTGGCCCAGCAAAGGCCCCATGCGATCAGCCAGAATGCGTGCGACCGTATCGAACCCGCCACCGGGCGGCTGCGGCACGATGAGCTTGATGGGACGATCAGGCCAGCTTTGCGCCATTGCGCTGAACTGCGGGACAAGAAAGGCTGTCGCCGCAAAGGCGATGGCGAAAAGGGATCTCATGGGTGACTCCGGCTTTACGTATTGCAGCTGCATCTGGACCGCTCACTTGGGTTGCGGCGTCACCTGCTTCGTCAGCTCCACAACCTGCGGCGGCGAGGCGTAAACGCGTTGCATCAGCGCCTCGATCTCCTCGCCCCTGACCGGCGTGATCTCCCAATTGCCCTTGTCGGCCTCTGCCAGAAAAGCCGGATCTTTCATGGTCGCGTCGAACGCACGGCGGATAACGCCAACGCGCTCGGCGGGAATGCCGGGAGGCGCCAGAACCGGGCGCCCCATCACCTGCCGGGCGAAGATCAGCTCGAGCACGGCGCGCTGTTCGTCGTTCTTGGCGAAGTCCATAATCAACGGCACGTTGGGCAGATCAGGATGCTTGCTCAACGACAATTGCAAAAGCAATTGAACCTTGCCGGTTTTCAGCCAATCGGCCTGCGTCGATTTGACCGAAGACCATGACCAGCCGCAGCGGCCGTCCGCCTCGCCGCGCTCCATCGCAAGGTTCATGGCCGCGCCGCCCGGATAGCCGACGATCCACTTAAACTTTGTGCCGATCATCGCGTTCAGAACGGCGGGAAACACCGTGGTGTCGTCGGCGCCCAGCGAAGTCGCAGCCGTGGTGAGTTCGCGCTGCATGGCCTCTTCAATCGTCTTAACGCCCGAAGTGTGCCAAGCTACGCAGACGCTGACCTCGTTGTTCATGCTGCCGATCCACGTGAACGACTTGTCGTCCTTGAACGTAGCGCCCTTGCCGCCCAGCAGCGGCGTCATCGGCGTGCCGCGCCCCAGCATGCCAAGCTGCGTGCCATCGCGCGGCGCCAGTTCGTAAAGATAATTGGCCGCCTTGATCGAGCCTGCGCCTGGCATGTTCTGCGGCACGACGGCAGGATTGCCAGGCAATTGCTTGCCCAGATAGCGCGTTAGAAGCCGGGCATAAAGATCATAGCCAGACCCCGCCTCGTAACCGATGGTGAAGATGACCTGCTTGCCCTTGTAGAAATCAGCCGCCGTTTGCGCAGACGCTGCGTCAGTCAGAGCAAAGCAAGCTGCAAGCGCGCACGCGAATTTGCGATTCATTGGCGTTCCCTCCGGATAAAAGCGGGCCCCGGTTAAGTCCGGGCGCTCCGCAGCAGGCTCTTCAGCGCAAGGTTTTCAGCGGATCACGGCTATGTCTTCGATCGCCACTGAATTGGGATCGAACTTCTGGGCCGACACGTCGTTGCGCGTGACCTTCACGCCCTTTTCGAACGCCGCCATTTGCAAGATCTCAAGCCCTTCGTCGCTGGAGCTTTCGAACCAGTATTGGGCTCCGCGCGGAATGAGAATTCCTTCATGCTTGCCGAACTCGCCGATCAGCTCGTCTCCGGGGCCATAGAATTTTACCTTGCCGCTGAGAACGAACCAGAACCCGTCCATCCCGGTATGCGAATGAAGATTATTCTCGCCGCCCTCTTTCACAATCTGGACGCGGCCGCGAATGATGTCGGACTTGGCGAGCTGAACGATGCCTTTGCCGTTGCGCAGGTTCTCGGGCTTCTTGTAGCTGAAGGTCTGGAGCGGGGGAATTTGGGCGCTGTGGTCGTCCATGGCGTTTCCTCGAGATTGGGTCGCCTCGATGGGGCGACGCTCCAGCGCAGGATCGGGCGAATCTCAGTCTGCGTCAAGAAAGCAAACCTTCCCTCGCGCCTGCGCGTGCTGCACAATAGGTCGTGATTTAGGAGCTTGATGATGAAAACCCGCGCCGCCGTCGCTTTCTCGCCCAAGCAGAAGCTGGAAATCGTCGAACTCGATCTTGAAGGCCCCAAGGCTGGCGAGGTGCTGGTGGAGATCAAGGCCACCGGCGTTTGTCACACCGATTATTACACGCTCTCGGGCGCCGACCCCGAGGGCCTGTTTCCGTGCGTTCTGGGTCATGAGGGCGCGGGCGTAGTGGTGGACGTCGGTCCCGGCGTCACCAGCCTGAAGAAGGGCGATCACGTCATCCCCCTCTACACGCCCGAATGTCGCCAGTGCAAAAGCTGCCTCTCGCGCAAAACCAACCTGTGCACCGCCATTCGCGGCACGCAAGGAAAAGGCGTGATGCCCGACGGCACAAGCCGCTTCAAATGCGATGGCGAACAGGTGCTGCACTACATGGGCGCCTCGACGTTCTCGAACTTCATCGTCGCGCCCGAGATCGCGATGGCGAAAATCCGGGAAGACGCGCCCTTCGAAAAGGTTTGCTACATCGGCTGCGGCGTCACCACGGGCATCGGCGCCGTGATCTGGACCGCGAAAGCTGAAGCCGGTTGCCGCGCCGTCGTGTTCGGGCTTGGCGGTATAGGCCTCAACGTCGTGCAAGGCTTGCGCATGATCGGCGCCGAGCAGATCGTGGGCGTGGACATCAACCCCGACCGCAAGGCGATGGCGGAAAAATTCGGCATGACCGATTTCGTCAACCCGAACGAGGTCGGCGCCGATCTCGTGCCTTATCTCGTCAACCTGACGGACGGCGGCGCCGATTACACGTTCGATTGCACCGGTAACGTCAACGTCATGCGGCAGGCGCTCGAATCCTGTCATCGCGGTTGGGGACAGTCGATCGTCATCGGCGTTGCGCCCTCCGGCGCGGAGATTTCCACGCGTCCGTTTCAGCTCGTCACAGGGCGGGTATGGAAGGGCTCTGCGTTTGGCGGCGCACGCGGACGCACGGACGTGCCGCGCATCGTCGATTGGTACATGAACGGCAAGATCAATATCGACGATCTCATAACCCACAAAATGCCGCTGGAGCGCATCAACGACGCGTTCGATCTGATGCATGAAGGAAAGTCGATCCGGAGCGTGGTCGAGTTTTGAGCGATTCCAGTAAACCAATGAAGCTGAAATCGGCACTGTCACAGCGTCAGGCGCGAATACCGGCAGCATTGCTGCTGACAGCGCTTGGCGTCTACATCGCAGCCACCGAGGGCTATCTGACGAACCTGCATGCAGGCGCGGTGAGCGGCGCAATCGCCGCCGCACTGGCGTTCGTCACTGGCCGCGCGCTTTTCAGCGCCAGCACGATTGCCGCGACCACGATGCTGATTGTCGCCATCGCCTTCATCAAGCGTGAACGCTCCGACTTCATTTTGCATGCGTGGGATTTTTTCGAGCCTGCGCAATGGGGCTTTCCGGTTGTTGAAATCGCAGGTCAGCAGCCCTACGCGCTGATGGCCCTATTGCTGGCGCTGCTCGTCCTCGTTTTCGCTCTGCCCTTGCTGTGGCGTTATGAGCGTCCCAATGTTTCGCGCATTTTTTGCGCCTGCGCCTTTGTCGTTCTTGTCGGCTTGAGCGGCTATTTTTCTGCTTTGAAGGGCGAGCCCCGGCACATGCAATACACATGGGCCGATCGCAATCTGTCGTCTTTCTATTCGTCATGGCCGGAGGCGATTGAAGCTCTGCGGCGGGGCTTCCTGTTTGACGTCGGCGAGGCCGGGAGCGCAATCGCGCGGCTCGACCAGGCGCCTGCATGTGCGCCGCAAAACAGGCGACCGCACATCATACTGGTCCATCAGGAATCGGTCACGCCGCCGATGCCGTTTGCGCCTGCCTTGTCTTTCGATCCAGGACTGGCTGACTTCTTCAAGTCGCATGACGGGCGCGTTCATAAACTGCGCGTCGAGACCTATGGCGGCGGCTCCTGGCTAACTGAATTCTCGGTCCTGACCGGCATGGCGAGCCGCTTCTTTGGCGGCATGCAGCAATTCGTGCAGGTCTATATGGCGGGCCGCATTGACGATGCATTGCCAGCAGCACTGGCGCGATGCGGCTATCGCAATGTAATGTTTTATCCATATTTAAAAGGTTTTTTTGGATCTTCGAAGTTTTTCGAATCGATTGGCTTGAAGGAAATTTTCGATCTGAAAGCGCAAAAAGCGCCCACCTCCATGGAGCAGGACCGCTTTTATTATTACAATGCTCTTGATGAGATCGCGCGGCATAAGCAAGGATCGCAGCAACCATTGTTTTTGTACGTACAAACCATGGCCGCCCATTGGCCCTATGACGTGACTTATTGGCCTGAGCGCAAGGTCGCGGGCGCCCCGGGCGCAAGCGCTGAGATACACGAATATCTGCGTCGCCTCGCAATGTCGAAAGAAGATTACGAGGGCTTTAGCACCGCCCTTGGGCAGCGCTTTCCCGATGAGCGTTTTCTGATCGTTCAATATGGCGATCATCAACCACTGGCC
>CANJPM010000143.1 GCA_947476075.1 Beijerinckiaceae bacterium
AGCAGAGTGGGCGCAGAGGTTGGCTCCCAGTCGGCGGAGCTCGCCGAGGAATTCGCGATTGTTACGGCTGAATTGTCATATCTGCCGCAGCGTAGAACGGCGTTGGAGAATTTCGCATCGCGCACCGGTCTTGACGCTGTCAAACAACTCACCACCGTGCTCATTCAATCAGAGCGCTATGGTACGCCGCTTGGAACGGCGCTGCGGGTCATTTCACAGGAAAGCCGCGACAATCGCATGATGGAGGCTGAGAAAAAGGCGGCAGGATTGCCGCCGAAGCTGACTGTGCCGATGATTCTGTTCTTTCTGCCGGTTTTGTTCGCCGTCATCATCACGCCTGCGGTCATCCAGATTTCCGCGGTCAAATAAATGAACGCGTTGCGCGCTTATCGCGCAGCGGGCGTTGCTGCGGGAGATTGTATTTGCCGCCATGCGTCCGATTGGGAAATCATCTGCCGGATGGAAGCAACATTCGCAGCCGATTGTTCGGGCGACATATCCGCACGCTGCGCGATCTCCGCCTCCTGAAACTTGCCCTGTAGAGCCAGAACCAACGCCAGATTCTGACGCACGCGATAATCGGCGCGCGGATGGCTGACGGCCTGCCGCAGCGTTTGCTCAGCCAGCGGCAGCTTCTTGGTCAGCGCATACGATAATCCAAGATTGGACAACAGCGAGGGCTCGCCGGGCGCCATGCGCAGGGCCGCGCTATAATAGTTTTGCGCGTTTTCGTGATCGCCCATCTGGTCGGCGATGGAGCCTTGAGCGGACAGCACGGTCCAATCGGGCCGCTCGGGCGTGTGGGCTCCCTGAAGGACAGTCGCCGCTTCCTGCAAGCGTCCTGAATCGGCCAGAGATTTTCCAAAAGCGCCGAGTACTTCCATGTCTTGCGAATTGGTCGCGGCCAGCTTTTGCAGCACTGCTGTCGCTTCGGGAAAGCGCTGGCTGGCGCGCAAGGCGCGGGCGTAGGTCAACGCAATCGTGCGGTCGTTGGGCGCTGAATCGTATTTGCGGCCCCATTCCTCAACCATGGCGCGGGCCGTCGCAGGGTTGAGCGGAGCTCCTGTCTGCAAGGGCGCCCCCACCACAGACCCCGCGCCGCCGGTGGATTTGCAGCCCGAAAGGGCGAGCCCGGAAGCAAGAAGCGCGATTACGAGCGCTGAACGGGAGCCACGCAGCAGAGTCCCGCTACGAGCGGCGCAGAGGCTGGAATTGCTTGCGGTCATGAAATCGCCACCTGAAACCGATTGTCGCAAAATGATTTGTCGTCGAATAAATTGTCTCAATGCTCCGTAATCAATAAAGCGTTAAGGCTAATGAGGCGTTAAAATGCCGATGACGCTGACCAGATGCGTCAACCAGCAGGAGTAAAGGCCAATGGCGAAGGGCGAAACGAAGTCAGGCGCAGCAGCGGGCGCAAAGCCGATCTGGTTCGCCAGCGCGGACAATTGGGATTCCTTGCGCGCCAGCCTGCCGCCGGAGGCCGTCGCGTTCGCCCGCGCCAGCTCTTATGCGCCCAAGCCCGGCGCGCTGCTGGTTTGTCCCGATTCCACCGGCGGCGTCGCCTGCGCCATTTTCGGCCTGGGGAGCGGCGAAGGGAGGCGTCCGCAAGCCGATCCCTTCCTCGCCGGCAACCTCGCATCCGCCCTGCCCGCCGGCGCCTGGCGTTTCGCCAACGCGCCCGGCGACGACCCGCAGGCGCTGGAGCTGGCGGCGCTGGCCTTCGCGCTCGCCAGCTATTCCTTCGACCGCTATCGCAAGCCCGCCGACAAGCGTCCGCAACTTCAGACGCCCAAGGGCGTCGACGGCGCACGCATCGCCCGCATCGCAGAAGCCCTTTGCATGGCGCGCGACCTCATCAACACCCCCGCCAACGATATGGGGCCAGAAGCGCTCGAGAAGGCCGCGCTGGGTCTCGCTAGACGCTTTGGCGCAAAAGCGCGCACCATCAAGGGCGCCGCGCTGTTGAAAGCCGGCTTCCCTCTCATTCACGCCGTGGGGCGCGCCGCTGCGCAGGCGCCGCGTCTTGTCGACTTTACATGGGGGTCGGCCAAGGCGCCGAAAGTCACGCTGGTTGGTAAAGGCGTGTGCTTTGACACCGGCGGACTCGACATCAAGCCCTCATCAGCCATGCTGATGATGAAGAAGGACATGGCGGGCGCCGCCACCGCAATGGCGCTGGCGCAGATGATCATGGACGCAAAGCTCGATGTGCGCCTGCGCGTGCTGCTGCCGATCGTCGAGAATTCAGTCTCCGGCGATTCCTTTCGCCCCGGCGACGTCTATCCAAGCCGCAAGGGGATCAGCGTCGAGATCGGCAACACCGATGCCGAAGGCCGCCTCATCCTCGCCGACGCGCTGGCGCTTGCCGACGACGAAAGCCCGGACCTGCTCTTCGACTTCGCCACCCTGACCGGCGCAGCGCGCGTCGCGCTTGGGCCGGACTTGCCGCCGTTTTATTGCACAAGCGACGCTCTGGCGCAGGAGATCAGCCAGGCCGGCGCGCAGGCTCATGATCCGGTGTGGCGGATGCCGTTGTGGGACGCCTATGATTCCATGCTCAAGAGCAAGATTGCGGACGTGAACAACGTCAGCAGCGGCGGCTTTGCAGGCTCGATCACGGCGGCGTTGTTCTTGCGCCGCTTTGTGGAAAAGGCTGGCGCATGGACACATTTCGACATCTACGGCTGGACGCCGGCGACCAAACCTGGCCGACCCGAGGGCGGAGAGGCGCAAACTGCGCGCCTGCTTTATGAGCTTCTTGAGCGACGTTACGCACAAAGGAAGAGCGCCAAAAAAGCTGCGAAGAAGGCTTAGGGAGAACAATCTTGGCGATCGAGTTGAAGCCGTCGCAGGCGCTACGTCTGCTTCATGACGTGTCGCTGGGTCTTGTGCAGCAGGACAGGGGCGGCGGGGACGCGCCTGCGCCTGACTTTACCTTACGGCAGATTGCTGTTCTGCTGACGATCTATCTTGAGCCGCCGCCGCATACGGTGCGCGGGCTGGCCGCCAAGCTGATCGTGACCAAGCCCGTGATCACGCGTGCGCTCGATGCCCTTGGCAAGCAGGAGCTTCTCTCGCGTCGGCGCGACGACGTCGACAAGCGCAACGTCATCGTGCAGCGCACGGTGAAAGGCGCGCTTTATCTGGAGGAATTGGGAGATCTTGTCGTTGCAAAAGGACGTGCGTTGTCATGATCGCTAATCGCGGATTTTTGCCGGATGGCTTCGACAGGCGCCTGACGCCGGCGCGCCCCGACCTTGCAGCCGAGAGTTTGCAGGGAATCGTCGCTGCGCAGCTTTATGTCGCGCCAAGGCGTATGCGCGTTCGCTCGGAAGTCGTGGCCTTGCGGGCGGAGCCGCACCCGGAAGCTGGCATGGATACGCAGGCCCTGTTTGGCGAGCGCATCGACATCTACGAGATCGACATCGAAGGCTGGGCATGGGGTCAATTGGCGCGTGATCGTTATGTAGGCTACATGGCCGCTGACGATTTGACGAACGACGTCGCGGAAGCAGAGGCGACCCATCGCATATTGGCGCCCCGCACGTTCATCTATCCCGCACGCAACATCAAGAGCCCGCCAATCAGCGCCTTGCCGATGAACGCGCTTGTGCATGTGATGGACGATGATGGAACCTTTGCGCGCCTGCGCGAGGGCTTTGTACAGCAACGCCATCTGGCGCTGCTGGATGTTACGACAAGCGATTTTGTTTCTGTGGCGGAGCGGTTTTTGCACGCGCCTTATCTTTGGGGCGGAAAAACGTGGCTAGGTCTGGATTGCTCCGGCCTGATCCAGATCGCGTTGCAGGCGGCAGGCGTAGAGGCCCCTCGCGACACCGACATGCAGGCCGCGCAATTAGGCGCGCCGCTCGCTATTGACGATCTATCGAGATTGCAGCGCGGCGATCTTGTGTTCTGGAAGGGCCATGTGGGCGTGATGCGCGATGCGCAAACCCTTCTCCACGCCAATGGCTATTTCATGCAAGTCACAAGCGAGCCTTTGCAGGAAGCGCGCGCGCGGATCGCCGCCAGCTCATCTGGCGATGTGACTGCTGTCCGGCGATTCTGATCCTTCTCTCCGGGTGCGGAGAGAAGGAAAGCTCTGATCCTCAGGCGATTCCTACATTCATCTCGCCGATCTTTTCGATCCATGCGTGCATGACGTCGCCGGACTTCACCTCGCCGACGCCGTCGGGCGTACCGGTCATGATGACGTCGCCTGGATGCAGCGCGTAAACACGCGAGGCGCGCACGATCAGATCGCGACAATCGCAGATCAGCGATTTGGTGTTGGAACGCTGGCGAACCTCGCCATTCACTTCCATGCCAAAATCGAGCGCGTCGGGATCGGGGATTTCATCGGCCGTCACCAGCCATGGGCCCAGCACGGAATAGGTGTCGGCGGCCTTGCGGAAGCTTCGATCCTCCGTACCGCGCACGGTCATGTCGAGGCCGATGCAATAGCCCGCCACATGTTTCAGCGCGTCTTCACGCGCAATGTTCTTGCCACCGCGTCCAATCACCATTGTCAGCTCGACCTCGTGGTCGTTGCGGCGGCCGTCCCAGTGCAGCATCACTTTCTGGCCGGCGCCTATCACGCCGGTCTGCGACTTCAAGAACAATCCATATTTATCAATCGGCGTGGCGAAGCCGTCATGGGCTGGCATGTGCACGCCGTGATTGATCGCTGGATTGGCGGCTTCCTGCACATGCAACGGATAATTCAGCGGCGCTGCGATCACGCGGGCGGGATTGGCCACGGGCGTATCGAGGCTCACCTGAGACAAAGGCTTGCCGGGCGCGGGTTTTGCAGCTTCGCGCAGCTTGGGGAGCATCATGTCGAGGTTGGCGATAAAATGATCGCCGAAAGCTGTCGGCCAGCGCAGCGGCGGCAGCGCATCAAGAACGGACGTGACGTCCTTCACCTGATCGCCTTCGACCACGCCCAAACGCCCATTATCAAAGCGGCAGATTTTCATGACTTTTTCTCCACCGCTTCTGCGGCCGTTGAACTTGTAAGGGCGCACTAAACGATGAGGCGCCCGCGTGCAAGATGAACCGAACGTCAGGCATTGAGCGCAAGCGGCAAAGGTTTGCGGCCCGAGATCATGTCGGAAGCTTTCTCGGCCATCATCAGCACGCAGGCGTTGATGTGCGCGGAGACTATGTCCGGCATTGCGGACGCATCCACAACGCGCAGACCTTGTGCGCCAAGCACGCGCAATTGGGGATCGACAACCGCGCCAATAGCGCATGTGCCGCAGGGATGATGCGCCGTTATAGCCGTCCGGCGGAACCAGTCCTCAATGTCTTTGTCGCTGACGAGCGTTTTGGGGGTGGACAGCGCGCCGCGATATTCATCGAGGGGCTGGCGCGAAGCAACGTCTATGGCGCGATGCGTACCCTCTAGGATGGTCTGCATGTCGGCGGGATCGGTAAGAAAATTATAGGCGATGCGCGGCTTGTCGAACGCATTGCTTGAGCTTAGCCGAACCTGCCCGCGACTTTTGGGATGCAGCAGCGCGGGGCGAATGCCGTAGCCGTCCTGAAACGGCGCCTTGATTCCCGGAAACCAGATATGCGGATTGCCCGCCACGGCGCGGAACATGAACTCGACATCGGGCGAGTCGGTCGCCAACGACGTCCGGATGAACGCAAACAGCGCGGTGGGCACAATCGTGCCAGGCCCGGTGCCCAAAGCGTAAGCCTGCACCATCGCGCGCGCAATCCGGTCGGCCCGCATCACGGAATGGAAATAGCCTGGCCCGCGCCGGGTCCACGAAAACCATGCGGCTAGATGATCCTGCAAATTGTCGCCAACCGGCAGATCGATCAGCGGATCAATCCCGATCTCGCGTAAATGGTCGGCGGGGCCGATGCCCGACAGCATTAATAATTGCGCGCTGTTGAACACGCCGGACGTCAGCAGAACTTCCTTGTTGGCCATGGCGCGCAGGCTTTGGCCCTTGTGCGTATATTCAATTCCGCGCGCTTGGGAGCCCTGCATGATGATGCGAGTGGCGTGTGCTCTCATCTTCAAAGTCAGGTTGGGGCGCGACAAAGCGGGCCGCAGATAAGCGCTGGCGGCTGAATGGCGGCGACCGTTGCGAATGGTGAATTGCACGCGCCCGAAGCCCTCGCCGGAGCTGGCGTTAAAATCGTCGGACGCCTTGTAGCCGGCGGCTTTTCCAGCCTCGACCCATGCGTCGAAAATCGGATCGGGCGAGCGCGCCCATTGCACGTTGAGGGGGCCGTCGCCGCCACGCCATTCATTGGCGCCGCCCTCCCATGTCTCGCCGCGTTTGAAGTATGGCAACACCTCGGCATAGGACCAGCCCTGCGCCCCGTTTCGCGCCCAGCGATCATAATCGCTTCTGTCGCCGCGCGTGTAAGCCATAACGTTGATGGAATGCGAGCCGCCAAGGACTTTGCCGCGCATGGCCTCGATCTGGCGGCCGTGCATATTGGAATCGGGCTCGGCGTCATAGCCCCAATCATGCAGGCGATGCTGGTGCAGCTTGCCAAGGCCAAGCGGAATCTGGATCAGCGGATTGCGATCGCTGCCGCCCGCTTCGAGAATGAGCACGCTGGCGCCGTCTTCGCTCAGGCGATTGGCCAACACGCAACCGGCCGAGCCTGCGCCCACGATCACATAATCAAACGCCGACACAGACGCCATCCGCGCATTCTCCCCGCCTTGTTTCAATTGGCCGTGAAACTAGGCGAGGGGCGAGGCAAGCGCAAACAGCTCTCAAAAAGCGGGCCCTAATGGGCCATCAGCACGGGGACGGTCATTGAGCCCAGCATTTCGCGCGTTGCGCCGCCAAGCATAAACTCGCGCAAACGCGAATGGCCGTAGGCGCCCATCACGAGATAATCGGCCCCTGATTGGACGGCATAAGACAACAGCGCCTCGCTGACGTTGTCGGCGGGCGGCAATTGCCGCAATTGCGCGCGCACGCCATGGCGGGCCAGATGGCGGGTGATGTTGAAGCCGGGCAGATCATCAACCGGCTCGCCCGATGGCGGAATGGTGACGACGTCAACGCGCTGTGCGCGCTCCAGCAATGGCATGGCGGCCGCCAGAGCGCGCGCAGCCACAAGTCCTCCATCCCAAGCCACGACGGCGTGTTCGAGCTTTGCCGGCCCCTTATGAATGTAGGGAACCACGAACACCGGGCGAGCCGAGCCAAACAATGCAGCGACGATGAAGCCGTTGTCGTCGCCGGTATCGCTGTCCTTGTCCTGCCCTATCACCGTCATGTCGAAATGGCGCGCCAGATCGCCAAGCCGCACATTGGCAAGGCCCGACACAGCTTCGATCATCACAAATTCAGTCGTCACGTCTTCAGGAGCCTCGGTGCGCAAGCGCGTAAAACCTTCCTCCAGCGCGGCGCGCGATTGCTCCATCGCCTGCTCCATCAAATCATACGGATATTCACCGCCAAAGGAGACAGGCGCTACATATTGCACGGCCAGACCGGCGGCGGTCAGGTGCGCATCGACTTGTTGGGCGAGCGACAACGCGAAGCGTTGCGCGGGCGCCTGTTTGCCTTCGACGTCGAGCACGACAAGCAGATCCTTGAGCGACATGATGGGCTCCTGAATTTCAACGGTGGATCAGAACCGGGATCGCGCTGAGCGCCAGCACTTTCGCGCTCTGGCTGCCCAGCAGAATCCTGTCGAGGCCGCGTCGTCCATGCGACGCCATCACGATGAGGTCGCACGCCCGTTCTCTTGCGGCGGCGAGAATGGCTTCAGCGGGATGCTGATCGGCCGCGTGCACAAGATCGCAAGCAATTATGCGCTCCTTGGCGTGGGCCGCGACATCGTCAAGAATCCTGCCCGCCGCTTTTGCCCGCGCCTTTTCGTAATCCTCAAGCGGATGGATGACGCCCGCTTCCGCCTTGTGCGCCATTTCAAGAACGGACCATGGCTCGGTAGCCACCAGCGCGCTCACGCGGGCGCCATGCACGCCCGCAAGCTCAAGCGCATAGACGCTTGCGCGCTGGGCCGCTTCGGAACCATCAGTGGCGATCAGAATATGCTTGAGCATGTATTCCTCCTGGGCCTGACCGTTATCTGTTGCGAAAATCGAGAATGTAGGCCGTCAACGCATCGATCTCGGCTTGCGTGAGCATGATGTTGGGCATGTTGGGATGGGGCGTTTGCAGGAACACCTTGATCGCGACTTCAGTGGTGGAGGGCATGGCGGCGATGGCGCCAAACGCGGGCGCGTCGCCGGTTTGTCGTCGCCCCGCCGATTTACCGTCCCCGGCCTCAACAGCGTGGCAGGAAATGCAGGATTCACGGGCAATCCGCGCGCCCGCCTCCACGAGAGCGGCCTCTTGCGCGGCTATCGCCGGAAGACCGCCGCCGAACAAAGAGGCAGCGGCCGCAATCACGAAACGTGCGCTCATTCAGCTGCTCCGCGTATTGCCCCGACATGGGCGACGTTAGGCTGAAGGCGCCAGACCGCATTGATCGGGATCAAGTCAGATGATCCGCCCAATCCGCGCCATAGGCAAGCTTGTGCTGCACTGCGACGCCGTTGCGCTTGCGGTTAGCGCCGCGACGGGCTTTAAGTGGGGAAGCGAGATTACATGCGGACATCGCACAATCATGCGCGGGCATAGAACGGTCATGCCCGGACATGGCGCAATCAAATGGAGGAGAAGTCATGGGTCAGTTCGGGATCGGTCAGCCTGTCCGGCGCAAGGAAGACACGCGGCTTCTCACCGGGCGCGGCCAGTTCACTGACGACATGAATTTCGAAGGCCAGGTTTTCGCCGCCTTCACCCGCTCGCCACACGCCAACGCAAAAATTCTGGGCGTGGACGTCTCGTCCGCTCTTGATATGCCCGGCGTGATCGCTGTCTACACCGGAGCCGATCTTGAAGCCGCCGGCATGGGCCGACTGCTTAACGACGCCTCTTACGTCAATCGCGACGGCAAGCCGATGCACAAGACCAGCCGTCAGGTCTTGCCTACGCACCAGACGCGTTTTGTGGGCGAGTGCCTCGCAATGGTCGTGGCCAGGACCCATCATGAAGCGCGCGATGCGGCCGAGGCCGTGCTGTTTGATTTCGAGCCGCTGCCCGCCATCGCCAACACCGCAAAGGCTCTTGACCCGAGCGCCCCTGTCGTGTGGCCGGAATTTGGCTCCAACGTCGTCGTGCATTGGGAATATGGCGATCAATCCATTATCGAGGACAAGCTCGCCAAGGCGCACACGCGCGTCAGCGTAGATCTCGTCAACAATCGCCTCGTCGTCAGCCCGATGGAGCCGCGCGTCGTCACGGCTTTGTGGGACAAAGACGCTCAATCCCTCACCGTCTACACGCCAAGCCAGGGCGGGCGCCGC
>CANJPM010000144.1 GCA_947476075.1 Beijerinckiaceae bacterium
TCCTATAGCTTCGCACGATCGGTTCAGGAGTGCGCGGCGGCAATGCGACCCATTTATCGATCCAGGTCAGATTCGACCATAGACGAAAACTGCGCAGCTTCAGCGGATCCAAAATCTTGCCTTCCACAATCAATGGAAACACCGGCGCGCCTCCAAGCTCGGCGCGCCCAATGACAAGGCCTTTCTCCAATTGGCCTGATTGCGCCAAAATCTCGAAACGTCCTGTCTTCACCATCTTGTCGATGAGGAACAGGTTGCCAGTGGCCGTCATGTCGATTTCGCCGCGTTCGAGCGCGATCATCAAATCGTTTGTGCCTCGATAACCTAGAACCCATTTGGCGTTCCAGTCTAGGAATTCGATGCCCCATGCGGTCGCCAGCATGCCTGATCGCGGCATGCCCCCGAGCGACCCCATCGCCACAGGCACACCCGCCTTGTCGCGCAAGCGCGCCAGCGCGTTCTTGTTGATGAGCAAGACGGTTCCGCCGCGCCCAGTGCCGCCGACATATTCGAAATCAATTGGATTGTAGCGCGACTGCGGCATACGAAAGCGTGCTGGGCTCACCTGCGTGCTTGCGCCCATAGTAAACGTGGACCCGTCGGGCCTGACAGATTGCACGAAATAGTTTAACGCGATCAAGCCGTCTGCGCCGGGCATATTATGCACGTTGACTTTCGGCCCACCTGGCAAATGCTTGCCAAGAAATTGCGCGATCAGCCTGCCCGCGCTGTCGGTACCGCCTCCGGGTTCGAACCCCACGATCATCGTAAGCGTCTTGCCCTCGAACGCGCCAGCCTCGACGCTCTGGGCATGAGAGGTGCCTTCGATCCCGCACGCGCAGACCGCGGCCAGAATCCAGTGAGTTCGCCCCATCCTCCCCCCGATCCGCATCGACGCACTTACGTGCGACGATGCTTTGTTCTTTTGGAAAATATCCAGGGTCCAGCCAGGCATGTCAATAATTGAAATTAATATCTTTTTTTGAAATATACGGAGCTTGACCATAAATCAGAGACTTGTCATATTTCGAAATATGTATCAAATTTCATCTCGACCCCGATATGCATGACCGGAGCGCCTCGCGAGGCGCGATCGGAAGGAAGTCACTGATGAAAATCTCTGAGGAAGAGCGGGAACGTATTGAGGCGCTCTCGGATCTGCGCCGTTTCGTGGATATTCTTGAAGCGCGTGGAGAGCTGGAACATATCAGCGGCGTGGATCCACACTTGGAGATGGGTGCGCTCTACGAACTGAGCCTGCGCGACAAATATCCGCCCGCACTTATGTTCGACGACATCAAGGGGTGCCCTGCGGATCGGCGCGTTCTCACCAACGTACGATTCTCGCGGATCTTCGTGGGCCAACTCGACATTGATGCCGTCATCCGCCATCGAGCTGCAGGCAAATGGGAGGAAAAGCCCCTCTCTCCAGAAGAAGTTGATACAGGCCCACTCTTCGAAAATGTGATTGTTGGCGACGACGTCAACATCTACCAATTCCCGGCGGTGAAATGGCATGACCTCGACGGCGGCCCATACATCGGAACCGAATGCGTCGTTATCAATAAAGACCCAGACAGCGACTGGGTGAATCTCGGCACTTACCGCACCCAAATGCAAGACCCCAAAACGCTCACGGTCTTCATCGAACCTGGAAAACACGGATCGTTGATACGTGAGAAATATTGGAGCAAAGGCCTTCCCTGCCCCATGGCAGTAAGCGTCGGGCAAGCTCCTATCCTTGGGATCGTCGCTGGCACCTCGTCGCGCTCCGGCGTAAGCGAATACGCGACGGCGGGCGGCCGGATAGGCAAACCAATTAAGACGGTTCGCGGAAAGCTCACCGGTCTCCCACTGCCGGCCGACGCCGAGCTCGTCTTTGAGGGTTTCATGCCGCCACCGAGCGAGGAAACCCGACCCGAGGGACCCTTTGCTGAATGGCCGGGATATTATTCATCAGACGGTGGCCCTCAACCGGTGCTCCGCGTCGGCGCGATCTACCATCGCAACAACCCAATCATCATCGGCCAACCGCCGGCTAAGCCCACTTATCCGGGACGCCAACCGAGCATTGATGGCATAGCCGCACTCTGGGATGCGCTTGAAGGCGCTGGCGTACCTGGCGTGACAGGCGTCTGGAAGATGGACGGAGGCGGTGTGCGCTTCATCAACGTCGTACGCATCAAGCAGATGTACCCCGGCCACGCGAAAATGGCGGGTTTGGTGGCGACAGGAGCGCGCGCGGGCGCCTATCTTGGACGCATGACAATCGTCGTAGATGACGACATCGACATCATGGACCCCGCAGACGTCATGTGGGCACTTGCAACACGTTGGGACCCCAAGACGCAGACCGACGTAATCGACGGATGTTGGACAGGACATATCGATCCAGTGCTTTCTCCGGAAAAACGCGCAAGCGGCGACATTACCAACAGCCGCATGATCATGTACGCGGTTCGCCCCTACCATTGGAAAGAAGAGTTTCCGAAGGTGAACGCCTTCGAAACGACCTTCCTTGAGCAAATCGCCAGAAAATGGTCCGGTAGAACCAAGTTTCTTTCCAAGTAGCGAAACAGGAGAGCGACATGGTCGTAGATAATACTACGCGTAAAAAAAATGCCGCTCGCACTCTCCTGCTGAGCTGCGCCCTTCAAGCAGCCACGCTGTCAGCGACGGCTCAAGAAGCAAGCCCAGAGGTTTTCTATAAAGGCAAAGAGATCATTGTCTACATCGGAACAGGGCCTGGTACGACATATGACATGTACACGCGCATTCTGGTGCGCCATTTTGGGAGACATGTTCCTGGCAACCCAACCATCGTTCCCGCCAATAAGCCAGGGGCCGGCAGCCTCAATGCGATCAACGCCCTCTACAACACCGCCCCACGGGACGGAACGACAATCGCAACAGGCCACCGCTTCATTCCCATCATGCCGCTACTCGCTATGCCTGGTACGCAATTTGACGCGAACAAATTTGAATATATTGGCTCGATGGGCAGAGAAACGACGATTTGCCTTGCCCGCCGTGACGCAAATTTCAAGTCGATCGCGGACGTCAAGACGCGTGAGCTTGTCGTCGGCACCACTGGCGCCGGATCAGAGCTGACAAATTTCGTTAGCACGCTCACCACCACGCTCAACCTGAATCTTAAACTCATCCGCGGGTATCAAAGCGCAGCTGCTATTGACCTAGCCATAGAGCGTGGCGAATTGCAGGGGAGATGCGGCGCCTCCTACGGAAGCATCAAAGCTACCAAGGCGGATTGGCTCTCAAATGGCTTTGTAGACGTCCTACTTCAGATTGGGCTAACTAAAGAGCCGGATCTTCCGAGTGTGCCGCTTCTGATTGATCTCGTCACGGACGAGACGGACCGGCGCGCCATCGAGCTAATGCTCTCACCGGGAGAAATCGCGCGACCTTACATCGCTCCGCCAGGAACGCCGCCGGCACGTGTAAATGCGCTGCGCCGCGCATTCGATGCGAGTATGAAAGACGCAGAACTTCTGAGCGAGGCGAAACGGCTTAATGTCGATATATCTCCTATGACTGGCGAAGACGTCCAGAAACTCCTGAATCGGATCTACTCATCCCCGACGCATATCGTCGAGCATGCGCGCAAACTTGCAGGCGCGAATCCTTAGGAAGAGAAGATGAAACTCATGTCTTTTCTGAAGAAACTCGCTGCGCCTGTCTGGCTAGCCCTAACAGCCGTTGCCGCCAATAGTCCTGCAGCCTTGGCACAATTTGGTTCGCAACCAGTAAAAATCATATTTCCTTTCGCCGCAGGCGGCTCAGGCGATGCCGTCGCGCGCATGCTCGCTGAGCGTATCAGCCTCATCACGAATCAGCCTGCCTTCGTGGAGAACCGAACTGGTGGCTCAGGCATGATCGGCGTTCAGGCGGTTAAAAACGCGCCCGCTGACGGAACAACGCTGCTCCTCACGCCCTTCACTCTCATGGTCATCTATCCTCATATCTATCCCGACCTCAAATACGATCCGCAAAATGACTTCATCCCTATTTCGCAAGTTTGCTCTTTTGAGTTCGCTATAGCCGTCGGGAAGAACTCACCAGTGAAGACCATCCGCGAAATGGTCGAGTGGATACGCAAGGATCCAAAGGCCGGCAGTTACGGTACGCCAGGTGCCGGTACTCTCCCGCATTTCTTCGGCATCGCCATCGGCCGTGCGGCGGGACTCGATTACCGTCATGTTGCCTACAGGGGAGCATCCGCAGCCGTCGCCGATCTCGTGGCTGGCCAATTGCCGACGGCTGTTCTCTCGACGGCGGATGTCCTTGAGCACCACAATCAGGGCACGGTACGAATCCTCGCTACACTCGGCGTATCGACCTCACCATTCGTGTCCGGTATCCCGACTTTAAAACAAAGTGGCTATGACTTAAGTGGAAATGGCTGGTTCGCACTATACGCGCCCTCAGGCACCCTGCCGACGACCGTCGAACGCATCAACGCCATCGTGCGCGAGTATGCGCAGTCAACGCAATTTGGTGAAAAGCTATTGACCCTCGGTCTTCTGGCGACGGGGACCAGCGGGGAAGAACTCGCCTCGCGCCAGCGCGCGGAAACGAAGACTTGGGAACCCATAATCAAGACATCTGGCTTCAGGCCAACCGACTGAAGCACGTGCAAGGAAACAGATATGCTGACTGCAGGAGACCTCAAGGGCCTTATGGCGATGATGCCGGCGTTCGCGACCGACGACGCGGCTGATCTCAACGCGCGGAACACCGTCAACGTGGCGCGACTCCACCATGGAGTCGACCGCATGCTGAGCGATGGTGCGAACATCATTTCAACGACCGGTAGTTTCGGCGAATGCCATACCCTCCTGCCCGAGGAATTTCGCGTTTTGGCTCACGAGACCGTAGCGGCGGCGCGCAGCCGCGCCCCGATCTTCATCGGGGTAACGTCTCCGAACACGCGTGAGACGGTTGAGCGGATCAAGATGATCGCAGACTGCGGCGCTGACGGCGTGCTGATGGGGGTGCCCTATTACTTTCCGTCGAGCCTTAGTAATGCGATACGGTTTTACGCCGATGTGGGCGCGCAATTTCCTAAACTCAACATCATGATATACCACAACCCCGCTCTTCACCACGTGCGCCTACCGGTAGAGGCTTTCAGCGAGATTCTCAAAAATCCCGCTGTCATCGCCATGAAAGACAGCCACCGCAGTGAGGAAGAATTCGAACGTCTGCATAAACTCGCCGCAGGCCGATTGAGCGTCTTCGTCTTCCAGGGCCAGTATGCCGCTTACTCCAAACTTGGGGCCGCCGGCTTCTGGTCAATTGACGCCTGGATGGGCCCGTGGCCTCAGCTGGCTCTTCGCGATGCGGTTCTCGCAGGCGACGACCTGCGCGCGCAGGAAGCGACGGCCGATATTTGCCCCCCCGTCACGACGTCGCCAGACCTATCATGGCGCGAGACGGCGTCCAAAGTCGCCGTGCGTCTCTCCGGCTATGTAGATCCCGGCCCGCTGCGTCCGCCGTTTGTAGAAATTCCGGACGAAGTCACGACGCGCATGCAACAACGCGTCGACCGCTGGAAAGGCCTGTGCGACAAATATCGCAGCCGCTAAGTCCGGGCTCGCGCCTGCTCTCATATGCGCAGACGCGGGTACCAGGCTCGTGCATTGCCACCTAGAATTTTCGCGCGCCCAGCCTCAGAGATCGCAGGATCGAAAACCCAATTCAATGGATCGAAGGTCGCGTGCGGCCAGTCGGACGAATACATGAGGAAGTCCTCTCCACGACATAGCTCCATCAGGCTTTTGAAATGCCGTGGATTGCGCGGCATGCACACCGGCTGGCTCGAGAAGCGGATGTTGGACTCGAAATATTCGCTGGGCAACTTCCGCAGAAACCTTTCTCCCGACTCGATCTTACGCTCGACGAGCTGAATGTCCCCAGGATGATTAAGGTAATAATCATCGGTGCGCGCCATGAAGTCACATAGCCACCAGAAACCCCCTTCTTGAAGGACGATCTTCAGTTTCGGGAACTTGTCGAAGAGACCCTGCATAATCATGCTGCCGGTAAAAGCCATGCAGGTGGCAACAGACGAAACGCCGACAAGCTCAGTCCAGGTTCGTACGCCTTGTGCGAGCGGCGTGAATTGCTGCCAGAACGTGCCTATATGCAGAATGACCGCGAGATCGCGCTCCGACGCCGCCTCGAAGATCGGATCATGGCGCGCAGTGCCGATCGGCTCGTAATTTCCGCCGAACTCCGTATAGACGCCGACGAATTGCGGATGATCTCCCACGCGGAGGATTTCGGCTGCACCTGCGGCTGGATCGCGGTGGTTGATCATAATCGAGGCGTTAATGCGACTCGATTCAGGAAACACTTCCTTGATCATGTAATCATTGAAGGCCGATGCTAGCACGCTCACCATTTGTTGGTGGAACATGCTTTGCGGACGCTGAAAACCAGGAGACAGAATGACGGTCTGGACGCCGATTTCATCAAGTACTTTAAGGACATGGGCGGCGGTGCTGGCGCTGCCGAGGACATCCTGCCCTGTTCCATCGATACCGATCGCATATTTTGGTGAGTAATCCGAGCCCACAAGCGGATAACGGTTGAGCTCACTACGAAAGGGTTCCGGCATATAGCGACGTAACGCTTCCCATTCCGGAACGATATGGAAGTCGGTGTCGATCACATTATATCCCGCTGCGCGGCGGTCTATAGGATCAGGCTTGATCCGGCGGGCGAGTTCGCGCTCGTGATGGCTGGCCACGTTCATCAGGGTCTCCCTTATGTGTCAGAGCCGAAGAATCACGTCGTCGCCATCGACTAAAACATTGTATTGACGAAGGTGCTGGCGCGTATCTGGTTCGAGCGCGCCGTCGTCGAGCCGCCATTTCCAATGATGCCACGGACAACGCACTATTTTGAAATCACACAGCACCTCTCCGTCACAGAGTGAAGCGCCCTTGTGTGGACAGGCATTGCTGATCGCGAACACCTCGCTCCCTATTCTGAACACGGCGATGGTGCTGCTACCAGCCTCCACCGCGATGCCCTTGCCTTCCGGCAGTTCGCTGAACTTACCAACGAGATATTCCTGCATGGCAGCCTCATGACCTAATATACAATATTCGATATCTATTTTTTTTAGCAGCTCAATCAGTGACCCTAGATCACATCAACATATTCATGTTTCTATGCGCAACATACCAAGTGCCTGCATGACGGGTTCGTCACTCACCATGAAGAGAACAGCTTCCTGATCCGAGCGATTGCTGATGGCGTGACGCGTCCAATTTGGAATGGCGAAGCTGTCGCACGGACCCCATGACAAGCCTTCGTTCCCAGCCAGCTCCACCCACCCATTTCCACTCACCACAAACCAGACGCTGCTGGCTGAAGTTCGAATTGGCAGCGCGGAAAAACCAGGCGGAAGGCGCACGAGCCTGCAAGCCATCGTCTTAAGACACGGTCCGCCATGTTCCGGATCACGATATTCGTATGCCTGCCCCTTATGGGGATCGAGTGCCAGTGCGCGCGTGGCGGCGATCGATTCACGCCACGTAAAACGCAAAGCACCTAAGCGCCGACCGGGCTCAACCTCTGGCTGATCCGCACCAGAGCCAGGCTCGTATATCGTCTGGTTAAGTCCCAGAACCAGCGGCACGTCAAGCACATCGAGCCAAAGCGCACGCTTGTCGCTTTTGTTATGGTGATCATGCCAGGACCAATTTGGGGTCAGCACCAGATCTCCCGTCTCCATTACGCAATGACGTCCGTCGACGATAGTCGTTAGTTTTTCATCACCTTCGATAATGAAACGTAGCGCTGCTATCGAATGACGATGCGCCCAGGCGACTTCACCGGGCATTATCATTTGCACGCCCATATTCATTGTGTGCGTAGTGCCGCGCTGCAAAGCGGGATTTTGAAAGATGAGGCTGCGGCGCGCTTGCAAGCTTTCGGGCATGGCGCGCTCCGCCGCGCCCATCAGCTCAAGCACTTCGGCCCACCGCCACGCGAATGCCGCGCCAGCGGGCTTTGGACCCCCAATGGCGGCTGACAAAAAAGCTTCCGACTTCCATTGCCCGCGCATATGAGACGCGGCGAGCTTGGCGTCCAGTTCAGCGAGCACATCCACCCCAGACATTGAATTTCCTCACTGAACTGCGTTGGCTAGTCCCCTCGCGCGTTCAATCACCTTCGGATCGGACGCGTAAAGCTCCTTGATCAAGCTTTCCATGGCCGCACCGCTCATCGGGGCGATTTCGAGCTGCTGACGTCGAGCCTCCTCAAGAAAATCCTTGTCCGCCATGGCGTCGTCGAAAGCCTTGCGCAGTGCAGCAAGGCGCTCAGGCTGCGTGTCGGGCGGACCAAACACCGGCCGCGCAATCGCGCCGGGCGCGGTCAATAGCCGAAGTGCTGCACGATCGACATCGTTCACAAGTTCGCCGAGCGATGGCACGTTCGGCATCTCCCGCGAGCGCGTCACATCGATCTGGAGAAAGATTTTCACCTTGCCCGTTGATACCCAATCCCCTCGCGTACGCATGAGACTGGAATAAGACACGCCACACCGGCCCTGCAATTCTCCGCGGTCAATGGCGAGATCAATCTCACCGCTGCTTCCATAGCCACGCACAACCTGAAACTCGATGCCCAGCATCTTGTTAATCGTTGCAGTAAAGTTCGTTAGCTCGGTTCCAGCACCCATCGTGCCGACGATCAATGGCTGCTTGCGCGCGTCCTCAAGCCTAGCTACGCCGGAGCGTTCGTGCGCCACGCAGACCGATGTCTCACTGCTGATCGAGCCTATATACGCCATTTTGGTCGGATCGAATTGCGCACCCGGCAATCCGAGCAGCGGCATCAAGGGCACGAAACGCTGACCCATGACGAGCATGCTGCCGTCGCGCACCTGGGAATTATAGGTCGCGTTCACGGCCACAAGACTCCCTGCGCCGGCGCGATTACTCGGCACCACGACCGGTGCCCCAGGCAGATGCCTTGTCAGGAATTTACCGAGAAGTCGCGAATAACTGTCATAGGTGTCCCCAGCGCCTGTGCCGATGAGGAACTGAATCTGTTTGCCCGCGAAAGACACAGGATCAGCGGCGTGAGCCGAGGAGGCGCACATCGCGCTTGCAAGCAGCCCGACTCCAGCGAGTTTCAATGCGATGGCTTGCATATCGAGCGCTCCCTATGATGCCTGCGGGCCCACGACGTTGCTCCATTGGGACGAAAGACCCTTGATGGCGGCGAGAAAGTCTTCCGTCTTGGGAATGACGCTTTTTTCGTAATTGACTCGCTTCAGCGCGGCGCGTTTCGCCGAGTCACAAATAGCACGCAGA
>CANJPM010000145.1 GCA_947476075.1 Beijerinckiaceae bacterium
ACCGCCAGCCAGCTTGAAAATCAGGACGCGCGGCCGATCACAGAGACGCCGATCAGCAGCGGGTGCAGAAGCAGCAGGGCTGCGAACGCAGCCGTTCCCGCCACAAGCGCGATCACGTCGCCCTTGCCGAACGGGGCCGGTCCGGGGCCCAAATCCCCGCGCCGTTTCACCTTGATGCGGTCAAACACCGACCAGCCCAGCAGCGAGCCAAACAGGATCATCGAGCCCAAATCCCCGTTGGCGAGCAGATGCGCCAGCGCCCAGGCCTTCACGCCAACCAGCATCGGATGCTTGAGGGCGCCTTTGATCTTGCCCGCCGGCGCATAGGCCGCAGCAAGTGCGATGAACGCGATCCAGACGATCAGAATAGCGAGATGGCGGGTCCAGGTCGGCGGCTCCCAGACCGGGATGTAGCCGCCCGCGCGATAGGCGCCAAAGCCGTAGACGATCAACGCCAGCCCGATCAGCGAGACAATGGAATAGACGCCCTTATAGGCGCCCGCCCCAAAGCGCCCGATCAGCCCCGCCCGGCGCTCGCGCATAGTGGTGAGCGTGTGGACGCCCAGAAAGATCAAAAGGCCAAGCAGCAAGATCGTCATGTCAGCTCCCATATTCAAACGATTGCGCCCAACCTAGACGTGGCCGGGGCTTGAGGGAAGCAGCGTCAGCGTCGCACGCGCCTTTCTGCGCTTGCGGGTTGGCTCTTCCCCATCGCGCCCGCCCCGGATATGAGGGAGTTAACCGGCCCTGCCGGACAATGGGAAAACGCCAAGGGGCCACAATGGACCAGAACTTTCCGATCGACGAGATTTTGCGCGACAAGCTCGCCATCCGCCAGCTCCTCGACAATTGGGTGCTGTGGCGCGATGCCGGCATGTGGGAGCAATTCCGCACCGTCTGGCATCCCGAAGGCCGCATGCTCGCCACCTGGACGCAGGGCACCGGCGACGAATTCATCGCCATGAACAAAGAGGGTTGGGCCAAGGGCGTCAGCATTCTGCATTTTCAGGGCGCGCATACTTCAGAGGTCAGCGGCAATCGCGCGATTGCAATGACCAAGATGCATATCAACCAGCGCGCCAAGGTGCACGACGTGCTCGTTGATGTCGTTTGCACCGGCCGTTTTTATGACTTTCTGGAAAAGCGCAACGGCAAGTGGGGCTTTATCCTGCGCCAGCCGATCTATGAGAAAGACCGCATGGACCCGGTGACGCCCGGCGCAAGCGTGCCGATGGATCTGGCGTTGCTGGAGAGCTTCCCTGAGGGTTATCGCCATCTGGCTTATTTGCAGGCCAATATCGGCTATCCTGTGAAAAAGAACATGCCTGGCCTCAAGGGCGAGCGCGTGGATGCGCTCTACAAGGCCGGCGCGCAATGGCTTGCCGGCGCTCCGCTCCACTGGGGCCACGATTAGCAAAAAATAGAGGAGCCGGCGCCATGCGCAATTTCAACGAGCAGACGATTACCGACGCCGTCATCGAGCGCTTCTCCAGCTCGACCGATCCGCGCATCAAGGAGGTCTGCGCCTCGCTGGTGAAACATCTCCATGATTTCGTGCGCGACGTGCGCCCCTCTTATGACGAGTGGGAATACGCCATCGACTTTCTGACGCGCACCGGCAAGATCTGCGACGGCAACAGGCAGGAGTTTGTGCTGCTGTCGGATACGCTGGGCGTGTCGATGCTGGTGGATGCGGTGAACAATCCGGTGGGCGGCAACATCACGCAATCCACCGTGCTGGGGCCGTTCTACGTCCAGGACCCTGAAGTGTTCCCGCTCGGCGCCGACATCGCAGGCTCCATGCGCGGCATGCCGACGTTCGTTTCGGGCAGCGTCTCATCCGAAGACGGGTCGCCGCTGGCGGGAGCGCTGGTCGACGTGTGGCATTCAGACGACGACGGCTTCTACGATGTGCAGCAGCTCGACAAACTGGGCGGGAACGCCGGGCGCGGGCGGTTCGTCGCCAATGAAGAGGGCAAGTTCTGGTTCTGGACCATCAAGCCAACTTTCTATCCAGTGCCTACCAACGGGCCTGTGGGTGAGATGCTGCATGCGCAGGGTCGTCATCCCTGGCGTCCGGCGCATTTGCACTACATGATCCACGCGCCGGGGCATCGCCGCCTTGTCACCCATGTCTTCGACCGCGCCGATCAATATCTTGATTCCGACGCGGTGTTTGGCGTGAAGGATGAATTGGTGCGCGACTATCCCGAACACCCGCCCGGCGTTGCGCCGGACGGCACGATGCGCGAAGCGCCTTACGCCACGATTGAATATGATTTCGTGATGGCGAAGGCGAGTGCAGCGAAATAAGCTTGCAACAATACGATACGCGGCCAGCTCGCGTATCGCTCGCTGCCAGTTAACGTTCTATTTACCAAGCCGATTATTCAGCCCTTAATGGTCAAGCCGTAGCATCGAGGAATATTTCTTCTGCGGCGGTTTTTTTATGAAATTTCATTTTGACGCATTATCGCGATGGCTTCCGTCTTTGAGGCGGGCCTCTACCTGCATGTTCGTCTCTGATTGCCGCCGCGCATCTGCCGACACCGGAGGCGCCACGGCCATAGAATTTGCGATGTTATTGTTCCCGTTTTTGGCGCTGATCCTGTTTATCATGGAGATCGGCTTGCAATTGTTCATAACATCAACGCTCGACAACGCTATACGCAAGGCGTCACGCCAGATTCAAATTGGCGAAGTGCATAAGAGCGATATGAGTGGAGATCAATTCAAGAAGACCGTATGCGCAGAAATTCCGGTCCCATCCGCATGTGACAATTTAATCCTCAGTGTGACTCAATTAAAAAATTGGCCGGAGGTTACTTCGAGGTATCAGGGCTTTGAAGACCGGCGCCTGAAATCCCCGAAAGAAGACTCGTTTTGCCTGCCCGGCGAAAAATCTTTTGTCCTCGTCCGCAGCTTTTTTACCCTGCCTGTCGTCAGTGGCTTTTGGCTTGTGTCTGATCCAAACGGAACCGGCGAGCGCGGCATAACAGCAAACCATCTTTTCCGAGTAGAGCCAATCGGAGACAGCGTCAGCTCGTCAGCGTGCCCGAAATGAAAATACTTAAACCAAAACTTTTTGTGAGAGCGGAAAATGGCGTCGCAGCGCTGGAATTTGCATTAGTTTTGCCCATACTTGTGCTCCTGTTTATGGGCACTGTGGAACTATCGCGTTATTACATGACTTTCAAGCGGGTATCGAACGCCGCAGCCGCTATGGCGCAGATGCTTTCTACAAGTGAAAAGGCGAGGCCGGAGGCGGAGCTGAACTTTATAGCAAGCTCCCTGTATTTGATTCCTACTATCGAGCAGGACACTGTGGCCGCAGGCGGGAGAATGTGGAAAGCTCACAATGTGAGTATGGCGAGCGTCGAATTCGTACCCCGAACCAAAGGGTGCACACATGCAAATTGCAAATTCGACGCTGTGGTGCGGTATACATATTCAGTCGACCCAACCCAGAAAAGACCATGCGGAAACTTGAGGAGCGAGAAAAATGACGCTCGCCTGGGCAGCGATAGTTTGCCCTCTATCATCTTTGGGGCGGGTAGCACTATCGTCGTAGACATCTCCTATTCCTTCAAACCGCTTTTTGGTTCGCGCTTCTTCAATGAGCGAAAAATTTCCGTCTCTTCGTTTATGGCGCCACGGTATCTGCCGGTCGTTTCATTTGGGCCGACTAAAGAGCCTGTTCTTCAAATTTGTTCATAGGTGCATCATGTCGGCTGGCTATCTCATTTTTTGTTTGAACCGCTTACGAATGAACGTGCGCTCATTTGCTGAAGATGCACGTGGAAATTTTGCAATGATGACCGGTATTTTGCTGGTCCCTATCGTGGGCATCTCCGGTCTTGCGCTCGACCACTGGGCGGTATCGACCGCGAAAAGCGAAATAGAAAACGCAGCGGACGCAGCCGCGCTGGCGATCATCAATCGCGCAGCGGCTATTATGCGCGAATCCGGAAACCAGAAGTTAGCGAGTGAGATAGGCAGAAACGCCGGCAACGATCAATTTGACGCCAACGTAGGAAAAATACCCGACACCAAGATAGAAGCACGAAAGACCACTTTGTCGATCACTGGACTTGTCCTTGAGTCAAAAATTGTCTGGTCGGCGCAATCTACTACCCGGTTCAGCTCCCTGTTTAATTGGAAACGTCAAAGCCTTGAGGGCGTATCTTCAGCTTCCGTACAATTGCCGGCTTATGTGCAAATTCATGTCGTTGTTGATAATTCCGGCTCGATGGGCATTGGTGCGACGCAAGCTGCGCAGGATGAGCTTTTCAAGTTGAACCAATGTGCGATCGCTTGCCATCTTAACGGGACAGACAAGTATAACAAAGCGCGTGCGGCCGGGATCAAGACTCGCATCGACGTCGTTCGGGATGTTTTGGTTAAAGTCGGAGAGAAGTCGATGGAGAGTGTCTCTGTCCCTAACCAAATCAAAATTGGCGTTTACACTTTTTCTAACGATTTCGTTCAGATGGTCAAGATTACGGACCAAGAGTCCACCAATATGAATAAGTTCAAGGAAAAGATGGGGAAAGATTTCGGATTAACTGGAGTCGGCGGCGGCACAGATTACCATGGCGCCTTCAGGGAGCTTCTGAAAGTTCTCCCCAAGAGCGGTGACGGGCTCACAGAGGGAACGCCCATCGTCTATATTATGTTTATTACTGATGGTATTGAGCACACCCAGCAAAACAAGGGCGGAGGCTGGTGGGTAGCGGATGCTGACGCGTTGAGGAAGGATGGATCCCCAATCGTTGTGGCCCCTTCGCCGCCGCTTACTGGATTGAGCGCGACCTATGCGTATCGAGGGCAAACACGGTCCGACATGGGCTGGATTCAGCCCCTGGACCCTAGAATCTGCACGCCGATAAAGCAGCAGGGTCAATTATCCACTCTCGAAATCGAATATATTATTCCGGAGGATAAATATTGGATTCACAACGGCACGGCCGACGTGCGGTTCGGTTGGGTCAAAGATAAAATTTTGGCCAAGGAAGGCGCTTACACGCTCTCCCACAATCGCTTCCGTAAATGCGCCTCAAGTCCTGAGGATGCTCACCTTGCATCGTCAGACAAGGAGATCGAGGCGGCGATTGGCGCCATGTTCGCAAAGGTGATCCCCAAGCCGCCGCGTCTGCTAAAGTGACAGCCGGGCAATCTCGATCTTGATGCAGCGATCCATGACAACCTTCACGCCGCGCGATTCAGCCCGCGCGGCGGCCTCGTTATTGCGGACGCCCAATTGGAGCCAGATCGCGCGCGGCAAGACTGGCGGCGCCAGCGCTTCGTCAATGACGGCGCCGGCGGCTTCCGAATTGCGGAATACGTTTACAATCGCTATCGGCGCCGGCGCGTCCGCCAATTGCGCGTAAACTTGGGCGCCGCTGATATTTTGCCCGGCAATTCCGGGATTGATTCCGACCACGCGATAGCCTCGCCGCAGCAGGTCCAGAAACACACGATGGGAATCGCGCTCGTGATTGCTGGATAATCCAACCAGCGCGATCAGCCCCTCGCCGGCGAGCACGTCGCGCAGGTACTCGTCTGAATATGAATTATGATCCATGCAGTTTAGCCTTTCGCAGCGCTTGCCCGTATCCTGGCGACGTGTCATGTGCGCGAGGTACAAGATGGACGGACAGATGAAACGCCTCTCGCCCGACGATATCAATGCTTTCTTCGCTGCACACTTTGCGCAAGTCGCGCCCGATTACGTGATTGAGGCGGCCGGCGACATGGGCGCGCGCGTGCGCCAGCGTTTCAGCGAGCGTCGCTTGCGGCCCGGCGGCACGGTGTCCGGTCCCTCGATGTTTGAGTTGGCGGACGTCGCGATCTACGTCGCCATTCTGGCGCAAATGGGCGTTGGGGAAGATCCCGCGCAAGCTCATCTTTCCCGGGGTGCGCTCACGGTGACGACGAACCTGAACATCAATTTCCTGCGCAAGCCGGAAGCTGTTGATCTGATCGCCGAGGCCCGCCTGATGAAGCTGGGGCGCAGGCTGGCTGTCGGCGAGGTCTGGTTGCGTTCGGAAGGGCGCGAAGAGCCGGTGGCGCACGCCACCGCCACCTATTCCGTGCCGCCAGCCTGAGCCGGGTCTGCTAGACTGTGGCGCAGATTCGCATTCGGCAGGATTCCATGACGCTGTCTTCTTCTGACTTTCCTTATTCCAGCGCACATTTCATCGGCATTGCCGGCGTCGGCATGAGCGCCACGGCGATGTTGCTGCGCGACGTCGGCGTTAGAGTCACGGGCTCCGACGAGGCTATCTATCCGCCGATCTCGGACGTGCTAGCGCGCGAGAGGCTTGACGTGCGCACGCCCTATGCGCCGGGAAACATTCCAGCCGGCGTTGCTTGCATAATCATTGGCAAGAACGCGCGACTTGTGCCTGAAACGAACGCGGAAGTCGCGGAAGCCTTTACGCGCGGCGTGCCTGTTCTCTCCTTTGCCGACGTGCTGGGTCTGCTGGGTCGCGAGCGTTCGCCAATCGTTGTGGCAGGTTCGTTTGGCAAGACGACCAGCGTGTCGCTGATGGCCCATTGCCTGATCGAGGCGGGGCTTGATCCTTCGTTCATGATCGGCGCCGCGCCTCTGTCTCCCAACACGTCCGCACGCATCGGCAATGGAGAATTGCTGTTGCTGGAGGGCGACGAATATCCCTCGTCCAACACCGATCCGCGCTCGAAGTTTTTGCATTATGCGCCTGCGCATGTGTTGCTGACTCCGCTGGCGCACGATCATGTGAACGTATTCCCCACGATTGAGAGCTATCTCGCGCCATTCACGCAATTGATTGACATGATGCCTGCCGAGGCGACGATCTTCGCCTCCACCAGCGGCGAATTGTCGGAGCGCTTTCTGTCGTCTCTCACGCGGCCAGTCGTGACATACGGGATAGACAAGGGCTCCTGGGCCGTGCGCGACATCGCCTGGGGAGAGCGCACGGCGTTTACAATGGTGCATGAGGGGCACGAGGTCGTGCGCGTCGAGACCGGGCAGCTCGGGCTTCATAATATCGAGAACATGCTGGGCGTCGGCGCTTTCCTGCTGACGCGCGGACTTGTTCCGCCTGAGGCGTTCGCCGCCGCCATGGCCTCGTTCAAGGGCATTCGTCGCAGGCTTGACCGCAAATCGGATGCAACCCGCATCCCCATGTTCGAAGGGTTTGGTTCATCCTACGACAAGGCGCGCAGCGCGATTGCGGCCATGAAGCAGCACTTTCCGACGCGCCGGCTGGTCGTCGTATTCGAGCCGCACACGTTCAGCTGGCGCAATCGCTCGACCCTGCACTGGTATGACGATGCGTTTGCGGGCGCGGCCAAAGTGTTCGTCTGGAAGCCGGCGGAGCAGGGGGCAGGCACGCACGACCAGATCGGGCAGGCGGAAATTCTTGGCAGACTCGCCGGGGGCGGTTTCGACGCCGAGGGTGTGGGCGAAGCAGGGGTGGCCGTGGAACGGATTGGCACCGCTTTGGGTGAGGATTGCGCCGTTTTGTTCCTTACATCCGGCCCGCTGGGCGGGCTGATCGAGAGCGTCCCCGCATGGGCGGAGAAGCATTTTCCCGCGTGATTGCATGGTTTTCGGCGGGTTTCGGGCAGGTCCCTTTGTGAGGTATTATAATACCGCATCAGAAAAGCGCCCTGATACCGGGGTTTTTTGGGGCGCAATCTATTGACGCGCGCGCATCCTTACCCCTATACAGCGGTCGATCCGAGCCGCTTTGCGTGTTTTTCGCTGGCGCCGCGAGATAGGAAATTCGATATGTTTGGTAAAACCACCTCGACCAGGACTGAAGACGTCGAGAAAAAGTGGGTGCTGATCGACGCTGAAGGCCTCGTTGTAGGCCGTCTGGCGACGTTGGTGGCCATGCGTCTTCGTGGCAAGCACAAGCCCTCTTTCACTCCCCACGTCGACGACGGCGATAACGTCATCATCGTCAACGCGGACAAGGTCGTTCTCACAGGTCGCAAGCTTGAGAACAAGATCTATTACCACCATTCCGGCTTTATCGGCGGGATCAAGGAGCGTTCGGCCAAGTTCATTCTTGAAGGACGCTTCCCTGAGCGCATCGTCGAGAAGGCTGTCGAACGCATGCTTCCGCGTGGCCCGCTCGGCCGTCAGCAGATGGGCAATTTGCGCGTCTACAAGGGCGCTGAACATCCTCACGCTGCCCAGAGCCCGGCGACGATCGACGTCGCCAGCATGAACCGCAAGAACACCAGGAGCGCCTGAGCATGGTCGAAACCATTTCCTCGCTGCAGGACCTCAAGGCCGCCACGATGGACGTGCAGCCTGACGCGCCTGTCTACGTTCAGAAGCTCGACAAGTACGGCCGCGCCTACGCCACCGGCAAGCGCAAGGATGCGGTCGCCCGCGTCTGGATCAAGCCCGGCACCGGCAAGATCACGGTCAATGATCGCGAGATCACCGTGTATTTCGCGCGTCCCGTTCTTCGCATGATCGTCCAGCAGCCGCTGGTGATCGCCAAGCGCCTCGGCCAGTATGACCTCATGGTCACTGTCGCCGGCGGCGGCCTCTCCGGCCAGGCTGGCGCGGTTCGTCATGGTCTCGCCAAGGCGCTGACCAATTTCGAGCCCGACCTGCGCCCTGCGCTGAAGAAGGAAGGCTTCCTGACCCGCGATCCGCGCGTCGTGGAACGCAAGAAGTACGGCAAGAAGAAGGCCCGCAGAAGCTTCCAGTTCTCGAAGCGTTAGGCCTTTCTGCACTTCAAAAACGCAGAAAACTCAATATTATCAACGACAAAAGCCACCTCAAAAGGTGGCTTTTTTGTTGCCCACGTGTTGTACAGAACAAAGAATGAACTAAAATCTAACGGTAGGAAGACGCTGAAAAAGGCTGCATGTTTTTACAGCCCCTGCACAGCCGCGCGGCGTCACCTCACAAGATGCATGAGCAGCACGAGCAATCTTCTTTCCGTTTTGTTAACGCAAGGCTCCCAGCATGGGGCTATGCCCTACGCCAACAACAAAATGGTCCTGGCTGACGGACGCATCACGCTGTACCTGCGCGATGATGTGAAGAACCCTGTATGGCAATGCCGCATCACGATGAAGAGCGTGCGGGGCTATATCAAACGCAGCACAGGAGAGAGCGATCCAACCAAAGCCACGATGGTGGCCATCAAGCTGCTGGGTGAACTTGAACACCGCAGCGCCAACGATCAGCCTCTCAGCGCCAAGCGTTTTAAGGATGTGGCGGCAGCCTATCTCAGGGACGCGCACACACGCTGGAAGGAGGGGCGCAACAGCCAGGGCCGATACAACATCATCAGAGGCACGCTGAAC
>CANJPM010000146.1 GCA_947476075.1 Beijerinckiaceae bacterium
AAGATCTACATCGGCCTGACAACACATAGGGGCGAGGCCTATCGGGGAGAGCATCCAGCAATTCTTGATCGGGACCTCTGGGAAAAAGTCCAAAACCTTCTGGGCGCCAATAGGGTCGGCCGGCGCGGCCTTGAAAAGGGCGGCTCAAAGAGACTGACCGGCATCGTCTTTGATGCATCGGGCGAGGCGATGACCCCGTCCCATGCCAGCAAGAAGGGGATCCGATATCGCTATTACATTTCCAGATCGCTGACTAAGAATTGCAAAGTCGAACACCCCGAGGCGCAGCGCATTCCCGCAGCCCGGCTTGAAGAACTGGTCATCAAACGCATTACGGCGCTTTTAAGCGAGCCGACAGAACTCATAAATTACCTGCCCGCACACTACAAAAATGCCGCTTTCCAATTGCATCTGGACGCGAGTTCTAAAAATCTTCTCGGCAGGATCGAACAAAACACGGCGACATGCTGGGATGATCTCATCCTGACTTTTTTGACGCGAGTCCAGATCCATCGCGAACATGTCGAGATTCACATCAGCGGGGATGCAATCGCCCAAGCCATCTTCGGCGACACAGCATCATCGGCAAGCAATGACAATGATGCTGAAGACAACAATATCAGACTAACCGTCACAGCGACGTTGACGCGAACAGGCAAGGAGCTGAGGTTCGTCATCTCCGGGGCAGCAGATCAAACAACGCCCGATGAAACTCTGATCCGGCTGCTGCAGCGCGCACGGGCTCTCCAATCTGCCATCGAACAATCGGGAAGCGCATCCATCGAAGAGATTACGGCGTCACAAAACATGACGCCCTCTTATGTAACGCGGCTGATGCGTCTCAATTTTCTGGCGCCTGATATTGTCGAAGCCATCTTCACTGGCCGGCAGCCAGCCGAACTCTCAGCTAACAAGCTGATGAAGGACACGCGCTATCCGCTTGGCTGGCGCGAACAGCGCATCGCGCTCGGATTTGCGCAGGCCTGAATCCATCAAGTCAGAACAATTTGGTCTAGCTTGCGCTGTCGTTGCGTACTGGAACGCTCAAAACCCGCCAAAATGCGCGACTGCCTGGCGTGCAGGCAGAGACTTCCGTACCGTCAAAAACAGCCAATGAGAAAGTCGGGGCAAATTGGCTCGAAAGAGGCCACGTAAGCGTCTCTGCCTTAAGGCCAAAACGACGCCCACGTATAAGCCACTGAAATCACGCGCAAATGCCGCGCGCGTGGAAACAAAAGCCGGACTTGGTGCGGGAGATTCTTAACTGGCGGAGGAGGCGGGATTCGAACCCGCGATACGGTTTCCCGCATACACACTTTCCAGGCGTGCGCCTTCAGCCACTCGGCCACCCCTCCGGTCAGGGGCGAACGCATAGACCAATTGTTTGCCCGAGCCAAGGGGCGTGACGGGGCGCCGCCCCTTTTGGAGCGGCGGTGGGCCGCCTGCGGGTCGGCTTAAATGTCCCGCGTGGACAGAGACGTCGCAAGCTTATAACATAACTTGTTGATTACAATGGCTTCGCTTTGAGTCGTTGTTGAGCTCGATTATGGCGTTGTGTGAAATGTTTCGATTTCTTGTGCGCACCATCGGGTTTGTTTGTCTGGCTGGCGGCTTCGCGGCCCTGGTGCTGGACGGCGCGCGTTCGATCGCCGCCTCCACCCTGATTGCGACTCCGTTTGGCGAAAGCTGCTACCGGATGTTCCCGCGCTCTTTCCCGCTGCTGCAACCGGCTGTCGAGCGCCATTTGCATCCACTGGTTTGGGATCCCTTCCTGCTTTCTGTGTTCCTGCTGCCCACGTTTCTGGTCTTTGGCCTGTTGGGAATGTTGTTGCTCTGGCTGGCGCAGCGCAGGCAGGAGACGCTGGATCGCGTAAGCCGCGCCTGAGCGGCCATTGGACATGCTGTCGCAGCGCCCTATCTTGAGCGCAAATGGAGTGCGCAATGTTTTTTTTCCGCAACAAAGCTGAAATGGTGAGCGCGCAAGAGGCGCTTCCCGGGCGTCTGGAGCCCATAGTCTGCTCCCAGACGCATTACGTGTCGGGCGCGCGGATTCATCCGCCCTGGCCCGCCGGCGCGCAGACGGCGATTTTTGGCCTCGGTTGTTTCTGGGGCGCGGAACGCAAGTTCTGGCAAATGGGCGCGGGCGTCTATTCCACAGCGGTCGGTTATTGCGGCGGCTACACGCCAAACCCCACCTATGAGGAGGTTTGCACCGGACGCACCGGCCATAACGAGGTCGTGCTGGTGGCGTTCGATCCCAAGGCTATCTCGTTCGAGACCTTGCTGAAGACGTTTTGGGAGAGCCACAACCCCACGCAGGGCATGCGTCAGGGCAATGATGCGGGCACGCAATATCGCTCCGGGATTTATCTGACCGATCCTGCCCAGCGCGCGCCCGCGCAGGCCAGCCGCGACGCCTACCAGCAAGCTCTCACCGCCAAAGGCTTTGGCGCGATCACGACCGAAATCGTAGAAGCTGGCCCGTTCTATTACGCAGAGAGCTATCATCAGCAATATCTGGCCAAAGAGCCGGGCGGCTATTGCGGGCTCGGCGGCACCGGCGTTGCGTGCCCTGAGGGTGCGGGCGTTTCGGCCCCCTAGGCTGGCGCGCGCAGGCATTGTTGACGCCTGGCCCCCGGTCAGGCGCAATCTTGCGCGGGTGCGGCTGACAAGGCTGTGGTAGCCCGCTAATCTTGAACTATCCGGTTGGAAGCCGGTTCATGAATGGAGGCACATGCATGCGTGGGTATCAGATGACGCGACGCGGCGCTCTGGCGGCGGCGGCGTTGGCGGCGGCGTTTTCACTGGCGCCGCTGAGCGCAAGCGCGCAGGAGGCGTCGAGCGTCTACCAGCCGACCGTAGGCCAGCGCGGCAAGGACGTCGTCTGGGTGCCAAGCCCGCAAGCGCTCGTCGACCGCATGCTCGAGATGGCCAAAGCCAGTCCGGCCGATTTCCTGATGGATCTGGGTTCGGGCGACGGGCGCACCGTCATCACAGCCGCCAAGCGCGGCATCAACGCTCTGGGCATCGAATACAATCCCGACATGGTGGAATTGTCGCGCCGGAACGCCGAGAAAGAAGGCGTGTCCGCCAAGGCGAAATTCGAGAAGGCTGATTTGTTCGAGACCGATTTCTCGAAGGCCCAGGTCATCACCATGTTCCTGCTGCCCGATATCAACCGCCGCTTGCGGCCCAGGATTCTTGATTTGAAGCCAGGCGTGCGCGTCGTGTCGAATACGTTTGACATGGGCGACTGGACGCCTGACGAAATGGCCGAGGCCGGCGGCGATTGCACCTCTTATTGCCGCGCCCTGTTGTGGATTGTGCCCGCCAAAGTCGAGGGTCGCTGGACCGGCGGCGATGGCGAGGTCGCCCTTGAGCAAAGGTACCAGATGCTGACGGGCTCGGTCCGCGCAGGCGGATCGGTTCATTCCATCACCCAGGGCAAGGTCAACGGCGAAAATATCGTTTTCACCGCCGGCGGGGTGGAATATTCCACCCGCATCAATGGCAATGCGATGGAAGGCAAAGCCAAAGGGCCAAATGGCGAGAAGCCATTTAAAGTCGTGCGCGAATAGATTTCGTCACGAGGCGTTAACTGACCTTGAGGCAGGTTATGGCCGGTTGCTGATTTGCAGCCGGCCTTTTAATTGTGGATAGCGTTTAATTGATTTTGGCGGCCGTCATGGCGCCTAACATGTTTTGCTGGTGAGGAGTTTTCTTAAATGAATTTGGAAGCTGTTTCCGTTGGCGCTGACGCGCCCAACGTGGTCAATGTGGTGATTGAAGTCCCAATCGGCGGGGAGCCTATCAAATACGAAATCGACAAGGCCTCCGGGGCGCTGTTCGTTGATCGCTTTCTGTACACGCCGATGCGCTACCCTGGAAATTACGGTTTCATCCCCAACACGCTGTCGGGCGATGGCGACCCGTGCGACGTGATTATCGCCAACACCCGCGCCATTATGCCCGGCGCCGTGATGTCATGCCGCGTGATCGGCGTGCTGAAGATGGAGGACGAGGCGGGGATCGACGAGAAGATTCTCTGCGTGCCTGAAAACAAGCTCACCCGCCGTTACGACAATGTGCGCGACGTTGCCGACGTGCCGGAGATCACGTTGCGCCAGATCGAGCACTTTTTCGCGCATTACAAGGATCTTGAGGCCGGCAAATGGGTGAAGATGCTGGGCTGGGGCGATGCGGAGGAGGCGCGCATTCTGGTCGCCGCCGCCATGCTGCGCGGCAAGGCCGACAAGCTCGCGCAAGTGGCCTGAAGCAAGCAGCCTGAAAGCCGCGCTCGCCTTCAGGTCCCCGAAGGCGAACCAAAGCTGCGGGGGGCGGGACTGACCACGGTCGTGCCGCCTTCACGCACCTGAAACACGCTCAGGCCGCGTTCGTTCTGCCCATCGGCGCGGAACCGGAACAGGCCGTCGGCGCCATTGAAGCCCGATGAATTGGTGAGAACGCTCTCGCCATATCCCAGGCCTTGCGCCCCCAATGCCGCGGCCAGCGACACCGCGTCATAGGCGAGCGTGGCGATGCGCGTCGGGTCGGAATTGAATTTGGCGCGATATTTGGCGGCGAAGGCGTTGAAGCCGCCGTTCTCTGGCGCTGCGAACCACGCGCCCTGCAATTGCGGCAGACGCAGCACGCGCGAATCATTCCACAGGCCTGTGCCCAGAATCTGGATTCGCCTGGGATCGATGCCGGCTGTGGTCAGCGCCTGCGACACGGCGGGCATCTGGTCGGCCTGTTCGGGAATGAACAAAGCGTCCGCCTGCGAGCCAAGCGCCGCAATGCGTTGTGCGGCCGCCAGCGCGCCGCCGGCCGGGTAGCGCTCTATCGAGATTACGCGAACGCCGCGCGCCGCCGCCGTTTGCTGGAATTGCGCCACCGCGACATTGCCGTAATCGCTCTCGGGCACGAGCGCCGCAAAGCTCTTCTTGCCGCGCGAGGCCGCAAAATTGACGATACGGTCCACATAGCTCTCAACGAGGAACGACAGCAGGTAGACGCCGCCCGCGCTGGTGGTGGCGTCGGTGGAAAAGGCGATCACCGGCTTTTGCGCCGCCCGTGCAAGGCGGCCGACTTCGCGCACATTATTGGCGTAGAGCGGACCAATGATGACCTGCGCGCCTTCCTCAAGCGCGGCCTGCGCGGCCAGACGCGCGCCGTCGGGCGTCGATTGATCGTCCTTGATGAGCACGGTGACGGCGCTCTCGCCAGCTTCCGAAATTGCCAGCTCGGCGGCGTTGCGCAGCGATTGGCCGACCAGGCTCGATCCGTCGCTCTGGCTCAGCGGCACGATCAGCGCGATCCGCGTCTTGCCCGAACCCAGCGTCGCGCCGGCCAGCGCGCCTGCGATCTCGGGCGCAGGCGGAGCCTCGGCGATCGGGCGGCTCAGGCCATAGGGTCCGCAACCGGCAAGGGCGAGGCCGCCGGTCAGCGCCAGAGCGCGCCAGAGCAGGGAGCAAGCATTCGAAACGCGGGCTACGGAGCGAAAAGAGAGCATGGACGATCCGCCTGATTTCGCGCCATTAAAAACGGACGCGTTTGAACAGGGCGCCAGACGCGGTTGAACCGCGCCTGCACCATGGGCGTTTATGCAACGTTGAGCGGCAAATCGAAACCAAAACTTATCGGCTCGACGCCGCTGTTCGTTATAAAGAACTTAAGAGGATGGTTTACAGAACGGCGCGGCCGGGTTATTTTGCGCCAATGGAGCATGATTCAGCGCCAAACAGGCATTCGCCGTCCTACACCGCCTTTGGCCTGCGCGCTGAAGCGCAAAAGCTCAGCCCGGGCCTTCATGTGGTGGCGACCCCTATCGGCAATTTGCAGGACGTGTCGTTTCGCGCTTTGGCCACGCTGGCGGCCGCAGACGTAGTGCTGGCCGAAGATACGCGCGTCACCAAGACCCTGCTCGCTCATTACGGCATCTCCACGCCGCTTGTGGCCTATCACGAGCACAACGCCGCCGTGATGCGTCCGCATTTGCTGGCCCGGCTTGAGGCAGGCGCCGCGCTGGCCCTTGTCTCGGATGCAGGAACGCCGCTGGTCTCCGATCCCGGCTTCAAACTGGTGGCCGATTCCGTGGCGCAGGGCTTTGCCGTCTTTGGCGTGCCCGGCCCTTCCGCGGTTCTGGCGGCTCTTGTGGTGGCGGGCCTGCCGACGGACCGCTTTTTCTTTGAGGGCTTCCTGCCGCAAAAAAGCGCCGCCCGGCGCCAGCGCATTTCCGCGCTCGCGCCCATTCCCGGCACGCTGATCTTTTTTGAATCGGCGCGGCGCACCGCCGAATGTCTGGCGGACCTTGCCGCCGTGCTCGGCGACCGCGAGGCCGCCGTCTGCCGGGAGCTGACCAAAAAGTTCGAAACCGTGCGGCGCGGAAGCCTGTCCAAACTGGCGGCGGAATTCGCCGACGAGCCGACGCCGCGCGGCGAAATCGTACTGCTGGTCGGCCCGCCCGGGCAAAACGCTGAAATTGACGCCGGCGATCTCGACGAAAAGCTGCGCGAGGCGCTGACCAAACATTCGGTCAAGGACGCCGCCGCCGTGGTGTCGGCGCAAACCGGCGTGCCGCGCCGCAAAGTCTACGCCCGCGCCATCGAGCTTGCCGCCGAGAAATGATCCCCAAAAAGCGCCGCGCCTATTTGCTGGGCCTGCGCGCCGAAACGCTGGCGGTGCTTTACCTGCGCGCCACCGGTTGGCGCATCCTCGCCCGCCGCTATCTGGCCTCGGGCGGCGAAATCGACGTCATCGCCATGCGCGGGAACGTGGTGGCTTTCGTGGAAGTCAAAGCCCGCGCGAATCTGGACGCCGCCGCCCTCTCGATCACGCCAGATAAAGGGCGCCGCATGAGCCGCGCCGCCCGCGTCTGGGTCTCCCGCAACCCATGGTCGATGACCCGAACGTTGCGCGGCGACGCGATCCTGATGGCGCCGGGGAAATGGCCGAGGCGGGTTGTGGGGGGAATTGAGATTGTGGTGTGAGGGGAGGGAGTAGGCAGTAGGCAGTAGGCAGCAGGCAGCAGGAAACCTCTGATCCCAAACTATCGACCGCGCGTTCTCTTTCCAGAAGATATTGCACTCAAGCAATTTTTATTATACCAATTCGTCATTGGAGCAATTTTTTGGAGATTCGTACATGCTGATTCCGCCTTTTGTTCACCTGCTGCATGTTGCGCTCACGAAAGACCTACTCTTGGGGCTCGAGGACGGGCTCAAGGGTGAAGCGCGCAAGGCGCGTGACATTGTCCGTGATTATTCGGGCCTAAAGGATCGACGCCGGGCGCGGAGCGCTGAGGGCCAACTCCGTTTTCGTATGATGGAGGAGCGCTTTGAAGAGATTTGCCAGTTCCACGGCGGAAAGCTCCTCGACGGCGGGGTAATACCCAAGACAGATCTGAAGGTTTTCCAGCCCTTCTGCCGCTTCGAAGTCGAAGGGCAAGGGTTCATTTTCGGCTTGGCTACAATGCCAGAGCCCAAGGCGCTGCCATCCAAGAATAAGTCTCGCCTCGCCGCCGTGCAGATAAATTGCTACTTGACGCCGGGGATGTTCGACAAGGACGGCCCGAAAATGGGTGATGTATTTGTCCTTCTGCTCATCTCGCGTGACCGCGTGCGGGCTGGGATGATCGAGGAAATGGCCATTGGCATCGTGGATTCGAAATACGAGACTTTTTTGTTTTATAAGCCCTTTAGCAAGTTTATGAGCGGGGTTGGAGTCGGGCCGACTCCTTCAGCATCGCCACCAACGCCTCCGACTGCGCCTGTTACGTTAAAGAGGGGCTTTACGCCATACGTACCGCCCGAATCTGTTCCGGATGAAGAAAAGAAAAACACCGGAACGAAGTGATCTCTCTCACGTGAGCGGGAGGGATCGGGGAATAGAGAGAAAACCATGCGTATAGGGACACCCGGATTCGTGCCTGCCCGGCTTGAAGAAGCTCGGGCGGCGCGTCGCATTAAAACACAGAAAGAATTGGCTGAAATGCTGGGCGTCAAGCCAAGCGCCATAAGCCGCTGGGAAAGTGGAGAAGCCGCGCCTGAAGCCGAAACTCTCTCTGACCTCGCAAAAAGACTTAACCTGCGCCGTGAATTTTTCTTGCGTCCTGTCTCCACATCTTCGCGCCCTATGTTTCAGCGCGCGCTTTCGAGCAACTTGGTTGTAGATCTTCGCTACCAAAAGTCGCAAATGGGCTGGCTTCAGGAGCTGAGTGCCGTCTTGCAGCACTATGTTGATTTCCCTGCGGTCAATATACCTAATGTGCTCGCGGGAGCGTCATGGAAACAGCTTCGAGAAAACGACATTGAGAGGATTGCCCTCGAACTCCGGCACCATTGGAGAATGGGGGAAGGACCATGCGGAGATATGGTCGCTCTTCTCGAACGTATCGGCGTCATTGTTAGCACACTTGAAATGGGTACAAGCCGCCTTGATGGTCTGTGTAGCTGGTCGCCAGTGGATGAGCGCCCTCACGTGCTGCTAGCCACAGACAAAATGTCCTTCCCGCGCCGTCAAATGGACGCGGCGCATGAGCTTGCACACGCCGTGCTTCATCGTAATGTCACTAAGGATGAATTTCGAGACAATATCGACGAAATCGAAAAACAGGCGTACCGGCTAGCGGGCGCATTCCTCATGCCTTCAACCACTTTTCCCTATGAAGTTGAGCGTGTCTCTCTTGCGCAGTTTCTCGCTCTCAAGGGGCGGTGGCGTACATCTATCGGGGCGCAGATTCGGCGGCTTGCAGATCTGGATGTGATCGACAAAGATACCAAAACCGACCTTTATAAGCTCAGGTCTGCCAAAGGATGGACCAAGGAAGAACCAATGGATCGTGAATGGTCGCTTTCGGAGCCCCGAACTTTGCGCGAAGCCCTCAATCTTGTGGTGAGTTCCGGTGTTCGCACAAAACTCGACCTTCTCGCTGTTGAATTCATCATGGCATCGGAGGACATTGAGCGGCTCGCAGGCCTAGCATCAGGATGGTTCCTCGAAAAAGCAGGAGAACTCGTCCACCTTAAAACGTTATCAAATGTCAGCTCGGAAAAACCTACAGGGTCGGGGACTGTAGTACCTTTTTCTCGTCGATAGCAGCTTCTTGAGCTGTACATTGATCCATGACGCAATCACTTCGCTTATACTTGTTGGCTGGAAGCCTGCGGTCCACATCGGCACCCACTACTCAAGACGCGGGTGCACTCCCCACTCCCCCCTCGCTCCTCCAGCTGGATTCCCCCCTGCAATCG
>CANJPM010000147.1 GCA_947476075.1 Beijerinckiaceae bacterium
CGAACCCACGGAACGGGTAGCGCGCGAACAAGGGGTCCGGGGCGATGTGGATCAGCTTCACGTCCGAATTGGGCTGAACGCTGTGGGGCACCCAGGGCACAACAGAATCGAGCACGACGATCAGATCCGCCGCCTTCAGGGCCGGCGCGTTCACAAGGCCAAGGTTCATGCCATGGCTGGAGGCTATGGCCGCATGCGGGCCGGTCAGTACGCCGATGGCGTGAGCCTGCGCGATTTCGCCAAGAGCTGTGAAGGTCGCAGCATTGGCGGCGCTTGTCATCACGATGACCGGGTTCTGGGCGGCGGCGATCATATCGGCCGCCTGCTCGAGGGCGGCTACCGCTGGAACTGCGGCCATGGCGCCAAAAGAGCGGGCGCGCGGCGCGGGGCCGGGATTGGAATCTGTCGCGCCAAGCACTTCACGCGGCAGCGTCAAATAGACCGGGCCGCGCGGCTCGCTCATGGCGATGTCGACGGCGCGCGCAACCATGGTGTTGACCGGCTGCCCCTGCCGCAGCTCGTAATCCCATTTCACGTGCTCGCGAACGCTGCCGCCCTGGTCAAAATTCTCCTGCGCCCAATGAATCGGCACGTCGCGCGAGCCCGCATCTCCCGTCTCGGTGAGGGGCGTGCGTCCGGCCGCCAGCAGCAATGGCACGTTGTCGCGCGCGGCGTTCATCAGTCCGCAAATGGTGTTGGCGGTGCCAACATTGACGTGGACCATCACGCCGGCCATCTGGCCGCTGATTTTGTAATAGCCCTGCGCCATGGCGATAGCGACGTTCTCATGAGGAACGGTGACGAACTCGGGCATGTCCCCGCCCGCCTTCCAGTTCATCAAAATGCCCTCGATGATGGGGGCAAAGTCGGTGCCGCCGTTGGCGAAGACGTGGCGGATGCCGCAGCTCTTGAGAGCCGACATGTAGGTTTGGGCGACCGTGGGTGCAGGCGTCTCTTGCGATGTCTCTTGCGCGCTCATGTCAGCTTCCTCCTGAGCGCTCTTGTGGCGCCCGTCTGCGTTCCGCCGCGTTCGTAACGCATCGCGGGAAACCGTCAAGCGGGCGGGGCTGCTGACTAAATGGCGGACTGGACGTCCTCCCCCCCATGAGGTCTAACCTGCGGAAGACGTTCAGGGAGAAAATGCCATGAGTGAGTTTGATCGCTGGGAAGGCCGCTATGCAGCTCCCGAGTACATTTTTGGGCGCGCGCCCAATTATTTCATCGCCTCCTGCAAGCCGCTGCTGCCGGTCTCGGGCAAGGCGCTCGCTGTCGCCGACGGCGAGGGGCGCAACGGCTTCTGGCTGGCGCTGCAGGGGCTTGAGACGCTATCGATAGACTTCTCCCCCACAGCCCAGAAAAAGGCGGCGGCGCTCGCGCAAGAGAGCGGCGCAACCGTGAGCTTTGAGCTGGCCGACGTGCACACTTGGCCCTACCCGGCCGACGCCTATGATGTGGTGGCCGAGATCTTCACCCAGTTCAGCGACCCGCAGCAACGCCGCGCCAAATGGGACGGCATGAAGCGCGCGCTGAAATCAGGCGGGCTGCTGATCATTCAGGGCTACACACCCAAACAGCTCGACTACGGCACCGGCGGGCCCAAGCAACTCGATCATCTGTATACGCGCGAGCTTTTGGAGACCGAGTTCGCGGGCTGGCGCGACCTGCGGATCGTCGAGGAGGAGCTTGAGATGCACGAGGGCGGCGCCCATAGCGGCAAGTCGGCGGTGATTAATTTTACCGCATGGAAGCCCTGAGACGGCGGCCACTGGACCGCAGCGCTCCCGACCGCAATCCAAAGCGGCGCAGCACTTTTCTGCTCCCCGCTCGCCATTCGCTATTCGCCCCTTCTTGGTGAATGCCTGCCGCAGCCCTAAGTGTTACACACAGGAGCAGCCGCATGGACGATCTCACAGCCCGCGCCAATATCGTCCTGCCGATCGAGGGCATGACCTGCGCAACCTGCGCAGGCCGCGTGGAAAGCGCACTGGCCCAACTCCCCGGCGTGAGCGCGCAGGTGAACCTTGCGGGCGAACAGGCTCACATTGCCTATGACCCGCAAAGCGCAACGCCAACCGATCTCGTGTGCGCGATTAAAGCGGCCGGCTACGACGTGCCAAACGCGCATTATCGGCTCATCATTGAGGGCATGACCTGCGCGACCTGCGTCGGACGCGTTGAAAAAGCTCTGCTGAGCGTGCCCGGGATAACAAAGGCCGAAGTGAACCTCGCGACAGAAACCGCAGACGTCGAGGGCGTCGGCGTGCGCGCCGTAGATCTCATCGGCGCGGTGGAGGATGCGGGCTATGGCGCGCGGCTGCTCACCGACGACGCTGGTCGCAATGCCCAAGCCGAGGCGCGCGACGCCGCCAGACGGCGTGCGGAAGGCTGGCGCGTGGTCGCAGCTATTGCGCTGGCCGCCCCTCTCATGCTGCCGATGTTTGGAATCCCCCTGCCCGGCTGGGTGCAATTATTGCTCGCGACGCCGGTGCAATTCGTGCTTGGCGGACGCTTCTATGTCGCCGCATGGAAAGCAGTGCGCGCAGGCTCGGGCAATATGGATTTGCTGGTGGCGCTTGGCACGTCGGCCGCTTATTTCTTTTCGCTCTGGCTGCTCACGCAACCCCACGCGCACCATTTATATTTTGAAGCCGCCGCCGTCGTGATTGCACTGGTGCTGCTGGGCAAATGGCTTGAGACGCGCGCCAAGCGCTCGACCACGCTGGCGATCCGCAGCCTGATGGCGCTGCGGCCTGAGAATGCGCGGATCGAGCGCAATGGAACCGAGATCGAAGTGCCGGTGTCGGCTGTCAGCGTCGGCGATGTCGTCGTGATGCGCCCCGGGGAGCGCGCGCCCGTCGATGGCCGCATTATTGAGGGCCAGAGCGCGCTTGATGAGAGCCTCATCACCGGCGAAAGCCTGCCAGTTGAAAAGCACGCAGGCGACAAGGTTATCGGCGGCTCGATCAACGGCTCCGGCCTGCTGCGCGTGGAAACGATCGCCGTGGGCGCGCAATCGGCTTTGGCGCGCATCATCGCGCTTGTGGAATCGGCGCAGGCCAAAAAGGTGCCGGTGCAAAAGCTGGTTGATCGAGTCTCGGCGGTCTTCGTGCCTGTCGTGCTGGTGGTGGCGGCGATCACGCTTGCCGGCTGGTCGCTGGCCGGGGATTTTGCTGGCGGGCTCATCGCAGCTGTCAGCGTGATGGTGATCGCCTGCCCGTGCGCTTTGGGGCTGGCCACGCCAACCGCGTTCATGGTCGGCACAGGCGCGGCGGCGCGCGCTGGCATTCTCATTCGAGACCCGCAAGCGCTGGAGCATGGGCGAAACGTCGACACCGTGATCCTCGACAAAACCGGCACGCTCACCGAAGGCAAACCTGCCGTCACCGACATCATCGCGCTGGCGCCCACAAGCGAGGGCGACTTGTTGCGATTGGCCGCAGCCGCACAGCAGGGCAGCGAGCATCCGCTCGCCCACGCCATCCTTACGCATTATCAGGAAACGACTCCCCTGCCCCGCGTCGAACAATTCCAGTCGCAGACCGGACGCGGCCTGACGGCAAACGTGGACGGGCGCGCGCTGGCCATCGGCAATCGGCGGCTGATGGGCGAATACAATATCGACGCCAGCGCATTGGAGGCGCGCGCCGCCGAACTGGAGATTCAAGGGCGAACCGTCATGTGGATTGGCGAGTGCACGGAGCAGCCGCGCCTGCTGGGCGTGATCGGCGTCGCCGACCCCATCAAGCCCCATGCGGCGCAGGCGGTTCAGAGGCTGATTGCTGCTGGCGTTACGCCCTATCTCATCACGGGGGACAACGAGCGCACCGCCGCTTATGTCGCGCAGCTTGTCGGCGTCGAGCGCGTGTTCGCAGGCGTTCTGCCAGAAGGCAAAGCCGCTGCGGTTGAAGGCTTGCGCAAGGAAGGCAGGCATGTGGCTATGGTCGGGGATGGCGTCAACGATGCGCCGGCTTTGGCCGCCGCCGACGTTGGCATCGCCATGGGCGCCGGTGCGGATGTCGCCATGAACACCGCCGGCGTGACGCTGATGCGCAGCGACCCGCTGCTGATCGCCGACGCCATCGACATCAGCCGCGCCACTTACGCGAAAATCCGTCAGGGCCTGTTCTGGGCGTTCGTCTACAATGTCGTAGGCATGCCCATAGCCGCCTTCGGACTGCTCGATCCGGTTTACGCCGGCGCCGCTATGGCGCTGTCATCGTTCAGCGTGGTCGCGAATGCGCTTTTGCTGCGGCGGTGGAAGGCGGCGGTTTAGGCTGCGCCCCTGCTTGCCATTCCCACGCCGAGGCCTAAACTTGCATTGAAGATCGCCCAACAAGCGGCTGCGAGGGAGGGGAATATGAAACGCACCATGAGATCGTTTGGACTTGCCTTCGCCGCGCTCACGCTCGCCGCCGGAGGCGCGCTCGCGCAAAGCTGGCCGCAAAAGCCGGTCACTTTCGTTGTGCCCTTCCCCGCCGGCGGCGGCACGGACGCTTTCGCCCGCCCGCTCGCAGCCCATCTCGAAACGCAACTTGGGCAGCGCATCCTTATTGAAAATCGCGGCGGCGCAGGCGGCACCGTCGGCGCCTCGGTAGCGGCCAAGGCGCCGGGAGACGGATACACATTCTTCATTGGCGCCGCCCACCACGCCATTGCGCCCGCGCTCTATCCCAAGCTCGATTACAATATCGAGACCGATTTCATACCTATCGGCGTCGTGGCCCAGCCTCCGCAAGTCATCGCCGTGCATCCAGGCGTTCCGGGGAAGGATCTGAAGGAATTTATCGCCTACGCCAAAGCCAATCCGGACAAGCTGAATTTCGGTTCCGCAGGCAATGGCACGACGCATCATCTGGCGGGCGAATTGTTCAAAATGCTGACGGGAACGCAGCTCACCCATGTGCCTTATCGCGGCGCTGGCCCCGCCATGCAGGATTTGGTGGCAGGCCATGTGCAGATGATGTTCGACGGTCTTGGCTCGTCGGCGGCGCAGATCGAGGGCGGTAAATTGCGCGCTCTGGCCGTCGCCGCGCCCAAACGCGCATCTGCCTTCCCCGATGTCCCGACAGCAGCCGAAGCTGGGCTGAAGGATTACGAAGTCTCGACCTGGTACGCCATATGGGCGCCAAAGGGGACGCCGGCGCCTGTCATTGAACGCATGACCGACGAACTCAAGAAAGCGCTCGCCAACCCTGTCGTGATTGAAACCTGGCGCAAGAATGGCTCCGACGCGCCAAACCTCTACGGCGCGGATTTCGCCAAATTCGTCACGGCGGAAGTGGCGCGCTGGGGCGACGTGGTGCGCAAGTCCGCCGTGAAGCTGGACTAGGCGGCGACATCCTCCGACTTGCGGGTGCGCGCGCTCAGGCGGCGCACCCGACGCGGCGGCTCCAGAACCAGCACAGCGCAAAGCAATTGCCGCCTGTCGCCGCAATTGTCGACACGGTAGAGACGCACGCGCTGACGCATGCCATGCTCGGCGCAGAGCAGGTCCTCTTCCAGTCGACCACGGCTGGTTTCGCAGAGCGCCGCTTCCAGCAAGCGCTGGACGGCTTCGGCGCTTTTGCTGCTGGCCGCTGTCAAATGATCCCTTGTGATCGACAGCGCACATCCCATCAGCGGCTTGGCGCTTTCGCCCACGTGCAAGACACAGCCGTGGAAGTCGAGCAGAACAGCCGCCTCGCCCAACATTTCGAGCGCGTCGGCGATGCCGCGCGCACGGGCGCCTGCGATGATCGGGGCGATCACTTCGGCTGGCTTTCGCTCCCCATTATGTCCTGACCCTGACCAGGCTTCAGCCTCGGCATGGCGAGAGCCTTGATGGGGAATTACGCTCATTGTCATACACATACACCCTGTTTAACTCATCGGACCGCAGCGCCGGACGCGTTGCGGGGTCGAGTGGTTAATGCCGGGAACGACGCTCTGGTTGCGCGCAATTTGGGCCATAAGACGAAAAAGGCCGCCCCGAAGGGCGGCCTGATCTTTTGGTTAACGTCGAGAGCCGAAAATCACTCGGCAGCAGGCAGACGCGGAACCGGATGCCCTTCGGAATCCTGTGCCTTCTGCGCGAGGATCATCTCGTCGCGCATCGTCGCCACGCGACGCAGCTTGGCCATCGCCGCGCCTGTGCCCGCCGGAATCAGGCGACCCACGATCACGTTTTCCTTCAGGCCTTCCAGCGTATCTACCTTGCCGTTGACGGCGGCTTCGGTCAGCACGCGGGTCGTCTCCTGGAACGAGGCCGCCGAGATGAAGGAACGCGTCTGCAAGCTGGCCTTGGTGATGCCCAGCAGAACAGGAGTGCCGGCGCCGGGGCGCTTGCCTTCCGAGATCAGACGCTCGTTGAGCGCATCGAGATCGCTGCGGTCAACCTGCTCGCCGTTCAGGTATTCAGTGTCGCCGACTTCGGTGATGTCGACCTTCTGGAGCATCTGGCGGACAATCACTTCGATGTGCTTGTCGTTGATCATCACGCCCTGCAGACGATAGACTTCCTGGATTTCATTGACGAGGAAGGCAGCAAGCTCTTCCACGCCCTTTATCGCCAGAATGTCGTGCGGCGCCGGATTGCCGTCGACGATGTAATCGCCCTTCTCCACGACGTCGCCATCCTGAAGATGGATGTGCTTGCCCTTGGGGATCAGGTACTCGACGGATTCGCCGCCCTCTTCCTGCGGAATAATTTCGATCCGCTGCTTGTTCTTGTAATCGCGGCCGAACTTAACCGTGCCCGTGATCTCGGCGATGATCGCATGATCCTTGGGACGACGCGCTTCGAAGAGTTCAGCCACACGCGGCAGACCACCCGTGATGTCGCGGGTCTTGGCGGATTCCATCGAGATACGGGCGATCACGTCGCCCGCCTTCACAACGGCGCCAGGCTCGGTCGCGATAATCGACTCAACAGGGAGCGAGTAGCGCGCGTCGCCGCCACGCAGCAGCTTGGCGATCTTGCCCGCATCGTCCTTGATCAGGATCGCAGGCTTGAGGGTCGCCGAACGCTGGTTGAGGCGCCAGTCGATGACCATGCGCTTGGTGATGCCCGTCGACTCGTCGGCTGTCTCGGTCATGGACTGACCTTCGACCAAATCCTCGAACCCGACCACGCCGTCGACTTCGGACATGATGGGGCGGGTGTAGGGATCCCACTCGGCCAGACGCTGGCCGCGCTTCACCACATCGCCCTCGTCCACCTTCATGCGGGCGCCATAGATGACGCGGTGAACGGCGCGTTCCACGCCGTCGCCGCCGACGATGACGATCGCGACGTTGCGCGCCATCACCATCAAATCGCCGTCGTTGTTTCGGGCCAGATGACGATTGCGAATGCGCACCGTGCCTTCAAAGTTCGACTCGATGAAAGATTGATCGGCGATCTGAGCCGCGCCGCCGATGTGGAACGTGCGCATGGTGAGCTGGGTGCCCGGCTCGCCGATGGACTGGGCGGCGATAACGCCAACCGCTTCGCCCATGTTGACCGTCGTGCCGCGCGCCAGATCGCGTCCGTAGCAATTGCCGCAAACGCCATTCTTGGCTTCGCAGGTGAGCACCGAGCGAATCTTCACTTCCTGGATGCCCGCCGCATTGATCGGCTCAACATGCCATTCCTCGATCATCGTGCCGGCGGCCACAACGACCTTGCCGTTGATGTCCACCAGATCCTCGGCCGCAGTGCGGCCAAGGATGCGGCTCGCCAGCGAGGCGACGACCGTACCTGCGTCCACAATAGCGCGCATGCGAATGCCGCCCTTTGAGCCGCAATCACGCTCGGTGATGATCGAATCCTGCGCCACGTCGACGAGACGACGGGTCAGGTAGCCGGAGTTCGCGGTCTTCAACGCGGTGTCGGCGAGACCCTTGCGGGCGCCGTGAGTCGAGTTGAAGTATTCGAGAACCGTGAGGCCTTCTTTGAAGTTCGAGATGATCGGCGTCTCGATGATCTCGCCCGACGGCTTGGCCATCAGGCCGCGCATGGCGGCGAGCTGGCGCATCTGGGTTGGCGAACCGCGCGCGCCCGAATGCGACATCATGTAGATCGAGTTGATTGGCTTGTCGCGACCGGAATCGTCCTTCTTCACGGTCGAAATGCGCACCATCATCTCTTCGGCGAGCTTGTCCGAGCACTTGGCCCAGGCGTCGATCACCTTGTTGTACTTTTCACCCTGCGTGATCAGGCCGTCGTTGTATTGCTGCTCGTATTCCTTCGCCAGGGATTGCGTGGAGCCGACGATGGATTCCTTCGTTTCCGGCACGACCATGTCGTCCTTGCCGAAGGAAATGCCCGCCTTGAAAGCTTCGCGGAAGCCCAGCGCCATAATACGATCGCAGAAGATCACCGTCTCCTTCTGTCCGCAATTGCGGTAGACGGTGTCGATCATCGACGAAATTTCCTTCTTCGTCATCAGCCTGTTGGCGACGTCGAAGGGGATCTTCTGGTGAGCGGGAAGAAGCTGCGCAAGGATCATGCGGCCCGGCGTCGTATCGAAGATTTTCGAAACGCGCTTGCCGTTTTCGTCATAGGTCCAGGCGCGGCCCTTGATCTTGGAATGAAGCGTGATCGCCTTCGCATGCAGCGCATGCTCGATCTCGGCCTGCGACGAGAACGCCATGCCCTGCCCGATGTCGCCATCGACCATCAGGGAGAGATAATACAATCCCAGAACAATATCCTGCGACGGCACGATGATCGGCAGACCGTTCGCGGGATGCAGAATGTTGTTCGTCGACATCATCAGCACGCGCGCTTCAAGCTGCGCTTCAAGCGAGAGCGGAACGTGCACGGCCATTTGGTCGCCGTCGAAGTCGGCGTTGAAAGCGGCGCAAACCAGCGGATGCAGCTGGATCGCCTTGCCTTCGATCAGCACCGGCTCGAACGCCTGAATGCCGAGGCGATGGAGCGTGGGGGCGCGGTTGAGCAGGATCGGATGCTCGCGGATAACCTCGTCGAGGATGTCCCAAACTTCCGGCTTCTCTTTTTCAACGAGCTTCTTGGCCTGCTTGACGGTGGCCGAGAAACCCTTGGCGTCGAGGCGCGAGTAGATGAATGGCTTGAACAGCTCAAGCGCCATCTTCTTGGGCAGGCCGCACTGATGCAGCTTCAGCTCGGGTCCCACCACGATGACGGAGCGGCCCGAGTAATCGACGCGCTTGCCGAGCAGGTTCTGACGGAAGCGGCCCTGCTTGCCCTTGAGCATGTCGGCGAGCGACTTCAACGGACGCTTGTTGGCGCCGGTGATGACGCGGCCGCG